>JAPKXY010000030.1 GCA_026394605.1 Methanoregula sp.
TACGTCTTCTTCTTTTTTCCCGGAAGCAAGGCGGCAGGGACATGCACGGTAGCCATACCGCTGCTCATTCTTCAGTAATCCCCGGACAAGGTTTTTTGTAAAATCTGCATCCGGGTTGAACCGGTAACCACCGTCTTCTGCCTCTTTTTTAAGAGTTGTATAGGTTGCATCCACGAGAGGTTCAGCGATGATCGGCAGTGTCATTTTACAAACACCCCACGAATCTCATCTTCCCGGAACCCCACAATACACCGTTTGTCGTCTATCACAAGTGTTGGAAATGACCCGCGCGGGTTCCACTTCTCCATGTCGGATAGAGCCCTGTCCTGCCCTTTTTCATCAAGGAGATCGACATAGACAAAATGGAAATCAATACCGAGATCCTTGAGCAGCTGCTTTGTCTTGTTGCACCACTGGCAGGTGCTTAGCGCATAGAGCATCACATCGCCAGCCTTCCTGCCACTTACGTGTTCGACATCCATGAAAATCCTCACGTTCCTGTCAATGGCAGAAGATTGAGAGGTATACTATTTAAAAATGGGGATAGGGGCTCTCACTGGTGACTCACTACCAGGATGGGGCGAAGATACGAAATACCGTATCTTCACGACCAGAAAGGGATGAAGGCAGGGTTTACCGGACCTTCAGCACCGTATGCAAATGCGAAAAAAAATCAGCGGTTCCTCATCATCACTTCGATATCTTCGAGAAGAGCCTGCAAATCCTCCTCATGCCCGACTTCCATCTGGAGGATACCGAGCAGGATGTTATAGGTAACAGGATCCTTATCCTTGGTTTTTTTCATAAGGCTGTTGTAGGTCTTGATGGCGCACTGCTCACCCTTGATGTTCTGCTCGAGGACCTTGATCACATACGGATCATCGGGCGCATCGTAGCCGCAGTTGGTTAGTTTGTACCATTCCTGCGGTTTGGTCACCGGCGTCCCTCCGAGCTGGATGATCCTCGTGGTGAGCAGGGTTGCATGCCCGAGTTCTTCCGTCGCATGCAGGGTGAGCTCGGCAATAACCGCCTCCTTGTTGGGCCCTCGGACTATCTTTGAACCAATCCAGTACTGGTAGTATGCTAGCCATTCATCGCTGTACGCCTTGTTGAGCTGTTTGACCAGTTCGACGACGTCGGTATCAACTATCTTTCTTCCTAACGTTCCCATGTTTCTTCACCTCACGATCCGGTTTTTGTATGTGAATGTCCACTCTTTTCCTTTTTATGCATATCCCTCGTGCCAAAAAAACCCGATTGTCGGGTCCTAAAAAATTGCGCGTTCCCTGATGGTTTTAAGCCCCCTCAAACTTCGCTCTGCACTATCGTTAATAACCTTACCGACAAATTGTGTACGGAAATCATGAAGGCGGTTCTGGGTCTTGAGGATGGGACGTTTGTCACAGGAGAAGGTTTTGGTGTTGAGGGTCAGTGTTCCGGGGAACTTGTCTTCAACACTTTAATGACCGGGTACACGGAGGCACTGACCGATCCCAGCTATTACGGGCAGATCCTGATGTTCACCTTCCCGCTGATCGGGAATTACGGAATGGACGCTTACAATGCCCAGAGCGATCGGGTAATGGCGCTTGGCGCCGTGTGCCGCGAGATCTGCGAGAAGCCGGATGTCCGCCCGACTATCCGGGAATATTTCGAAGAGAATGGTCTTTTTGGCTTATGCGGTATTGACACCCGCAGCCTCACCATCAAGACAAGGGTGAAGGGGACGCTCCGTGCTGCCCTGATTGTCGGGGATGACAACGGGGAACATGCGGCTGAACTTGCGAAAAAGACCGCCCCGATCTCTGACTATAATCTCATTCCGGCCGTCTCCTGCACAAAACCCTACCGCGTTCCCGGCACCGGCAAAAAGATCGCCATCATCGACCTCGGGCTCAAGAAAAATATGATCCGGAGTCTCTCTGTACGCAACGGCGACCTGTACATATTCCCGCATAATGTAAAATCCGACGCCATCTTCTCCTGCGAACCGGACTGCCTGTTTATCACCAATGGTCCGGGTGACCCCAAGACCGCACAACAGACCATAAGGACCGTAAAAAAATGTATCGGCGAGCTCCCCGTCTTTGGCATCTGCATGGGGAACCAGATCTCGGCACTCGCGCTGGGTGGGGACACCTATAAGCTCAAGTTCGGGCACCGGGGCTCAAACCAGCCGGTCAAGTACAAGGACGGCAGGATTTTTATCACCACTCAGAACCATGGCTTTGCGGTTGATGGAGATTCCCTGCCCGAAGGGAGCGACGTAACGTTTGTCAATGCAAACGATGGCACAGTAGAGGGATTCGAGGATGAAAACCTCAAGATCAACTGCGTACAGTTCCACCCAGAGGCGCACGCCGGTCCGCGCGATACGGAATGTCACTATTTTGACGGCCTGTTCCGGAGGCTCGCATAATGCCCAAGAAAGACCACATCAAAAAAGTGCTGATCATTGGATCAGGCCCCATCCAGATCGGGCAGGCGGCTGAATTTGATTTTTCCGGAAGCCAGGCGTGCCGGGCGATGCGGGAGGAAGGGGTACAGGTCGTCCTTGTCAATTCCAACCCCGCGACGATCCAGACTGATCCCGAGATGGCGGATACGATTTATATCGAGCCCCTCCGCGCTGATATCATCGCAAAGATCATTGAAAAGGAGAAACCTGACGGTGTCCTATCCGGAATGGGAGGACAGACCGGGCTCAACATGACCGCGGAACTCGCTGAGAAGGGGGCACTGAAAGGGGTCGAGATCCTCGGGACCCCGCTTGAGGCGATCTACCGTGGGGAAGACCGGGAAAAATTCCGCGACCTGATGCAGAGCATCGGCGAGCCAATTCCTAAAAGCATAATCCTCACAAGCCTTTCCCAGATTGATGACGCCATACAGGCTGTCGGGCTTCCGGCTGTCGTCCGTCCTGCCTATACGCTTGGCGGAGCGGGGGGTGGAATCGGAAAGACGCGGGAGGAACTGATCCGCATTGTCGAGATCGGTCTCTCCCGTTCACGCATCCACCAGGTGCTCATCGAGGCGAGCGTGATGGGCTGGAAGGAGATCGAGTTCGAGGTGATGCGGGACTCCGCGGATACCTGCATCATCGTGTGCGGGATGGAAAATGTCGATCCCATGGGGATCCATACCGGGGAGAGCGTGGTCGTCGCACCGATCCTCACGCTGCGGGACGACGAGTTCCAGACGCTGCGGAGTGCGGCGATCAAGATCATCCGAGCGCTGGATGTGCAGGGCGGCTGCAACATCCAGTTCGCGTACCTTGACGGGCAGTACCGTGTGATCGAGGTGAACCCCCGTGTATCGCGCTCGTCAGCACTCGCGTCAAAAGCGACGGGGTATCCCATTGCCAGAGTTGCAGCGAAGATCGCAATCGGACTCCGTCTCGATGAGATCATGAATACGGTCACCGGTTGCACACCCGCGTCATTCGAACCCACGATTGACTATGTGGTGGTAAAAGTCCCCCGCTGGCCGTTTGACAAGTTCAAAGGGGCGGACCGCACCATCACGACCTCAATGAAGAGCACCGGGGAGGTGATGGCGATCGGGCGGACCCTTGAAGAAGCGTTCATGAAGGCGAAGCGCTCGATCGACACCGATGTCACCGTCCACACGAGCCATAGTGAGATCCGCATGATCCTCTCACGGCCGACCGATGAACGCTTCCACACGCTCTTCGATGCGTTCCGGCAGGGCTTTTCCATTGACGAGGTTGTCTCCCTGACCTCGATTACCCCGTTCTTTTTGGAAAAGATTAAAAATATTGTCGGCATGGAGGAGTGCCTTGCAGCATCCTGCGATCCGGACACTATCATGCAGGCAAAACGGTACGGGTTTGCAGATTACGAGATCAGCAGGCTCTCCGGTAAGCCAGTTGAGGAGATCGAGGCCGTTTCAGGAATGCCTGCCTACAAGATGGTTGATACGTGTGCCGCGGAGTTTCCGGCACGGACTCCCTACTTCTACTCGACCTGCGAACCGTTCTGCGAGATCGAGCCCACAGATACCCAGAAAGTGCTCATACTCGGCTCAGGCCCGATCCGCATCGGGCAGGGGATCGAGTTCGATTACTGCACGGTCCATGCGGTCAAAGCGCTGCGCGAGGAGGGCGTTGAGGTTCATATCGTCAACAACAATCCCGAAACGGTGTCTACCGATTTTGACACGTCAGACCGCCTCTTCTTCGAACCGATGCAGCTGGAAGACGTGGCAAACATCTTAAAAAAAGACCACTATCAGGGCGTAATGGTCCAGTTCGGCGGGCAGAACGCGGTCAACCTCGCGGTCCCCATTGAGCAGGAGATCAGGAGGCTGGGTCTTGCAACAAAAATTCTGGGAACGAGCCCGGATGCGATGGATATTGCGGAGGACCGCAACCGGTTCAGCGTCCTTCTCGACAAGCTCAGGATCCCCAGCCCACCCAACACCTCCGCGTATTCCGAAGGGGAGGCACGGGAGAAAGCTGAAAAGATCGGGTATCCCGTGCTTGTCCGCCCCTCGTATGTACTTGGTGGCAGGGCGATGGAGATCGTCCACGATGCAACCGAACTTGAGCTGTATATGAAGGAAGCGGTGCGGGTAAGCCGGAACCACCCGGTACTGATCGACTCCTACCTCCAGAATGCGATCGAACTTGATGTGGATGCGGTCTGTGACGGCGAGGAGGTGCTGATCGGCGGCATCATGGAGCACATCGAGCAGGCAGGTATCCATTCCGGGGATTCCGCGTGCGTGATCCCAACGCAGTCCCTGTCACCAGCGGTAATTGAGAAGGTCCGGGACCACACCCGCAGGATCGCGCTCGCGCTCGGTGTTGTCGGGCTCGTAAACCTCCAGCTCGCGGTAAAAAATGATATTGTCTATGTGCTCGAGGCAAACCCGCGGGCGAGCCGGACGGTACCGTTTGTCTCCAAGGCAACCGGGCTCCCGATTGCAAAGATTGCCGCGAAGGTAATGATCGGGAAGAAACTGCGCGACCTCGGCTACCGCGAACGGGAGATCAGCCATGTGGCTGTCAAGGAAGTACTGCTCCCATTCAACAAATTACTGGGCGTGGATACGATGCTCGGTCCTGAGATGAAGAGCACCGGTGAAGTAATGGGAATTGACTACGACTTCGGGCTCGCGTATTACAAGGCATGCATTTCGGCGGATAACGAACTCCCGCTCAAAGGCAACATCTTTGTTTCGGTCAACATGGAACAGAAGGACGAGGTAATCCCAATCGCACGGAAACTCCGCGATCTCGGGCTGATCCTGTACGGCACGGAAGGAACGGTGGAGTATCTCCACGAAGCCGGCGTTGAAGCGCACCTCGTGCGCAAGGTAAAAGAGGGTTCACCCAATGTCATCGACATGATGCGGCACGGGGAGATACGGCTCATCATCAACACACCCACCGACAAGCAGTCACGGCAGGATCACTACCAGATCATGCGGGCGGCCGTCGATTTCAGCATCCCGTATATCACCACCATCCAGGCAGCACGGGCAGCGGCGCTCGCCATCGATGCGATCAAGCGCGAAAAGATGACGCTGGAGCCGATCGGGCACTACATAGGTGGCAATTGAGGATCAATGATCCTGATGCTGATATTTTTTAATGGTAATAATCGAGGTACAACTCTTTTTTTTGCCAGGAAATAATGCCGCTTCTTCAAACGTGAAGCGAAAAAAGAGAGAAATGGTTATACGGTTGTGTCCATGATCACTTGTTCAGAACCATCTGCAAAGTGACAGGTGACCGTAACCGAGTCTCGTGCCGATGTTCCCTTGTCCTTGAGGATATAGACAGAACCAGTGGATGGTTTTACACCTGGAGCTGTAGCTAAGAGAGCCGCACTTGCCACACCATTAGCCGCCGTAGATCCGCCATCGGCCAATCCAGTATACCATGGTCCGGCATACGCCGTTGCGTTGCCGGGGACTGCAATTTTCAGGTATTGCACGGATGCGTCGTCCGCCCCACCCTGATAAGTGATCTGAATATCAGACGCCTGCTGTCCCACTGTGGCAGCAACGACCTTGCTCTTCTGGATATTCCCTGCCATACCGAACACGAATGCAGCGATGACTGCTGCAAGGATGACGGTGATGGCAACCATCAGGATCACACCGATAACGGGTGATACTGCATCATCATTCTTGATTAACGCCATACTTTCAAACACCTTTTATAATGTCCGGAACCCGGGCATGACAATGTATGATAGATTATTTCTTATTTCGGTATATAAATGTTTGTCAATTTTTTTCCGAAATATAGGCTCTTGATGGAGGAATCCGCGTTGTTACTGCCTCATTTTTCATGGAATATCGGGAATTCCATCAACACGGTGATTAGAAAAATGTTTCCCTTGATCGCAACAACGACCACAGGAAGGGTGATGGTGATAGAGATTGCAGAAATCCCTGCTATTCAGAAATGACGGGGATGGATGATCTATATCTCTCTCCGCTGATTGCCAAACCTGAAAAAACCCGGCGGGACGAGGATCTCGAACCGCGCCCCTTTTCCCGGTTCACCGGTCTCCTGAATGGATAGTCCTGTGATGCTTAAAATCTCGGTTACGAGGAACAATCCATAGCCGGTATTCCGGTAATATTCACGCCGGAAGATCTTCTCCTTTGCATGCTGCGGGATACCGGTGCCATTGTCTTCGCAGATGAGGGCCACCCCTTTTTCGTCCTGCCGATAATAAAACCGGATCCTAGTCAGCTTTTCCGCGTGGCGCAGGGAGTTGTCAACGAGGTTATAGATGACCTTTTCGAGCAGCATGTCGGCATACACTTCAAGGTCGTCAAGGTCGACTTCCAGCGCAACCCCCCCGAGGTGAAGATCGGTAACTGCATTGTCAATGGTGAACCGCACATTCTGCCAGTGGGGAGCGGCGGTGCCAATATTCTGGTAGTCGCGGGTGAAACGGATCTGTTTCTGGATCAACTGGGTGATCTGTTCGATCTTGTCAAGATGGTTGCTCACGGCAGGATCAGTTGTGATCTCATGGGCGAGAGAGAGGTACATGACCAGCGCCGTGATCTGGTTGAGGATGTCATGGCGGGTGATAGACGAGAGCGTGTTCAGCTTCCGGTTCGCCAGCTGGATCGCATCCTCAAAGCGTTTCCGTTCCTGGATCTCAGCCTTGAGCACTTCGTTTGCCTTCATGAGCTCGGTGGTGCGTTCCCTGACGCGGATCTCCAGATCTTCCCTTGCTTTCTGGATCACCTTTTCTGCAATCTTTCGTTCCGTGATATCGATCGCCGAACAGATAGCAGTGTACTTCGGGACCATGGTCGCGGTAACGAGGAAATGGCGCATCGCACCATCAATGGCATGGAAGACGAGCTCCACTTCACCAGACAGTGATTTTGACCGGAGGTGCGAAAGGAAATGGTCGCGGTCAGCAGACTCCGGAAGGATGGTTGATAGGTCCCGTTCAAGCAAATCCTTGCTTTCGAATTTGAGCATGCAAGCGCACTTCTCGTTCATCTCCTTGATGAGGAGGGTGCGGCAGTCAAACGTAAAGATTCCCGCCTGGGAGTTTTCAAAGATGCGCTGGTATTTGCGTTCCCCCTCCCTGACTCCGACGGCAAATGACGATGTCACGACCCCGATGGTGACAAAGATCACAAACCATGCGGTGGATACTGCAATGAGCCTCGGGTCAGACAGCCCGTAGTAGTAAACGAGCGACATATAGACGGCAGAAAGCAGGACCGAGAACATGACGCCCCGGTGCGGGTAGAGGTAGACAAATATGATGATGGGCAGAAAATATAAAAACGGGAAGACATCAAAGATGCCATGAGTCAGAGACAGGATCGTTGAATAAATAGCACCAAAGACGGTACAAAGAATGACGCAGATCCAGAAGACCTGATGCTTCAGCACCTGTTCTGTCATCGCATCCCCTCGAGTCGGTCGCTATTCTGTTCTCCGAACAGAAGGGCATTCTCATCCATCTTATGCTCAAGGATCTCCGCTTTAAGATCGTCGTTAATCTTCTCCAGATGGGCGGTCCTCTCCCTGACCTGCCGATCCAGTTCCTCGAGCGTCAGGCGGATCTCTTCATCGGCGGTCTTTTCCTGCGTGATGTCAATGGCAGAACAAAGCACCACGCGATTCGTGGAAAGTATTGCCGAAACCAGACAGCGTCGCGGAGTACCGTCCTTTGCCCTGAGCAGGACCTCTTTCTGGAACGCACCTTTCCCATCCTTGATACCAGAAATAAACGCCTCCCGTTCCACCTCGCTCATCCAGATTGAAGCAATCTCCTTGCCGATGAGATCGTCACGCCCGTATTGCAGCATGCGGGCGCACTTGGGATTGATGTCAAGGATCCGCAAGGAACGGATTTCGAAACAGAATATACCGTCCTGTGCGTTTTCAAACACATTCCGTATCTTTCTTTTATCATCCCGCAACCGGTTCGCATATGATGAGGCAACCACCCCGATGGCGATAAAGATCACAAACCACGCAGAAGAGATGGCGATCTGGATGGGATTGGATGTACCATAGGAAAAGACAAGACCTATGTACACCAGGCCGATACCAAGGGAGTAGAGCACGCCGTATTTCGGGTAGAAATAGACAATGAGAATGATGGCAAGGATATACATGAACGGGAAGACATCGAAGATGCCATGACTCACTGAAAAAATCGAGGAAAGGATCGCGCCGATCGTCACCGAGGTAACAATGAAAAGATATAAGATCTCGTCATTCACACGACCGCCGATGTCCATGCTGTCTCCCTTGATGACGACAGGCACGCGAGGGAATCAGGGAATTTCCCTATCTTGCGAATTGGTATCCATTTGGCGTACCCAGCGATGGAAATTTCTCTAACAATACCTTACATCTCAACATATATATACACCTTAGAACCCAAAGCCTCCGCAACGTCAACGGTTGACAGGTGGTTCCGGTGGTCAGGCTGAGCGATCGGTGAATTTTTTCAGATCACCGGCTCGGTTTATATTGGAAAATGTGACAAGTGATGGATCGAATGTCCGTAATTCTTCCACTGGCACGTAATGTGCATTCAGGTTCCGCACCATTGCCCGGAGCGAGAGAGATTCATGACACTCGAGGTATGAAAGGAGGGCACTCTTGCGGTACACGGCATGGAGAGGTTCATACATTTCGCGGTTCCAGCAGGGAATTGCCGCGTCGTAAGTACCGATCCGGTCAAAAAGGTGGGCGACGACTGCAGGATTCACGCATGGCATGTCGCATGCGGCAACGAATATAAGGTCTCCCTGCGCCGCCCGGGCACCGGCATGCAGTCCGCCGATCGGACCGATGCCTTTTCTGATGTCAGTGATGCAGCGGACGTTAGAAAGGTGCAAAAACCGCGAACACTGCGCCGGATCCCTCGCGACGAGGATGATCTCATCGGTGATACAACTGAGGGATTCGGTAATGCGTTCGATAAATGTCCTGCCATCAAACGTGAAAAAATATTTTTCCTGTCCATCCGCACGGCGCGCTTCCCCGCCGACCAGCACCACCGCAGATCTCACGCCTCCACTCCCTTGGTTGCAAATGGATCCGTGAACCAGACCACCTTCACATCGCAGCTCTTTGACATCTTCGCCGCAACCGGTACACCGGCGGGGCCGGCGTCCGATATCAATACAATCATGTGCTGACCTTTCTGGAAGTGTTTGTCATCCGTCGGGTTAAGATTTCCTTTTCGGTTTCGTCCGCAGCACCGTCTTTTTTTCCATCGAAAGCAGCGCTTCCTTGATCTCGGGCAATGGCGAGAATCCCCCGATCCCGTGCGCACCAACAATACGATGGCAGGGCACGACAAGGGGTGTGGGGTTGCGTGTCATTGCCTGCCCTACAACACGCGGGGCTGTCCCTGCCCGCCGTGCGATTTCCCCGTATGTTGTGGTTGATCCATAGGGCACCCCGCGCACAAGATTGTAGATTCGGCCAAAAAGCGTATCGGTTTCGGTGGCGATGCTGTTCAACAACAAAAGATCCACCGGCTGCCCCATGCAGAACTTCCGGAGAAGGGGCGGCACCGGACCGGATAGACCGGTCGTTGCAAACCTTACCTGATAAACGGCCTGTTCATTCCACCAGACATTGACAAACCAGAGACCGAACCGGCAGGAGCCTCCTATGATATCCATCCTGTAATCTCCCTGCCCATCATTAAGGCATCACATTCGATCATCTCTTTTTGCAGCCATAGTGGAAGCGTATACCGGATCCCTGGTTCGAGGAACCTCCGCTCTCCCAGCACCAGAACTCCGCGGTCAGATGGCGAGCGCAGTACGCGTCCGAGTGCCTGCAGTGCTCGGTTGATGGCAGGCAGGGTGTAGCAGAGAAATTCGCCCTCAGTGCCGAATTTGCGCCGGAAATAATCAATCACCATCCTTCTCACGCGGTTATAGGGGGCTAGAGGGAGTCCGATTACCATCGCGCCCGAGAGCATCTCTCCCCGGTAATCGAGCCCTTCGCTCCACTTGCCCCCGCAGACAGCGAACAGGAGCCCCGACTTCCCTTTCTGCGGAAGTGCCAGAAATTCGGCAAGTGCAGTTGTGGCATCCGAAGCCTCCCGCGGTTCGATAAAGATCTGCTTCGCAGGAATCTGCGCCGCACAGCGCTTTGCGAACCGGTCGAGGATCTGGTAGCTGGGAAAATAGATCGCGAGGTTTCCCTGCAGCGTGGCGAATGTTTTGATGTACTGTTCGATGCGGGTCGTATTTTTCTGGTTCTGGCGCATGGAAAACGCGGTCGTGATTTCCGTTGCGCACAGGACAAGCCGGTTTTGTTTTGGGAATGCATTAGAGAGGGTGAGTGTCGTAACCGTTGCATCCTCAAAAAAATAACGGCGGAAACTTTCGACAGGTGATAACGTCCCGGAAATGAGAACGCTGCAGGAGTGTGATCCGCAGATATCCTGGAGCGATGATGAGGGGTCGATATTACGTACCTCCAGAGCAATTTCCTCATCCTGCCAATGGTATACCGTAAGGTATGCGGGGTTTCTTGCGGATTCGTTGAGCCGGAACAGGAACGTGGTAAGTCGTTCGATTGCGGTTTCGCGGTACTCTCCTGCCTTCTGGTTCTTCTCACGGACCAGATCTGAGATGTGCATGAGGTCATCAAGGATCTCATCCATGTCCTTATACAACGAGCTGCGAACAACCATCCGGTCGAAGATCACCGGGTCAAACCAGTCCTCGGGTTCCGTGGAATTTTTCAGACCTGCAATAAAATCAGTGAGACGCGGGAGCACATGCTGAACCGCGTCTACGCCCTTGTGGCGCCGGCGCAGCGCCAGAAGCTCGCGGGATGCCTGCTCTAGGTCGCGTTCTTTGAGGACAGATCTCTCGATGGACTGGATCACCTCGCCGCAATTGTGCGCTTCATCGATCAGCAGCAGTACATCCTGCGGTTTGATTCCGATTGAGAGGTAGAGTTGCTCGCGGATCATGCGATCGAACAGGTGGTGGTAGTTGAGGATGATGACATCTGCATTCCGGGCAGCATGCATCATCAGTTCATACGGGCAGATCTCGTGTGAAAACTCCCCCAGATCTTGAGGTGGAACTATCTCCGCTATCACGCGATCAGCCCGTGTGCGCAGTGTGGCGGATGGCACCATCTTCACGCCGCCGGCATCGCCCTGCACGAAGACACGGCTGTGGATAAAGTACGGGCAGATGAGGGGATGATCCCGGTCCATCCGCCGGATCTGCTGGAGAATAAAGGGATCCTTTGTTGGCACGAGCGCCCCTTTTTCCGCCCGGTCCCGCATCAGCGAGATGGAGAATGTCTTTACCCCCTTACACCTGCGGTAGACATCTCCTTGACCGCCAAGCGGGCACATCCCTGCTTTGCCCATCAGGTACGCGACACGGAGCTGTGGCTGCTTTTTTTTAATCAGGGCAAGTTCGCGGATAAATGTCGCAAGCTGGCTTTTGGTGCGCACCGCAATAAGCACTTTTTTACCCTTGCGCTCCGCAAGCAGTGCTGCGACTACGCTCGACTTGCCGCTGCCGGTCGGGGCGTCGATCATCGCAATACCGCCATCACGTGCACACTGCGCTGCAAATTCGAGCATCCCGCGCTGCAGCGGGCGGTATTCCTCGTACGGGAAATAGGTCTCGAACGCGTCCATCATGTACGGTTCGTTGTTCGCGCTCTTTAGTTCATTGGGATAAAATCGGTAACCTCCCATATTCGGATCGATGCTATCTTGACCATGAAGAAACACAGATCTCTTCACATGCCAGTCCACCCCATCGAGGAACGGTACGGCACATCGGAGATGCGTGCCGTGTGGAGTGAACAGAACCGCTTTTCCTGCATTATCGCTGCCGAAGTCGCACTCGCACAGGCAGAAGCGGTGCACGGGATGATACCGCAGGCTGCAGCTGATGTGATCGTGAAACATGCCAGGCATGCGTCGCTTGCCCGTGCAAAGGAGATCGAGAACGAGATTAACCATGATATGATGGCAATCGTGAGATCCATGAGCGAGGCGTGCGGTGACGCGGGCAGGTGGATCCATTACGGCGCGACCTCCAATGACATCCTTGATACCGCCACAGGGCTCCAGCTCAAGCAGGCGCTCAACCTGATCGATGAAAAGCTGCGGATGCTACTCTCAGTACTCCTCGATCGCGCGGCAGAAACAAAAACGCTGGTCTGCGTGGGAAGAACGCATGGTCAGCACGGGGTGCCGACAACGTACGGTCTGCGGTTTGCAATCTGGGCGAGCGAAGTGGGCAGGCATACCGAACGGCTCGAACAACTGCGCCCCCGCGTTGTGGTGGGGCAGATGACCGGTGCGGTGGGCACTCAGGCTGCGCTGGGAAAAAAAGGGATGGAAGTTCAGGCAACAATGATGGAGTTCCTTGGTCTTGTGCCCGTTGATGTATCCAACCAGGTGATTGCGCGGGACCGGTACGCGGAGTATTTCATGTTCCTTGGCAATGTCGCCACAACACTTGACAAGATCGGGATCGAACTGCGGACGCTCCAGCGGACCGAAATTGGTGAAGTGGAGGAGGCATTCGGCGCAAAGCAGGTGGGATCGAGCACGATGCCGCACAAGCGCAATCCCATCAAAAGCGAACAGGTCTGCGGATTGGCGCGTATTGTGCGCTCTGCGATCGAGCCGGCGCTTTGCAACAATACACTCTGGGACGAACGCGACCTCACAAATTCATCATGCGAGCGGGTGCTCTTCCCGGAATCTTCGATTCTCACCGATCACTGCATCCGGCTCATGACCGGTGTGGTGCGCGGGCTTGTGATCAACCGCGCAGCGATCCGCCGCAACCTTCTCCTCCTGCAGGGGATTAACATGGCGGAATCGGTGATGATCGAGCTCACGAAAAAGGGGATGAACCGGCAGGATGCCCATGAACGTGTGAGAGTGGCGAGTATGCAGGCACTCGCTGAACAGCGATCGCTTGCCGATATTCTTGCCACGGATCCCGAAATAATCAGGTTCTGCTCAAAACAGGAACTTGAGCAGTTACTCGCCCCGGATAGCTATATCGGGACATCGGTGCATCAAGTAGAGCGGGTGATTGAAAAATTATCACCTCTCTGCCGATAGCAAATCTTATCGGGTTGGTTGTCCCCCCTACCTCTTTGGGACTCATATTAACAATTGCTGTTTACCCGCGAACGGTGTCGATTTGCCTCAGTGACGGTAAAACCTGAAAAGAATTGAATATGCTTATATACAGAAATAACAAAAAAGAGATGCATGAATAAATTACTTGTTGTCCTGATGATCCTGTTTGTCGGGATTCTAATCTGTGGATGTACTTCGCAACCTGCCGCACCTGCAACTCCAACTGCTGCGCCAACGACTGCGGTGCCGACACCTGTGCCAACAACTGTTGCACCGACCCCGGTTCCTACGAATGCAACGGTCAATGTGACAAAGACTGCAACCCCGACCCCGACGCCCCAGCCATCGGTCACGATAACGTTCAACAATGATATGACGATTACCCCAGGCACAACTGTCTATATACCAGTCGGAGGAAAAGTAATCTGGAAGAACAATGACCCCTTCAAGCCCCACGGTGTTCAGGCCATCGACGTTCAAACAGCAGCTTACTTTGGTGGTATGGACACAAACGTAATTCCCTACGGAAAGACGCTTGAGGTTACCTTTACTAAAAAGGGTGCATACGATTACAAAACGGTATTCCAGCAAGAGACTACTGGAAAAATAATTGTCACGTAGACAGAACAATAACAATATTTCGTTCAGGAATAACCCCCTGAACCCCATCCTTTTTCTTCTCTGGTATCTCATATACGGCTTTTTTCTGGAGGGAATGCTGATTCGGTATTGAGCTTGAAAATATATCCTCAGAGCTAATACGTATACAACACCACTACCACATGGGAGTATCAGTCATGGGAAAAGGTACTATAGTTCTAGCATATTCCGGCGGGCTTGACACATCGATCTGCATTCCTCTCTTAAAAGAGCGGTATGAGTATGATCGCGTTGTCACTGTTGTGGTTCATGTCGGGCAGCGGGATGAAGAGATCGAGACGGCAACTGCCAAAGGCAAGAGACTTGCAGACAAGCATTATACGATCGATGCACGGGAGAAGTTCGTCAGGAACCACATCTTTCCCGCAATCAAGGCAAACGGCTCGTATGAGGGGTATCCCCTAGGCACATCACTTGCCCGCCCCCTGATTGCAGAGGAAGTTGTGTATATCGCAAAAAAGGAAGGGGCACACGCCGTCGCGCACGGATGCACGGGGAAAGGCAACGATCAGCTCCGGTTTGACGTTATTATCCGCGGCGCTGGTCTCGATGTCGTCGCCCCGATTCGGGAACTGAACCTGACGCGGGAGTGGGAGATTGGATACGCAAAAGAACATACAATTGAAGTCCCGGTCAAAAAGGATAAACCCTGGAGCATGGACGAAAACTGCTGGAGCCGGAGCATTGAAGGAGGCAGACTTGAGGATCCGGCATTTTATCCCCCGGAAGAGATCTATGTATGGACAGTTTCACCAATAAAAGCCCCAAATACGCCAGAAAGAATCAGCATCGGGTTTTTAAAAGGTATTCCCACGACATTGAATGGGAAAAAGATGGGTGGTTACAACCTGATCCAGAAGCTGAATGTGCTCGCCGGGAAACACGGTATTGGTCGAAACGACATGATCGAGGATCGCATCCTTGGGCTCAAGGCACGGGAGATCTACGAGCACCCGGCAGCGACCGTACTGCTCGCTGCCCATCGGGATCTCGAAGCGCTTGTACTGAGCCGGCAGGAACTCGCGTTTAAACGGATGGTGGATGATAAGTGGTCAGAGCTTGCGTACATGGGACTTGTTGACGAACCGTTGTACGCCGGGCTGAACACCTTCATCAATACCACACAGGAGAGGGTGAACGGGAACGTTGATCTCGAACTCTTCAAGGGATGCGTCCGCGTGCTTGGCAGGAGTTCTCCTGATTCACTCTATTCCGATGATCTGGTTTCCTTCGATAGCGATGCACTCGATCAGTGCCATGCAATCGGCATTTCTCATTATTATGGCATCCAGGCACGGATGTTGAAACAGCGTTCAAAAAAGAAACGATAAAGTTATACTATTTTTTGTCCCGCATTTGGTCCAGGAGTGCAATCAAATACTTCGGTGATCTTAAGTATGAGCAAACCCTTTGCCGGATAATGAGGGCCTCTTGCCTTGATCTGTGCCTTGATCTTTTCATAATCAGGGCCGCTCGTCTTTACGGTTACATCCCCCTTGATCTGGTAACAGCGCTTCTTTTCTGGGTCCCAAACATAGAGTGCTATGTGGGGGTTTTCCTTTACATTGGCAAGGGTCTTTACCATATAGTTGTCCCCGATCCAGATGGTATCGTCAGCAACAAGCTGCACGGTTGCCATTGGCGCGACGTTCGGTATACCATTTTTCGATGCGGTGGCAACGGCAAAGATCTTATTCTTCGCAAAGACTTCTTTCATCTCCGCGGTTAATGTGACCATCTCTTTCACCTCCTCTCCTACGGACAATGATGGTGTGTTCAAGGGTTTATGTTTTACGCCTGAGTCGTTCATGGTTGAATCGTTCTGCTCCTAAAATATTCTTTCAGCGCTTCAGTCAAAAGCATAAAATGCACTATTAAGTCAGATGCATCGGTCTCGGTCTCCGATCTGCACCGTCGAACCGAATAGAAAATTATAAGGAGATCCAATTAAAAATCGGATACTATGTGCGCCAATTTTTTTAGTCGCTTCATAAAACCAAAACCCCATATTGTCGAGAGTCCCCCGCCCCCCTCAATAATGCACGGCCCCGGCATGACGTTCCCCGAATATAAGAATAAACCGTATTTTATCGTAGCATCGGTGGAAATGGGAAATACGACAACCAAATGCATACTTACCGGCGTGAATCTTGAAACTGGCATGTCATATGTGATTAACAAGCACGTGAGCATGTCACGGGATATCAGGAAACCCAAATCAGGTGAAACAATATTTGGTGAGACGCTTGACGGCACCGAGCTCACGCGGGAATCAGTGACTGACCTGGTACGCGACACCCTGCTCAAGTGCCATGAAGAAGCACATCTTGATGTGAATACCGATCTTGACTTTGTCGTCCGCAGCACGGGGGTTGTCGCCGAGATGGAGTCGCCGGATCAGATCGGGGATTTTGTGATTGCGCTTGCCAATGGCTGCCTGATTGCCGGGGTCCCTCCACGGAAGATGACACCGCCAATGTCAAAGGCAAACCAGTCAGAAAAGCTCCAGCCATTCAGTTTCGCCGACAAAGTGGTCTTCGTCGGTGCGGTAGCCGGCGTGATTCCCCCGGTTGGCTCCACGGGTGTCGAGATGGTCGCAAACGAGATGGAAGGTGAACTTGCCATGGCCGGGATCAAGGAAGGGGCTAAATGGACGATGGTGGACTTCCGCAACCCGTGCATATCCATCGATTTCGGCACCACACTTGACGGGAGGATCACCAGTGATGTGGCACCCGATGCCAAGAATCCCTTTGCCAAGACCGTGGGGAACTTCTGCGGGCTTGCAGGAGCCATCCCAGATGCGATTGTCCGCGGTACTGGCCTTGTCCACGAACGGACAGGGACGGCGCTCGATATCTTCGGTGAACATAGTGTGACTGGAGGGCTGTTCAAGGGGGGTAACCTGAAGATTGTTGACGAGTATGTCAAACGCTCCCATAAGCACATTGATATCCGGATAGTGCCACCGGAACGGGACAGGTTCGGGCGTGTACCTGTCAATGCGAAACTGGCAAAGGAATCAGGCATCGCGATGATCGGTTGTGACTGCGGTGTTAACAGCAGCGAGCTTGATGATCTGGTCGCGATCGGGTCTGAAATTTTCAAAAAATATAAATTTGGCACCCTCAATATGGTCGTTGACCGGGTATGTGCGAAAATGGCGCTGCGGTTGGTTGACGTAGCGGTTGAACAGGGTCTAGTGCCCAGAAATGCATCGATCGGTTTTACCGGGCGTGCCGCCATTTCAGGACGGAAACCCGAATATATTCTTGAGGGAATTGTAAAACGAGATCTTTTCGACACCCCCAACGACCACGTAGTCTTTGTCGATGATGGGCTTGCACGGGGAGCGGCGCTGATGGGCAGGTGTATGAACTCGCTGGGTAAGCCAAAGAACCCCATCGGGGGAGTCCGTGGCGGTCCCTGCATCATGAAACGACGGATTAAAATTGGAAAATAGACTGGTGATATATGGCAGACGAAGAATTGTTTGATATTCTCATCCCTCCCGGGGTGCCACGGTCAATCATTGCGGAAGTTGTAAAGAAATTTGATGTGAAACTGGTTGAACGCAAGGAACGGATCCGGTTTGCGAACATGGAAGGTGACGAACGTGACCTTCTCGCATTCCGCGGTAAACACGAGATTATGGAGCAGGTTGAGAAATATATGCGCCAGCGGCTGGAGGATTTTATCAGGGAAGACTGAGCGTTCTGGTGATTTATTTCCCGTTTTTCAATAATTTGATCAATAATGCTTTCTGGGCGTGCAACCGGTTTTCTGCCTCATCCCACACAAGGCTCTGGTTACCATCAATAACGCCGTTACTGATCTCCTCCCCGCGATGCGCGGGCAGGCAGTGAAGCACTCTTGCATCAGGGGATGCGAGCTTCAGCAGATGTTCATCTACGGTGTATCCCCTAAATGCCTCAAGCCTGGCTTCGCGCTCGTTTTCCTCTCCCATTGAGATCCAGGTGTCGGTGACGATCACGTCCGCGTCCCTGACAGCGTCATCCGGTGACCGGGTTAACCGGACCGTGCCTCCAATCTCTTTTGCATGTCTGATGATCTTTTTGGAAGGTGCATACCCCCCCGGACTTGCCACTGATATTTCCATACCGGTCAAAGCAGACGACAGGACGAGGGAGTTGCAGACATTGTTCCCATCGCCGACCCAGGCAATCCGCAATCCCTTCATATCTCCAAAATGTTCCCTGATGGTCATGATGTCTGCAAGGAGCTGGCAGGGATGCTCACGATCGGAAAGCCCGTTGATGACAGGAATGGTTGCATACTGTGCGAACTCTTCAATGGTGCTGTGCTGATACGCACGGATCATCACCGCAGAGACATAGCGGGAGGCAACACGTGCGGTGTCCCGTACTTCCTCACCCCTGCCAAGCTGCAGGTCCCTTGTGGAGAGAAAGAGGGCGGTTCCCCCAAGTTCGTTCATCCCGACTTCAAACGAGATATGGGTCCTTGTCGAGGACTTTTCAAAGATCATCGCCAGACTTTTTCCGCGCAGCACATGGTGAATGGTTCCCCTAGTGCGCAGTTGTTTCAGACGGATCGCGTCTGAGAGAATCTGTTTGAGTTCATCACTGGTAACATCAAGAATCGAAATAAAATCCTTCTTCATCGCAGCTCCTTCATGTGGTTGCACCGCTTCGAAAGAAGTCCGGTGGTACCGATATCCTTGCGGTGTCGCACGCGCCCTTTGACAGTTGACGCCGCCATTTCTGCTTTTTTTTCTGCCTCTTCAAGTGTCTGACCGATGCCCACGAAGGCAAGTGTCCGTGAACTCTGGGTGAAGAGCTGACCACCCCGTTCATCGACATTCGCATAATAGAGCAACGCAGCACGGGGGTTTTCAATGGTAAGTTGATCTCCAATATTGGGGGCATCGGGATAGCCTTCCGGAACAATATACTTACAGACTGTCGCTGCATTCTCGAAGCTCACCCCCTTCGATGATAGTGATCCCTCTGTGATGCTGACCACAATATCGGAAAGATCGGATGTGAGGAGCGAGAGCACATTCATTGCCTCGGGATCACCGAATCGTGCATTGAACTCTATGACTTTCGGACCTTCAGATGTGTTCATGAACTGGCCATAGAGGATCCCTTTGAACGGCTGTCCGATTTTTCCCATCACTGCAACAACTGATCTCATGATCCCGAGTGCTGCTGAATAATCAGAATGGGTGACAAAGGGCAGTGTGTGGTCCGGCATCGAATACGACCCCATCCCGCCGGTATTAGGTCCTACATCCCCCTCATAGGCGCGTTTATGGTCCTGGACGAGGGGCATGGGGACAAGATGAGCGCCATCCGTAAACGCCTGAAGCGTGAACTCCTCACCGACCAACCGCTCTTCAAGTACCACATTTCCCCCCATCTGCTTGACATAGGCGATTGCACCTGCACGGTCGACCTGCTCACCCATGATCCTGACTCCTTTTCCACCGGTAAGCCCGATCGGTTTTATCGCAAGGTCGCCGCCATAATCCTTAATAAACGAGACCGCATCATCCACACCATGACAGATCCTGAATACGGGGCAGCCGGCGATCTTATGTCGCTCCATCATCTCCCTGCAGAACGCCTTGTCGGTTTCCAGCCTCGCTGCGGCGCGATCAGGGCCGACACATGCCACACCTGCATGCTCGAGTCTGTCGACGATACCGGCCTCCAGCGGTGCTTCCGGTCCGATGAATGCATAATCTGCCCCGACCGTCTTTGCAAATTCAATTACTCTTTTGACATCGGTCTCCTTCTGCAGCAAAGTCTTTTTTACAATTTGTGAGATACCCGGATTTCTTTTTGCCATTACGGAAAAGAGATCCACACCCATGGTGCGTGACAGCGCCACAGCGATTGCATGCTCGCGCCCGCCACCGCCTACCACGAGTATCTTCATATCCATAACTACGAGCTCACCCTAAAAATTGTTTATGCCTGAAGTAATTCGTTGACACGCACCAGCGGGACGAGCCGGATACCGTACTTTTCAAGCATCTCTGCTGCGCCCTGTTCCCGGTCAACAACAGTTACCACGCGATCGATTCGTGCCCCCGATGCACGCAGCGCTTCAACGCCATAGAGTGCGGAACCTCCCGAAGTCGTCACATCTTCCACAAGGAGCACAGATCTCCCTTTTACCTCGCCGATCACGGCATCCTTTTTTCCGTGGCTCTTTTCGGTGCTCCTGATGATTGCAAAGGGTCTGGAACTCTCCAGTGATACAGCAACGGCGAGGGGAACACCCCCAACCGCGACACCGGCAATGACATCAAATTCGAATTTCTCTGCGATTGCCTCCGCAATTGCAGCAAGCAGCGCCGGATGCGTTACTGCTGATTTGACATCGATATAGTAATTGCTCTGTGCACCTGACGCGAGACGAAACGAGCCAAACTCAATGGCACGGTGTTCGATGAGTAGGTTTGCCAACTGGTTTACCATGGTACGTCCTTCACCCCACTGTTATATCCGATAATATTTACCAACCTGTGAAGGATGGGTGTGATGATCAGAATAATCAAAAGGACGGGGATTGTTACATACATGAAAAGCCAATCAGGATCGACGATGAGCATGAGTAAAAACGCCCCGGCAACGAGATCGTACTGGTCAGCAATCGGCCATCGTTCACCGCGCTTTTTCCCCAGCCTCCGTTTAAAGAAACTTTTACACAAATCCCCAAAAAGCGCTCCAACCGCAAGGACAAATACAGAAATGACTGTGTGAACAGGGAGCATGGTCCAAGAGAACCGTGTGGCAAGATACATCTGGAGTGCACCCACAATCACTCCAACGAAAACACCGATAAAAAAACCGCGGTATGTTTTCCCTTCACCCAGTATCCCCCTGCCGTCACCAAAGTTCTTGTTAAAGTCGATCGGCGTCCCTCCACCACACAGCGCGGCAATCGGGTTTGGCACATACGCGGGCAGCATGATCCAGAGGGCTGATAGCAATGATATTATCAAGGACTCAACACTAATAATATTGCACTCCAATACGTGTAATAAATAGAAGATAACAACATTAAAGTTACTCTATTTGGTTCCTGATCGGCAACAAAGAGGGACATGGATGTTTGTAAAAAAGACTAGGAGCCTCTGTCCCGTATGCAACTCCGTAATATCGGCGGACATTATTGAGGAGGACGGGAAGATCTGGCTGAAACGCACGTGCAGCGATCATGGGGTGTTTCGGCATATTTACTGGTCCGACCCCCTTATGTATCACCAGTTCGAACGATACGAGGCAGTAGGAAACGGGATCGAAAACCCCCAGAGTGTTGCGCCGGCTGATAGTTGTCCAACAGCCTGCGGACTCTGCAGTAACCACCATTCCGGTACCCTGCTCGCAAATATCGATCTCACGAACCGGTGCAACCTCAATTGCGACTTTTGTTTTGCCAACGCACGCGCCTGCGGGTTCATCTATGAACCGAGTTTTGATGATATTGTCAGGATGATGGAGGTTCTGCGCTCTGAAAAACCCGTTCCTGCCCCCGCCGTGCAGTTCTCTGGTGGTGAACCTACCATGCGGGATGATCTTGTTGAGATTATCAGAAAAGCAAAAGAGATGGGATTTCCTCAGGTACAAATCGCAACCAATGGTGTCAATCTCGCAAAGGATCTGGGATATGTCAAGCAGCTCAAGGACGCAGGGCTCAACACGGTCTACCTTCACTTTGACGGTGTCACACTGGCGACGAACCCGTTTTTAACGATGCATAAGAAAGTGATCGAGAATTTACAGAATGTAAAACTCGGGTGCGTTCTTGTTCCAACTGTGATCCGCGGCAGGAATGACCATGAGCTCGGCGCCATCATCCGGTTTGCAGCCGATCATATCTCAGTTGTGCGGGGCGTCAATTTCCAGCCCGTCGCGTTCACCGGGGCGGCGAGCGATGAAGATATCAACACAGCGAGGATTACAATCCCCGAAGTGCTTGCGGGAATAGAGGAGCAAATGCAGGGTGTCATTAAAAAAGATGATTTTTATCCGGTTCCCTGCGTCCTTCCGTTTTCCGATCTTGCTGAAGCGTACACAGGTCAACAGCAGGTCAGGTTCACGGCGCACCAGCACTGCGGTGCTGCTACCTACGTCTTTATCACAAAAGACGGTATTACTCCGGTGAACCGTATGGTTGACGTGGAAAGCCTCTTTGAAGCGATCGAGAAGATGGCAGAGACCTTAAAGAAGGGTGGCACGATCAACAAATATAAAGCGCTCATTGAGGGCGTGAAATCCATGCACGAATCCGTGAAGAAGGGAGAACAGAGCAACACTGCCGAGTTCTGGAAGTTAATCGGAAAGACGTTGATTGGTCAGAACTTCGAGGCGCTTCGGGAATTCCACTGGAATGCTCTCTTCATCGGTACCATGCACTTTATGGATCGGTACAACTATGATCTCGAGCGCGTGCAGCGCTGCTGCATCCACTATGCAACACCAGACGGGCGTATCATCCCCTTCTGCACGTATAACAGCGGTCCGGTGTACCGTGAGCAAGTCTGGAAAAAATTTGCCAAAACCAGTGAATAAAAATCCAAATTCGTCCTCCTCCCTATCAAGGAAATGGCAGCACAATGGCAGTTCCGTGCATCATTGCGATCTTCGCAATGGCAAGATCTTGTATGGCAAGTCCTGTTGAATCAAAGATGGTGATTTCGTCAGGTCGGGCCCGCCTCTTTTTTCCGATAACTACTTCTCCGAGGGTTCCTGAAATATTCTCTTTTTTATACAACCCTTTCTGGATTGGCACATTGATCTCACCTGAATGAACTGCCTGCGCCATATCATCAACAAAGACAGAAGCACGGTTCAGGAGCGCAGGATCCAGTTCCTCTTTTCCCGGCGCATCGGCTCCGATTGCATTGATATGGGTTCCTTCATGCACCCACTCGCTCATGACAAGGGGTTGGCGGGATGGGGTGGTCGTGACCAGTATATCACAATCGCAAGCACGTTCAATGGTTGTACTGTGGCATTCGATTCCTGTGATTCCTGGAGAGAACCGATCAGCATGAACCGGGTTTCTGCTCCAGACACAGATTTCCTTGATCGTAATCTCCTGCGCAATTGCGGCAACCTGCGCCTGCGCCTGCCTGCCAGTCCCGATAAGTCCTAATACGACCTCTTTTTTGGGAGCAAAATACTTGGATGCAACAGCGCCGGCTGCGCCGGTTCTCATATCGGTGAGCTGTGTTGCGTTGATGATTGCCTCCGGTTTTCCTGTGGCAATATCGAGAAGTATGGTGAGCGCCATGACGGTTGGGAGCCCGCGGGCAGGATTGTTGGGATGGACGTTGACGATCTTCACACCTGCAATGCCAAGTGAGGGGAGATATGCGGGCATCGTCCGGAAATCACCCTGTGGAAGGGTCACATACAATTTGGGGGGCATCTGGACAAGGTTCTTCCCGTGATCGGCAAATGCCTCCTCTACGGCACGGTTGACCTGTTTAAGATCAAGTCCTTTGTCGGTGCCGATGTAATATTTCATATCCTGTTATCGAAGTTTATGGAATTTGAATATATGCTTGTCCACGTACACGGGATCAAAAAGGTAAACACAATTATAAAAAAATGTTCATAAAAAAAGTTATGGATAATCCATCTCTTTGAGTGCTTTATCAGCCAGCTCCTTCATGCGGGTGGAGATACGGCTCGATGAGGTGTAGTCGACATCCTTCATTGCGTTTGCAATTTCGGCTCCCAGCACAAAGATCGCGTATTTATGCTCCATTTTGCTTTTATGCTGCTGAGAGGGTGTGATTTTTAGCGCCATATACTGGGAAAATTTGAGGTTGGGGTTGATGGCTTCAAGATAACTCTTCACATCAAAGAGCATCTGATGGAGCTCGATCAGTTCTTCTTTGTGCACCCTGTCACACTCCGCGTGTATCGTAGTTTGCCTGAAGATAAATATTTTGCTTGGATGGGGGTAATTCAGAAACCCATTTTCATCAGCCTGATGGTCAACGGGCGCTTTATAATGCCTTTGAAATCCTTTGCTGCAACATACTCCAGTCCCTTCATAACCAGGCGGTCAAGAAGTTTCTGGTCAATAGACCGGTCGACAACAAGGCCGTTCACAGGGCTTTCGATTGTGTCAACAGCCTTTTCGATTTCATCGGGTTTTGTCTCGCGTACAACGGAGAGATCTGAGGCAAGAAACCGTGCAAGATGATGACCGCGGACGTCCTCTATGTGGTCCCGCAACGTCTGCGGGACACGCTGTTGTCCCTTGCGGGATCTTATTGCAGGATACTGGATTTTCCCCCCCTTCTCTGAACTCTCTGATTCATCAGTATCCCGCGACAGATGTAAATCCTGCGGCAGTTCGGCACTGTCCTTAAAATACTGGTCGCGGACATATTCGATTGGCACCTTGTTTCTTAAGGTTTTAATTACTTCTTTGCGCGTCATGTCCTCGACACTTTTCCCGCGTGGGGAGAACGCGACAAAATCGATTTCTGCAACCTGCAGCAGTTCGCGCAGGATCAGTTCACCGCCACGATCCCCATCGAAAAACGCGGTGGCAGTCTTTTTTTCGCAGAGATCGATGACCAATTTCGGGATATTAGTTCCCTCAACCCCGACGGCATTCTTGATGCCGAACCGGAGCAGGTTCAATACATCCGCCCTGCCTTCGACAATGATGATTGCATCTGAGTCCATAACATTTGGACCGGCAGGCACCTTCTCTTCGCCAATTGAACCAATCTTCTCGACCCGCAGGCTCTGCCGCACATCATCAAGGAGTACAGTACTGTCGATGGTGCCGTCATCGAAACGTTCGATAAGGATCTCCTTTGCCCGGTCAACTATCCGCCGGCGCTTGCTTACACGAATATCTTCGATCGAATCGACGGTCACATGTGCAATGCAGGGTCCGACGCGGTCGATGGTCTCAAGTGATGCGGCAAGAATGGCAGTTTCCGCACGGTCGAGTGAGGTGGAGATCAGGATCTCCCCTTTTGTCTCGCCTTTCTTGCTTGTTATCTGGACGTCGATCCTTCCGACTCGCCCGGTCCGCTGGAGATCACGCAGGTCAAGGTCTTCGCCGAGTAACCCTTCGGTCTGGCCAAATATCGCGCCAACTACGTCAGGTTTCTCGACCACCCCCTCTGCAGTGAGGCTGATGTGAATAAGATACTTTGTCGTATCTGGTGAATACAAGTGAACGCACCCCCATGGATCATGCGATGAATGAAATGCGTGATCATAGGTATAACATATATATATCACCTATAATTACTTAAAGGATATGTTCTGGGACAACGCCGTAACTGTCCCGATTAATACAACTATCATATCATGGACTGCACACAGAGAAGAAGATCCTCCTTTGTCGTTCCAGCAATAGTGATCCGTTTTACTGGTGAGGCAGCTCCGGATTGAATCCATACAGCACTCTTTGGAAGGTGAAATGTCTTTGCAATGAGCGAAATCAACGCCTTGTTTGCCCTGCCCTCAACCGCCGGTGCGGTAACATGGCACCCGATGGTCGTTCGCCATTCATTGAACCCAGCAGGAAAAACATCCCTTTTGCTATTGGTAGTTACTTCGATGGTTATGATTGCGCAGTTGTCGGTCTCTGATATGGCATCAGCAAGGGAAGGCAATCTCACACCAGTCCTAAAAGAAGGAACATGTCGCCCGGCATTAACACACGCGGATCACCTGTGGCATGCAGCCGTTCATCACCCGTTAATTAACCCTCTGCCGGGCAGTGCCTGTCGCGAAACCGGGTTGTCCCGTGGATCATATCCAGGCATCCGCCAATCGATCACCCGGGGACCTATGGAGGCGCTATTTCGGCACCATTTCACATATGTACATCAGATATTTAGTGTTTGGGGATCGGAACCCTTGTTCCGTTCACCCGGATGATCATCGATTATAACCGCGTCCCGGGAACCACTGGGGTGAGCCTTTAAAAAATTCCCCCTCACAGTACACCATTGTACCCCCCATGATCACCTGTCGGGGAAACACCGCCATGTGATTCTCGAAGGGGGTCCAACCGCATTTACTATGGAGGGTGTCGGCACGGATGCGCACCGGTGTTTTCGGGTAGAGTGCAAAGTCTGCGCGGTCACCGACCTCAAAGCCTGATTTGCGGATCCCGAGCAGGGTTGCCGGGTTCAGGGATGTTTTTTCGATGACCGATATGACCGATATTTTCTTATCCAGAATGTGCCCGACCAGAAGGGGCATCATGGTCTCAACACCCGGAATGCCCGCAGGTGCATCAGAAAATTTTTTTTGCTTTTCTTCCATTGTATGTGGGGCGTGATCTGATGCAATGACGGTAATGCGACCCCACCGTTCCCACAGGTTCTTCCGTTCCCGCTCTGTGCGTAACGGGGGGTTCACCTTCCCAAAGGCACTGGAATTGTCAACCGATTCAAGGGAAAGGAAGAGGTGGTGCGGGGTCACTTCCAAAGAACCCGATGCCGCATCCAGTGATGCGGCAGAGGACAGGTGGCAGAAATGCACCCGGCAGCGGGATGTATTGCAGCTGTTCACGGTACGAACTGCCTGTTCCTCGCTCTGGATTGACCGTGCCTGATCGTGGGATCTGAGATCCAGGTCAGACACTGGTGTAATCTTCTCTGCATGGATTGTTGCAAGGGCATTAAGGTTTCCGATTCTCTTAAGTGCCTGTTCGAGTGTTGCCTCGCCGATTGCTTCTCCGTAACTTGAGGGGGAAAAAAATGTCTCCCCGAATGCGATTGCCCCGGCATGCCACATCGCTTCAAAATCTGTTCCTGCTGTCACCCCGCTGTTGATCGCAAAATGGCATGCGGAATGCAACTGCGCATCCAGTACCCTGTCATTACATAAACCCGGTGTGGTTATCGGGGGGATGGTATTGGGCTGGTCAATAACCAGTGTTACACCGCCTGCAAGGGCGCTCCTGCTACCGCTTCTCCAGTCCTCTTTGGATGATTGTATCCCACCGCGCATATGTACATGCATATCACTGGCAGCGGGAAGCACCAGGTAGCTGCTGCAGTCGATTGCATCATCAGACAGCAACCCTGCCCCGACATGGCTGACCGCCCCCCTGCTCAGTGAGATATCAGCTATGCGGCCCTCCGGCAAGTTGACATTTTTCAGGACCAGAGAGACACCGGTTGTCATTATATCATTATTTCGTATTTCAGGATATAGGGATGGTGCCTGGACCATGTCGTTTGCCGCACCATTCGGGTATAATGCATCCTTTTGCAATGGTGCGATAATTTTTTTTCGTCAAAGATGAAAACACACAGTACCCGAAAGGAGTAAATCACCCACACAATGCACCAATTAAAAATTTTCATGCTGTAATAAGGAGGGATGTATGGATAAAGTAATCAAATTCACGGCAACCGTGTTTATTGTCATCTTCGTGGTCTTTATATCAATTCTCGCGTATAACGCGTTTGTCGAGAACGCGTACCGCCAGTCACTTGTAAGTACATATTCATACAAATGTACCATATCCTCGGATGCTGTGCTCACGAATGTTACGTTGTTCATTCCGGTTCCTGTGGATAATGCGGGAAATTCCCCGATGGTCGAACGGTTCAGTATACGTGAGGTCAACGGTCTCCCGCCGGAGTGGAAAACAATGTTACTTGGCTCAAACAAAGGGACCATGGTAAAGATCAGCACCCCCGTAATTAATCCGGCGCAGAACGGAACAATGGGGAAGGAGTACACCATCGAACTCACCCTCCGTGCCCCTTCCCCGCGCCTGATTGATACACGGACCCCGCTGGTGAATGATGCGATGTTCCGTCCGGTACAGGATTTGAGAAACGCAGACTGCCGTGAAACAACCGGTGGTGGAACCGGAAAAGGGACCTGCTATAGTTATTCAAGCGCGGTGTATGCTGATTATTCCTCGTCATCAGATGCCCGCGTGAGTATCGGTTCAGAAGTAGCGGGCAGGAATGAATGGAAGATTTTCGAACATGCCTTCAACGAGTACCAGACATCCATTAGCGTCCTGATGACCGGGGATCAACATGGCTGGGTTATTGCCCGGGGATTCATGGAAGTTGGTGTCGGGTCGTATGACGTACCGGTTATTAAGAAATAGAATTTTTGGACATGGAATCTGTTAAATCCGCAAGTGAGATGGCAGGTTTTTTCCAGGCAAGATTACATCAAACATTCAATGTAGGATGAATACACAAGAGGATGGCAGGTACCGGACATCCGTTCAACCAGGCTGTACGGTGGATATTATCCGGAAAGGGGATCAGCACAGCGGAAGACGGACACGGGGGGTTGTGCAGGAAATCCTTACCAACGCTCTTTTTCATCCCCATGGTATCAAAGTCCGTCTGAAGGATGGTCCGGTGGGAAGGGTATCTGAAATTATCGGAACGAATACATAATATTTTTTTGGATTTAAAAATGGGTTCCTGTGAATTTTTAAAAAAAAAACAGCGACAGCGATGCGAGGGAAGGGATTTGAACCCTCGAACACCTGCGTGACAAGGCCCTCAACCTTGCGCCTTTGACCTGGCTTGGCAACCCTCGCTTTGTGCCATATCAAAGAGGTTGTCTATGTTAAAGAAATTTATGCAACGAGCGCTCTTTTTTTTAAACGGGAGAGACACGACAGCAGTCATACACACCCTGCTTTAAAGATATGCACCTGCCCGGTGAGGAATGAATCCAGAATCACCCTAATAAAATGATCCACAAACAACATAGGTGTATATTTATATACGTTATACCCAGTGCTTTGTATGTGGTCAGACATCATCCATGAGTTCGCGGACTCCCCGTCCCAGAGCCGTGTGGTCAGGTTTCTTTTGGAGAATGGATTTGGTGTCACAGAGGAGGGAAGGATCAGTTGCAACGGCATCGAGGTTCCTGCAACCGCAATTGCAAAGGCAATCGGGTCAGACCGGCGTGTGGTAGATTCGACAGCACACCGGATCCTAAAACGCCCGGTGCTGCGCGAGATCTTTATCAATATGCGGGCAACACCGGATCTCTCCCATGTTGCAGAAGCACTCGGTTTTACGGTGATAACGGTTCTCCCCAAAAACGCGAGTGAGCGCGGCATTGTGGGTGCAACAGTGCGGGTGCTATCAGACCAGCGCCTCTCGATACGGCAGATCTTTGTGACTGACCCGCACCTGTCAGAAGAACCAAAGCTGGTGATTATTGTCGAAGACCAGTTGCCGACCGGCGTCATCGAAACAATCCGGGCACTACCTCAGGTAAAACAGGTAATCATCTGATATCAAAGAATTCACGTTTGACAAAGGAGTTCCACATCGAGCGCAAGGTGGTACATCCTGTTCCGAATTTTTTTATGCAGATGGATAGCGGAAGAAATAGTTTCAAAAATCGTAACCGGGTGTGTGCCTTTAACAAGGTTATCTGCATGGGCGACGATACGCTCCTCAATCGTGTGTGGAATGCAGTCCCGTGGCACCAGAGAAAGAAGCGTGCATTCATCGGCAGTGAGTCCGGCACCAATATGCCGTTCAACAATTTGCGCCACCAATTCGGAAAAACCAAGGGAAAGGCATATGCGGGCACCTTCCTGTGCGTGCTGGATTGAATGGTTTGTCCCCCGCCCGATGTCGTGGAGCATCGATCCAGCCTCCATCAGTCCGCAATCTACAAGTGGATTATCCCCTGCAAGGGTTAGTGCATAATCCGTGACCGCGCGGCAGTGTGCGATAACGTCCTCACTGCAGCCGGCGTCACTGAGCACCGCCTCGTACAGTTCACGAGGACTGGGCATGACCGAGGGATTCTTCAATGCTCCGGATCCGCTGTTGGAGGGCAATAAGGAGTGCTTCATTGTCAAAGTGCATGATCGGGTTCTCACACTCATGACATTTGAACTCGTTATCCAGCGCCTGAACAAAGGGATAAATGATACCGCAATCCTTGCAGATGAAAAAATCATTCTCTTCTTCGAATTGTGCACGGTTTTTAAGTTTGTCGAGCACAACTTCAAGATCCTCCCGGATTGCGTCATAGATCTTGTCGATGCGGAGTTGCCAGAGATAGGTGAGCCACCCGGTTTCGTTATTTTTTATCCGGTGGTATTCCGCAATCCGTTTCTCATACAAGGTATAGAGCGAGTGTCGCACCGTGTTCAGGTTGATGTCGGTCTTTGCGGCAAGGTCTTCATCGCTGTATTCCCCCTCATCGGGGAACCGCTTCAGAAGATCAAGTCCCTCGTCACCAATCAACCGGTGCAGATAGGCACGGATTGCCGGATCGTTCAGCACGTCGTCCACGGAATCCATCACCGTAGATATTGTTGAACCGTTGTAATATTCTTATCCAGCAGTTCGAGTGCTCCCTTTCTGGTCGAACCCGAACCATAAACGCTGATAATTGCCTGATCTTCTTCAAAAAATGTGTCCGGCCACGGGATATCGGCAACAATCGGCGACAGGTGTTTGAGATCTGTACAAACCGTCATATCCCTGTCAGCAAAAAGAATGCTGCGGGCAGCATACTTCATGGCACGGGGCTTGATTCTGGGCAAAATTCCCCTGCAGGCATCTATGTGCATCTGGAACAAGCTGCATCCCGTTGCCATTTCAACCGTATCAACAGTCGCCTGGAATCGGGGGTTGATCTCAATAGCATAGGCATCATCTCCCGCAACGAAATCGATCCCGATTGTACCGGTGCATCCGCTCGACGCAGCAATCTGCTCGGCAACTGCGATCATATGGTCTTTTTGCTGATGTGCAAACGGCGTCACCGATCCGCAGAACCCGAATGGAGAGTTTCCTGTACCCCGCAGGATTTGCTCGTTTACTGCAACCGCGCAGGCGCGGGTTCCATCAGCCACGCAGCAGACACTTGCTGGTATGCCCTCCACCATCTCCTGTCTGATCGATGGAAGATCCGGATACAGCGCTTCCCATGCTGCGTTCTCTTTCTCATTTCTGACAACCGCGTTGCGCCAGCCCCCCGCACCGCGCCGTGGTTTGAGCATGGCAGGGAACTCGCCATTGGAAACAAGCCGCGGGACCGGCACCTTCAGTCTTTCAAAAAAATGCTGTATCTCCAGTTTATCGAGAAAACGTATCACGTGCCCGCGTGGTGTACCGCAGAGGGGAATCATTGTTTTTATATCCTCTGCACCACTTGTCACCACGACCATGTCAAACCGGTATCTGTTCGACATTTCCCCGATGGCAGAAGGGAGGTCTTCCAGTTCATCGAACCGCAGGCTGTCAGTGGTGTACCAGCTCAGGTCCTGATCGCAGAAGTGATCCACTGCACATACCGAATACCCGGCACGGAATGCGGCCTGTGCAACATGGCGCGTTGCAAACCCTGCTACCAGCACGCGCCCGTTCATCAGTCCTCCGTCTTTTTCCCGGATCGCGAAGGGATGATCCGAATTTGAGCATCGGGATATGCCTTCGACAGTTCCTTTCCTGAAAACAGGTGATCAAGGAACAGGGCGAGGCTCGAAATCTCAGAGTGAGGCTGGCTAGTGACCGCGACATTGTAATCGGCAAGCCCGAAGACTTCACCGGGAACTTTCTCCGCCCCGACGATGACAAGGATCTTTTCCTTCTCCCTGATCTCCCCAATCACGTCAGGAAGGTTGAGACCGTACATCGTCAGATGCACGACCGTGCCTCCGCGATCTTTCCACTCATTGATACACCGCCGCCACCTGACATTATCCTGACAGAAGAATGTTCCGCCCCACCGGCTCACAACATCAGTGATGCTCTGCACCACACCGCTGTCAGCTTCGGCAAGGTACATCCTTTCCGCACCGAGCGCCCGTGCTGTCAGTCCGACATGGGTAGTCACCCGCTGGTCGCGTTCAGGCCTATGACCGATCCTGAGAATCGAAACACGAGTCAAAGGTTATTCCTTCTTCTTTGCCTTGATGACGCCATTCTCAAAGGTATAAGGAAAGCTTTCATCATAACGCATCTGGCATTTGAGAAGCGATTCCCCGATGCTTAAAACCCGCACGCCCGTGTCCATCCATTCGATCAAAAAACTCCTTTCAAGACGCTGGAGGGACGAAGTGACTGTTATAAGATCAAAACCGCTGGCTGCGGCAAGGCTGTCCGGTGCTCTTGCCGTCTGATGTAACATGAGGTGGTAGATGATCCAGTCGATGTCCTCGTCCTTCACCTGTAATCATTCCATGCTCGCGTCAATATAATTTTTTGTTTGGGGGAACTATAGTCAAAGACCTTACTATTGATACTTATAATGTCTTGTCAAATGGTGGTTTCTGACATCCGGAAGAAACAGCCATGAGAAGAAACCGCAGGGTTCTTCGAAATATTCTGAAAGAATACGAGAAGAAGCTGAAAGATTCTTCGAATTAGTGTTAACGCAGCCAATTCCCTATCGGACCAATCTTTTTCTCTTTTGAGACTACAATGGGTCCCCAGTTATCGACTGGGGACAGTGGCAATGATGAATTGCCACTTGGTCAAGAATGTTGCGTTCAACACTATAAATGCAAAAGAGTATTCTTATTGGCAAGCGACCAATCGGATGTGGATGGATTCATTGTCATCTCCCCCGTCTTACCCAGAGCTGGTCGAGCTTGCAGAAAAGCTTCTGGACGAGTGCGGGGAGGATGGGGGGCTGCTCTCGGAAAGGCTTGAAGGGCTCTCCGGTGCGGTTCGCGATGAGATCCTCGTCTCAGATCGCCTCAATGCCTTTCAGACATTTTACTATTTTTTCAAAACATATCCCGATAACATCCACATGGAACGGCTGATGCTTCAACCCGCATCGGCATTGCTCGATGGTGTGTTAATTGATGAGATCGATCTCCTTGAGCTTATTTTTGCTATCGTCGATCACGAGGCTGTCATGGTGGTCAGCGACGGAGAACACGCGCTTGCCACATTCCTTGGAACTGATGCGTATCGTGACGCACTTACATATATTCATTCGGCCCTATAACCGGTCGCCGGCACTGATCAGGTGTTCGTCCACTGTGGCGCTGACCAGCGGCGGAAGCGTGCCCCACCGTTCGGTATGGTTGCCAAGAACCGCAAACACGCCATCGACCTCGCCCGGGTCAAGGTTTGAAAATACTGTCGTATCGCCGATCCTGATCTGGTTGCAGACCGATGTCGCCCATGCATCGGCAAGCGTGACATCATGAGAAAAGACCGTGACCGCATCGGCGATACCAAACGAGATCGAGGGGCCGACTGTTGCAGATGATGTACAAATGCCAAGAATTTTTTTCTGGGGCGGTACAACAAAGGCCACCCTGTCCGAGACAGGTGCCGCTCCCGCATGAACGCCCACCCGCACGGCACGGTCGCTGACGAGTGCGATATCCCCGCCATTGTCGATCACACCGAACACTGCACCATGCTCCACCATTGCATCGATGCCCGCCCATGCGATCGCACCAGCCACGGCTGCCATCGGTCCGACGTTTGCTTGTGCAGCTGCCCGCGCCATCCGCATGATCACCAGCTCGTCCGAGTCAGGCTTGTAGGGCTCGAGAGTTACCAAAAAAAAAGGGTCGCGGGCGATGTACCGCTCAAGCACCTGCCGTGCTGCAATGATGCCCTGTTTTGCAGCACCGACATGTTCGGGCTCATCGGCGAGGATTGTGGCGATTGTTTCGCGATAGAAGAACCGTTCTCTGATCATACGGGTAGGGTCAGGGCATTATGTGGGCATGCCTCCAGGCACTTGCCGCACAGCACGCACCGTTCCTCGACAAGCTGCAGTTTGTAGTCAGCGTTAAACGAGAAGACTTCACGGGGGCAGATGCTGATACAGGCGCCGCAATCCACGCACTCGCTCTCGTTTAGAGTCACGCCGCGTTCGAGGATCCGAACCCTCGCACCGAGGTTAATCATTGTGTCACTGACAAGACGGCACTGGTCATCCGGTACATCGATAAGTGCCTCACCCTCAGAGGAATCGATGACCGCACGTTCCACGTTGATCAGGACTCCCGTGTCACGCACGACCTGTGCAATGATCGGCTTTCTGCCCTTTCCCCGTGAGAAGTTCACCAGCAGTTTCATTTCAGCCACCTCCCCCCTAAAAGTTTCCCAAGGTCGATCGCGGTGAGCATTGCAACAACGTGATGCTGTTCATCCACAACAGGAAGCGCGCTGATGTTGTGATGTTCCAGTTTGCGCACAGCAATGTCAACCGCCTCATCGGGGGTCGTTGTGATCACTTTCGTTTTCATGATATCCCGCACAAGACTGGCTTTTCCAGGGTTTGCGACTGCTTTGGAAACATCAAATGTCGTAACAATACCTACCAGTCTGCCTTCCTTGTTGATTACAGGGAGGTGGTTGGTCTCGCCCCTGAGCAGCCTCTGTGCAGCCGTCTTGATCTCCTCTCCTTCCCCAATGCTCACCACCTGGCGGTCCATAATGTCCAGAACCCGCGGCCCTTTGACTGTCTCGTACAGCGGACGCACCTGTTTTTCTGGATTGATCGACCGCGTGGGGAGACACAGCTCCATCTTACCCTGTCGGATCCAGTCCTTCAGTGTTTCAGCTACGAGCCTTGCTTTGCGGAAACTGGAAAGCGACGATGTCCTGACATCCTCGCCATTAAGGCTAACCGTTCCGCTCCGCAGTTCGGCATACGTCACCTTGCGCAATGCAGGGCGGTTGCGACTCGGGATGCCATAATCGATCAGGTCAACTGTAATGTCCTCATCGCGGACCGCTGTAGCGCGCACGACATCTGTATCGATCACCGGCAGCGGTATACCAAGTCCAACGTAGAGCGTGACACCATACCCGAACATCGTGGCGGCGCGCAGGAAATCCTGTGACATCCTGGTCATGTCACCGGTCACCATGAGTGTCCCGAATCCTCCGGCAGGGGAGTGCTGGGTTCCTTCGCCGACCACCATCCCAAGTGCACCGCAGAGGAACATGGGCACGCCGCTGCCGATCAGCCGGAATTTCGGATCATTCGATATCGGGTTGAGGAGACCAGAGCCGGAATATGTGATGTTTCCGGTGTTGGGAAGCAGGGTGCCCATGTAGGTGTGAAGCGTCCGGTCCGTCGTATTGATGGCCGCGTTGTACCGCTGGTATGCGTTGCGGGGATTGCACATGATTGCCTGGTTCAGGTTCTCAAGCAGCAGCTCGGTGGTGATCGTGCGTCGCGGGTAGCAGTCAGTACCGCGGGAGATCGCCCGCAGTTCAACTGCCTTGCCCGCGACAAAATCCTCGATTACATGAGCGCCGCCGTACTGTTCTTCCCTGGTTGTCGACTGCTGGGTGGCGCCGATATATGCGTCGACAGCTGCAAGTCCGCCATATGCCTCTACGTCATTTAACCAGATCCTTTCCATGCGGATGGGGGGTTCAGCGTGACCGAAGTTGAGGAATGCTCCTGATGAGCACATCGCGCCGAACGTGCCGGTGGTTACAACATCCACTTCCTTTAAAGCCCCATTCTCGCCAAGTTCAGCAACGATGTCGGGCATCTCCTCTGCCGTGACGACCCGTGCATTGCCATCGCGGATCCGCTCGTTGATCTGATCGATAGACTTGCGCATATCCCGAAATATCGTTTTATGAATATTTATAATATTCTTTATTACTATGAGTAATATGCCGCCAGTCAGAGTCATTAATTTGACGTTCCCATATTCTGCTATGGATGTGGGTGCATTTATTGAAGAGATGGAGCGGTTGGCACCTCCCATGCTTGCCGATGAATTCGATCAGGGAAGGATCGGGCTTGTTGTTGAAGGTCGGACCGGTATCACCAACGTCTGCTGCGCCCTCGATGCCACATCCGCTGTTGTAAAACAGGCTGTTGCAGCGTCCGCAGATATGCTCGTAGTGCACCATACGCCGCTCTGGACACCAGTGACACAGCTTACCGGACACACCGCACGGCTGATGCGTGCGTTGCTTGCTGCTGAAATGAACCTCTATGTCATGCATACGAACTTCGACCGTGCTGATAACGGTGTTAATGATGCACTTGCCCGCTTGCTGTCGCTTACCGATCTCACTCCCATGTCACTTGGGCAGATTGGGACCTGCAGTATCACGCCAGCTGAAATCTCCCGGCGCCTTGGCGGTAACGTCCGGATCTGGGGAGAGAGGGGGGTCATCAAACGACTCGCGGTGATTGCCGGCAGCGGTTTTAACCCCCATCTCCTAGATGAAGCGAAAGGACTAGGTGCCGATGCATTTCTTTCGGCTGAGATGAAACATGCGGTTGCCCGTGTCGCGCCAATCCCCTGCATTGAAGCGACCCATTACGCACTCGAAGCTCCCGCAATGAAGGATCTTGCAGCTCGCATGGGTTGGAAATATATCGATGATCCGCCCCTTATCCGTTCCATTCCATGAACGACATTTTTCGATGGCTTTTTGAACACAAGGAGTTCACTCCTGAGATAAGGCAGGAGATCACAACAGCGTTTGGCAAACAGGGTGATAAGGCACTTGCCGCAATTGACAAGCGACGGGTGAAAAAATACCTTGACTTTTTTATCGTGGAAGGGGCGACATCGGAATACGTCATCGATGAGGATTTCTGCACCTGCGGGGACTTTCTTTATAGAGGAAGGGAGTGCTGGCACCTGCTTGCAGTCCGGCTTGCGATTGCCAGTAGTTCCTGCGTGCGGGTTGACACCTGGTACCAGGAGCGATGGAAAACATAGGTGTAAAATTTTTTTATTCATTAACGGGAGTTGAACCTGCTATTCAGGTGAAGAAACCCATTTTTATTATATCATTGGGCATATACAGGGAGGGAACAGTGCCTATACTCGAAAATTAATATTTTCTCATGCTCCTTTGTCGCACTTCGAAGATATCATGATGGATATCATCTCAAATTCACCCTGCCTTTTCGTCATGGTGAACACTCCCTTACCCCCCTGCGCTATTAGTGATAGTGATGTATTATTGTGCTGGCTATATCGCGATCGGGGGCGGCACAGCGGCGGGGGTGAAACCTCCTTGAGCGTTCGTAAAGAATACAATATGTCTGACTAACGGTCTCTAACATCTTAACGTTTAAAAAAAAAGTGCATTTCCATCCATCCCTTGATCCTTATGAGAATGCTCCCGCCAAATCCTTTAAAAAAGATACAATAATTACTCTCTGAATTGAATTATTGATACAACACGTGGTTTTTCATGCTCGAAAAAACCATATCAATGTGGTATAATTATGGTTTTTATAGAATATATTATGTTATAATCTATCATTAAAAATTATTAACCCAAATCCAACTTTGATAAAGTTGTTATAGATTAATAATCCCTAAGGAATTGTCCAATAATTTCTATTGCTATTATTAAAAAAGGTATTGGGTTTGTCGAGATATGGTGATTGTGCCCGGAATGCTGCTAGGTTTTTTATTCTAATCCATTCTTGAGACAATAAATTATATACAATCTAACTTTTTATACAATCATTTGTAGAATGGGAGGGCATATGCAAAAAATTAACAAAATCTTTGGTGTACTTGTGATTTCTATCATTATTGCATTCTTTATCGTCTTTTGTGGATGTGTCGCAGGACCACAAGGGGGCCCCACTCCAAAAGAGACACCATCCGACAGTCTTGGGGGAAAACCAAGTAGTATGATGGGTAAGATTGCTTTTTTATCTTCAGGTGGGAATCTCCATCTTATTAATCCGGATGGAACAAATGAGGTTAAATTGGTTGATGGAGCTGGTGGTGATTTTTTATGGTCGCCTGATGGAAAACGAATCGTATACAATAATGTAAAAGGTATAGTGTATAATGGAATATCGGTTATTAATGTTGACAGAACGAATAATATTAATATTAATAAAAAAACGATGTTGCAAGGTATGTGGTCATCCGATGGTAAAAAAATTCTCTTTGTTGAATGGTCTGATGACCAGAATTTAAATACCATTGATTCAGATGGACGAAATTTGATAACACTAATAAAAGATAATTCTACCTATAGACCATGTTGCGCTTTTTTCTCTCCAGACAATAAAAAAATTGCATATATAATTTCGGGACCCGAATCTAACGGACTGTATATAATGAATACGGATGGAACCGGCCAGAAAAAATTGACCACGGGTTATGTAGATTGTTATAGTGGGGGGGGAACCGTATATTCTTCTGATTTAGCTTGGTCACCTGATGGGAAATCAATCGCATATTCCAAAGATAATACTCTACATAGTATAAATCCAGACGGAACCAATGAAATTCAAATCGCCCTTGGAACTGAGCCAGTTTGGACTCCAGATGGAAAAAAGATAATCTACCGCAAGGATGCATTATTTCAGGTTAATCCAGACGGAACAAATATTAAGTTAATAACAGGGATGACTCCCCCTTGGGGACATATTCCTAGTTTTTCTCCGGATGGGAAAAATTTTGTTTTCAGTTCAGATAGTTCCATCTACGTTTTTACTACTGATGGCAGTGGTTCACCTAAACAAATTGCCAGTGGCTACAATCCAAAATGGTCTCCTGTTTAATTGATAATTCTCAATATTTTTTAAGAGAAAGTTGAAAATTCCTTATACAATGGACACCTTTTCGGTAGGGTTAATACAAACTTATTTCTTTACAAAGGGATAGCATCAAATATAAAAATAAAAAATTATTAAAATGATGCTGGAGTAAGTGTTGGGGAATTGAGAATGACTAGACATAGATATAAAAATCAAAGAAGAAGAGAACCGCGGAAAAAGCAGAATCATTATACTGAGGATCTGGAAGAACCCACCTCATTAAAGTCAATAGCATATATATTTGGTGTTATCGTAAAAACGATCTTTAAGGTTATTATTTGGATCATCAAACTACTTGGAGAATTTTTTGCAGACGTCCTAAAAGATTTAAGACAGGCGCAGGACCAAAAAAGCCGAATAAAATTCCAAGTTGAACCCCGCGTTATTCAACCTCCTAGTGGAACAATAATTGTAATCGATGGTAATCGTGTGATTTCCAACAAAAATATGACGCCAAAGGTTGATAGAAGGACTGCTACAGAAATTGCTTTGGGAGGACGTTTTGAAGGGGCCCAACAAGATGATGATAGATCAGCCACCGAGATTGTATTAGGAGGATCTTTCGGAGATAAACCTCGGAAAGGTAATAAAACAGCTAGTCAGAAGGTATTGGGTGGAAAATATTTAAGATAAAATTGAATTAACTTTTTAAGTATTCCTCCCGTTCCACCCACTGACATACATCCTTATTTTTTGTTTTTCTTGATCTGAAAATACGACTGAAAGGTAATGTTTTTGCAAAATATCTACGGAGTGACCCAACGATGACGATATCCGTAGTCCATCATCCGGGAAACATGCCATTAACCACGATACCCAGGTTTTCCTCGTAAGCTTTGGGGTTATTCCCTCATCACCGATACCTGCCTTTCTTGCAGCTCTTTTCAGGTCGAAAAACCAGGCAAAACGGCTTATATATTTTATTTCCTTATTTCTCACCGCACCCACAAAATCCCTGATTGAGCGAGACCCAATGTTGGAAAGCATTATCTCGCGTTCTCGTTGACCAGCCTTTTTCTTTAAAACCGCGGATTTTGGGAGATGAATATATCCTCGTTTTTCATTGAACCATTCAGGATGTTGGAAAAATCTCCAGAATTCCGCACCGCGCATTCCGCTAAACAACATGGCATCAAAAATGAGCCGATGTTTTGGATTCAGATGAGATCGAAGCGCTTCATACTCGTCGGGCGTGAGAATGCGCGCGCCTTGTTTGATTATTATATTTTGTGTCATATATATTATTATGTTATAACATTATAAATACGTTTTTATAATGCTGTTAGCTCAGCCCAGTATATACTGCTCAAAAAAAGCGTGATACGATGAGAGTTTTGGCCAATAATCCAAAGAAAGCTAACAAAATAGTCTATATTGTTAGCTCACTGAAGGGCAGTATATCGTGAAATTAGAAACAACTTGGTTGGAGAACTGCCCGATTACCCTTTTATCCGGGAAAATTGTATACTCTTTATTCACGATGACAACAGTAGCAAAAATGTATAAGGCTATATGTAAAACTTATTTCCCTTTATGGTCCCCGTGGGAATATCGATACAATCCCTCTTGGGGTAATTCTGGATATTGTAACTATAGACAAAAACTCATTTTTTTTGGCTCAATAAATCCCACCTTGGTAATTCATGAGATTTGTCATGCTGTTACTAAAGAATCTCACGGCAAACGGTGGCAAGCGCGGATGAAGAAAGCGTCAATAATGGCTAAAAAACAGGAGAACCCAGATTTATCGACTGAAATAATAAATGACATCAGTTTATGTCTTAAAGATAATGAAAAAATGGGATTAGTAATTGCTAAAAGGATGATGTATGATCAAATTGAAAATGCAATCAATGAGTTATATTTACAAATCGACGAAATTGGCATAACTCACATCGTCGATCACATTTTATCAGAGAACGGTATCAAAAAAGAATGGGATATGCCTTTATACAATAAAACGTTCCGACGGGGGATGGTTGTCGCTGAAAAAGCATTAAAGGAAAGAATGAGAGATGAGCAAATAAAACAGAGATTTACTCCAGTTACTAACCCCCTACCAACACGTCGAAAAACATAAAATTGAGCTTTTTTACATCCACTCGTTATTAGCTCTTTAGCCTACCAATACTTTCAATTGATTGTGACAGAAAAACTTTTAAAAATCACGAAAAGATAGCATTTCGTAAATGGAGTGAGAGGTCAGCACATAAGTGGAAAATTGATTGGGGACGATATAAACACTTACTAAGGCCTAAAACGGAAAATTTTATAAAACAATGGGATGAATGGACAAAGTTGATAGACTCTTCCAAAGATCCTTTTTATCGTTGCCCAAAGTGTGGCTGTATTCAATGTTATCCTTCTTTAGATAAATCAAAAAATGTTCTAATAAAAGATACTCGAATACATTGTGTAAACGATTGTGGTATAATAACTGAAAAAGATATAATCACATCGAAAGATATTGAAAATGCAGAAATATTAGCCCAAAAGCAACTAGAAAGCGAAAAATTGTTATTGTTATCCTTGTTCAATCCATGTGTAGACTGGGCTAATAAACATGGTTTAAAGAAGGTTACTGAAACCGATATTGATGCTTTTCTTATAGAGAGAGATAGACCTTTTCCCCGGACTAAAAAAAGGTCACTTCGAACATTGGTTAACTCATATATAGACTGGATTAAAGAACATAGTTTAAAGAAGGTTACTGAAGCCGAGGTTAATGCTTTTCTTTTAGACAGAAATATAGACCTTTCATCTCGGATTAAAAAGGGATCTAAAAAAGGTTCACTTCATGAATTGATTAATCCATTTGTAAACTGGGCTAAAAAACATGATTTAAAGAAGGTTACTGAAATCCATGTTGACTCTTTTCTTTCAGAGAGAGATATAAACCTCTCACCTCGGACTGAAAGAAGGTCACTTCGTGATTTGGCTAATGCATATGTAGAATGGGCTAAAAAACATGATTTAAGGAATGTTACTCAAATGGATATTGAAACTTTTCTTTTAGAGAGAAATATAGACCTTTCATCTCAAACAAAAAAAGGGTCTAAAAAAGGGTCGCTTGATGCATTGGTCAATCCATGTGTAGTATGGACTAAAAAACATGATTTAAAGAAGGTTACTGAAACCGATGTTGAAGATTTTCTTATAGAGAGTGATATAGACCTTTCACCTCGAACAAAAAGGAGGGCACTTCGTCCATTGGTTAATAGCATAATAAAGCCAAAATAACGGCTTTTTACACTATTCCTTATTAATAAAAACACGGGTAATATTCCACTTATAATAACAATTCATAAAAAGAGAGAATTAAACCATCAGTGTTAAAGTGCTGCTATGGGGATTTGAATCCTATTGCATAATTTATCACAATTCTATTGATTGCTCTTTACTCGGTTGTGCTTATTAATCAGGTTTTTATGAAATTGCAAGCATGGAAATCCGTGAAAATAAAAAAGCAAGACTATTTAGAATTTCATTATTAGAAATTTTTCGTTGATTCAAAATAATCAACCGATACCTTAATCGTAATATCATTTAATCAACAATTATGAAATGTCCTCATTGTTTGACCGGTTATCACCCAAAACTTCATAGTATTCATTTGTATCCAGATTGTGAGGGAGCAAAAAGGATAGATCAGACTATATGTTCCGAATGTGGTAAGTCAAGTATTTTTCTTCAGTTAGGTACTCATACAACCGCGGGTGGGCAATTAGTAGATTCTTTAGTAGAAAAAACACTATTGGTTTATCCAAAAGGAAGTATGCGACCTCCTTGTCCCATTGAAGTTCCAGATGATTTTTCAGAAGATTATAAAGAAGCGTGTTTAGTATTAGGAGATAGTCCTAAAGCCTCGGCTGCATTAAGTCGTAGATGTTTACAGCATATTTTGCGGGAAAAAGCCAATGTGACACCAAGTGAGTTGTCTAAAGAAATTCAAGAGATTTTAGATAGAAAAGTATTACCTTCACATTTATCAGAACATCTTGATGCAGTAAGAAATATCGGCAATTTTGCTGCACATCCGAATAAGAGTAAGATTACTGGAGAAATTACATCCGTTGAACCTGGTGAAGCTGAATGGTGTCTCGATGTAGTAGAAGGTTTATTTGATTATTATTTTGTACAACCAGCAATAACGGCAAAAAAGAGGGCTGCATTAGATAAAAAATTAGCTGATGCGGGAAAACCCCCGATGAAATAAAATTAATAAAAGTATCTTTATTTGAAATCGATTCTGCTATTTGGTAATCGTAAATCTTTTGATTAATCATCACTCGGCTGTGATAATAGAATTTAAGGGATTGCATCCATACCTTAAAGGTAAAGCATGGATTACCAAGCCATCAAACAAGAGATAACAGGCAAGAAAATCCTATTCGCTGCTGTACTCGGCATAATCATGGGACTTACCTTGCAGGCTGTAATTGTTATCTTTGGTCGATGGCGGTACATGCCGGTGCTGTTCGTGCTTGTTGCATTGATTTTCATCCTGGCTGAAATATTATGGATTAATTGGTAAGTTGGGACACACATGCTCCGGATCGCAAAAACCACTGGAGCATGGGTAACAGAGATGAATTTTTTGACACCAAATCCAACCCGGTTGACAGGTCGGATAGGAATTCATGGTTGGTGGAAATGTAAATGTAAAGGGAATACATTTGCAATCATTTCCAATTCGATCAAGTGAAGGACATATAATCCATTGGTTATCACAACACTCCCCGCCTGCTTTGCAATACATAGTACCGCCACAGTTACATTTCACCGAACCCGTTGGATAACATCGATTATCCTCTCCCCTGAAATAATCGGTAGGGCACCTTTCCATCCACTGATTATTAATACACTCCCCACCTGCGGCGCAATACATAGTACCGCCACAGTTACATTTCACCAAACCCGTTGGATAACATCGATTATCCTCTCCCCTGAAATAATCGGTAGGGTTACATTTCACTGAATCCGTTGGATGACATCGACTATCATCTCCCCTGAAATAATCAGTAGGGCACCTTTCCATCCACTGGTTATTAATACATTCCCCACCTGCGTCGCAATACATAGTACCGCCACAGTTACATTTCACTGAATCCGTTGGATGACATCGACTATCATCTCCACGAAATGATCCAGTGGGACAAGAGATACACCCAGCAATTAAAAGAGAGAAAAGCAGTCCAAATACAAGAATTAATATTATTTTAATCTTCATGATATCGAGTAGGAGTTAAATACAATAAATATATAGGTTTTCCTCAAAAATTTAGATCATATAGACACTTTATATAGACTATTTTTTCTCAACCGCAGGAACATTCAAACCAGCTGCACCAGTTCTGCCCACAGAACGCCGCTATTAACCTTGAACGAGAAGGAGTGCTTGAAACAGAATATCACCAACCTTCCGATTGACTATCCCCGTTAAAAAGCAAATATCAGTAAATGGATAAAAGTTTATAATCATGCCCCTTATCAAGGGTAAATGGGTTTTATCTCTTAAAACCAAGCTTTTGTAATGATTTGCTCATTGTTTTTCATACCCACATTCCTGAATTTCATAGACAAATCCGAACGCGCGGGTACGAAGGCCCTTTAATTATTTATTAGTCTTGAACATAAAAACCACAAACCCGACCAATTTTTTCGAAGGAAAAAGGGGATTTTTATGTCAATTCAAGCTGATTTGTGGGTGTTTTATTGACGTGTGGCCATTTTCCACCCAAATATTAAGGAATTGATACACGTTTCTTTGATCTGCTGTTAATTTTGATTAGGGTGGTAAAACACAGTTATTTTTAAAAAATATTTACTTGTAATGAACAATATGGAAGATTTTAAAACATAGGATCATTTTCCACCCTGTCTCAGATCCTATATCATTTGGGTGATCTAGTTAGTAAAATCCTATTTTTTGGGTGGAAAATCGTGATATGATTCTACACCCTTGCAGTACCCTAAGATAATTATTGTATGCTCGCTTGTGTTTCTTTTAAGAACTCAATCATATCCGTTCCATGTACAGTACTTTGCCGGACCCAGTCGAACTTCAGTAACTCTTTGTAGAACAATTTCTTTCCTTTGGACGGGATTTCTTCAGATGCGCACCATCTTCCATATTCCGTCCATATATCTGTTTTGTTCATTTTTTGCCCGATGAGCTTCCTTTCTTTAATGAATCTGAGTACATCATCTTGTTGTTGATGATAATCCTCCAATGCCATCGTCATTTTATCACTGATTTTGAGATGACCAAGCTGTTTGTACTTACGATACCCCTCTATAACCCACGAAAATATGCCAGCTGATTCTTCTTTTATCAGAATTTTGTGATAGAGGTCAATCTTTCGATCCCTTGGGATTGTCCTGGTAAAGGGGAATAATACAATCCTTCGCCACATTGCGTGTGTTGTATCGGTGATATTCGGAAGCTCATTAAGCATCAACCATAAATCAAACTGGGGATCGATATTATCCCATTCCCCGTATAAGAATCTACATTTTATCAGCTCTCCCCCCGTGATTCTTTTCAGCAATTCCGTATCTAAAATCTTCATCTGGGATTTTGATTTTTTATCGTCTGATGCTTCAGCTGCAATTACAAATCGTGCCCCTTTGAGAAGTGCAAGATCACTTCTCGGGTCCGTTACGGGTTTTACTGCAAAAGTATCAAAGCTCGTTTGGGTTGCATAATCAGCGAATAGTGACGTTAGGACATTGAAGGTGGTGCTCTTCCCATTTTCACCTGCTCCATGAGCAAGGAATAATACTTGCTGGGGATTTTTCTCAATGAATGTATATCCTACAGCAATTTGGAAAGCTTCAGCAAGCTCATCATCATCACCGAATATGAATTTAATGTGTTCTTCCCATTTTGGACATGTTGCTCCTGGAATATAATCCACGTTCATCTTTTTTGAGATCCGATAATCTCTGTTAAACGGTTCAAGCTGCATTGCCGCAAGATCAAATACCCCATTATTAAGCACGATTTTTTCCTGAAGATTATCGATATCTCTTTGTTCAATAGCAATTTGCGGTTCTGATGATGCTAGCTTGGTAATATTTGTAATCTTAGTAATTGTGTCAAGCTGTTTGAGATGATTGAAGAATTTCTCCCGGATATACTTGTCGTGGATACTAGGGAGCTCGCTCCACATATCCAGCACCATTTTTTTCGTTAAATCCTGAACTTTGTTTGTTGTATCTATTTTGTATCGTCTCCCATCCCACACAAACCACTTATTCATTGTTTTGCAGAATAGGAGAGAATCACCAAATAAATCAGCAAACCGGTACGCAGCTCCATTTTCTGTAAGATGGTAGCCTTTCCATTGTTCTGCCACCTCTTTGTGTTGAATGTACTGACCAACAACACTTTGAAGAGCATTCTTTATTGTAAGCTCTCCGTAAGTGAGCTGGCCCCGTTTAGCGTCCCATTTGGCCCGATAAAGTTTGGATTTTCTGAATATCCTGTCAATTTGAACTGCATTTTTTGTATAGAATGCGAGATAATTACACAGAGCTTGATCGGCTTCTGATTGCGAGGGGTATTTTGAAAAATCACCATTAATCAGGTCTCGGAAATGTTCGCGGTACTCCCGCTTCTTTGAGCTGTTAATGATCGATATTATCGTGTCATCTGATAGCTCATCTTTTTCAATGTTAGGAAATGTACTCGCCGGATCCGGTCTGGGTGAATCATCAATCTTACTGTACAGTGAATCGATTGCAGCTTGTGAAGCTCGAATCCACGTATATTGAGACAGGACATTGCCAGTGACAGTTAAATATCGCCCGGAATCGTACATTTCAATATTAGCTTTTCTTGATCGATTACCGGGTTTTTTTCCAATACATAGAATGTGGATGCCCTTTCCGGATGGGGATATTTCTGCGTAGCTGTTAAATTGTTGGATATATCCTTCAATATCCGGATCAATCTCTCCATCATCATTTATCACGTGGTCAAAATCTACTCCAATAATATCCGAATCTTTCGTAAGAACGAATCCTATACCATTGAATCCATTTACTTTAAAAGATTGTACGGCAACCTCAAACGTACTCCACGTTCCGGAGTTTGTGGTATCGGCTTTATCTCCAGTAATGGGGTTGTAAGGTATTTTCGTCACCAGTCCATCTTTCGTCTCATTTCTCCAAATGATCCAGTTAGGGATCATTTTGATTTGATCCGGTATATTACCAAAGTTAACGAGGTCCACGTCGATTTTATCCGGATGAGGAATCCAAGATGCAATTACCTCTCCCATTTTCCCACCCTTTTAGACTCTATAAATCCGTTCACAATCACCCGGTATATCATCTGGGAACCAGGCATCTCTTCCAATGATGATGAACTCCTCATATTCAACGACCTTTTCTGCGTCATATTTTGAAAACAGATACGATATCATCGGATCATAACTGAAGGCGGGCGCAAGTTGGTTAACCACATTTGCAGCTAGTCGATTGACGTATTCGCCAGTAATTTCGCCTTCTTCCATCGAAATATCAAGTAATTGGTCACAATCAGATTCGGTCATCGTCAAAACCGCGCCTCTGATCTTTGCATTGTAGCATCTGTTTTACAACTTCGGTAATCGTCTTTGACTCTTTTTCAGAAATCGCTTTAATTTCATCAGCAACTTCTGATCTAACCATTATGGAGGTATATGAAGCCATTTTTATAATCACCATACATATGTATGTAAGTAACAATGGATATAGATCTCCCTTCCCTCCAATCTCGCCAACCAGGATTTCTCACATCAGTCCCCATTTTGGACATTTGAGGCATATTCCAATTCCTTGAATTCACTTCTTTTCTCTTCCTTCTGGTCGATATCAATTTCATCAACCGCTACTCAGAGCGTTTCGCAAGTATAAAACCGTATGGGTTGGATTTGAGCCCAGATAGCAAAACAGGAGATTTTATGAATTTAAATTAATTGTTAAATAAAAAAGTTTTTCTCAGATCTCAGCAGCTCTGAGTACATGAAAATACTCAGATCTCAGCAGCCCTCAATAGGATGCAAACACTCAGATCTCAGCAGCTCTCAGTACATGCAAATACCAAGATCTCAGCAGCTCTCAGTACATGCAAATCTCAGTACATGCATACGCTCAGATCTCAGCTCACAGCTCAGACTTATCATAAACGCAGCCCAGGTATTTTTCTTGAATTAATATGGGTGCACGTACCCCTATCTCTATAATAAAAAATTGTTTATGTAATTTTACTCATCAACGAAGAACTGATCACCAATCGGTTGAGGTAGGTCAGGGATGTTTATTGTATACATGCTTGAGGTAAGCGATACGAGCCCTTCCTTCAATGCTATTCTCATCAGGTCTGCTCGTAGCTTACTGCATATGATGATGCTGTCCTTCCAGCTACCTGTCGTTGAGTTCCATCCGCTTACTGCGATCTCCCACCATCCTCTAAATACATCAAACAACTCTTTATAATTCCTGACAACTCTCTTCCTTTCTTGTTCTGGTATTTGTTGTTGTGGTCTTGGAATGGGGGTAATATAATCGGATGGTTTCTTTGGTAATGGAACTGCAACCCATATTCCATCTTTACCCCATTGGTCAGCCATCCATTTTCCCTGAACATCCAACATAGCCGATTCAAAACTCATGATAATATCGATTTCTTTTATAATGGCATACGAATCGTAAATATAGGTAAATGATGCCATTATGGTTCCCAGGCTTTCCCTCATGTCTGATATATCGATTTTGCTTTTTTCGATTGACAATCTCTCACCTTAATCCGCAAGCTTTCATAAATTTTTCTCGAGAGAAAAGGGGATTATCCGCGGCAAAAAGTATCGCATATTTCCTTGCAACCTTTTCTCTTGCTGCCACTGGTTTGATTCTTCTGATTATTCCGGCAAATTCCTGATAATGCCGGCGTTGATATTTAGGACGAATTATATCACCTAATTAATATATATTTATCCTAGAATAAAAATGTAGCACAAAAGAATGAGCGATTATAAGGCGTTATAAGCCAATAAAAAAGATTATCTCGTTGTAAAAATAGTGCGTTTTTTAGGTGATTTTTCCCTTATAGTAATTTTTTCATCATCATTCCCAATCGTGATATTTGCTAATTGCTCTGGCGATATAAGTGATGGTGATTTCTTAGGAGCAACAGGTGATGGTTCCCGCGGCGCTTGTAATCGTGGGATATTCTTGATACCAGAAATCTCATCCACCTTATCCACCACTTTAAATCTCTTGATCAGTTCTTCAGTCATTGTATTCTTCCACTGCTGGAACTCTTCACGGAGCGTTTGGTTTTCTGACCGTATTTCCATCAATTTTTGTTTTAATTCGATATTTTCAATATGAATATCCTGGGTTTTCTCCCGGATATTCTTCATCTCCTCTTTTGTTTTCACAATCTCTTCGACATTATCGTCATAAATCCTGAGGTACGGTTCGCCTTTAAGATATATTTCCAACATTTTTTCCAAAACTGGTCGATTATATGTCCTTTCTAACGTCGATAGATGGCCGGTAAAAAACTTTATATAGAACTCAGGAATCCCAGAATACCCTAAATTTGTGACAAAATATTTGCGGAAAAGATGAAAATGGATTGTTGATCTTCCGGTGTCCTGGTCTTTTCTCATCAATCCCGATTTGTAAAGAGCTGTTTTTAAAATATTTTCGGCGTTGTTCTTACCAAATGTGAAAATGCGGGCATCATCTTTTGATGTTTTCACACGGAAACGGCCACGGCTACGCCCTATAATATAATCCGTGTATTTCTCTCGTATTGCTAGCCATTGTTTGAGAAGTTCTACAGCCTCTTTATTTATGAACGTGGTACGAGAATGAACATTTTTGGTACCCGTGCCATTCTTTTTCCGCCCTTTTAAAGATATAATCCCATAAGTATCATGGATTTTTACATCATCAAGCGTGAGGTTCAATGCTTCACCCAACCTCAATCCTGATGACACGATTAGCATGATAAGAGTCTTTAGCTTCAGGTCTGCAACGTTGAGTATCTGCCGTATTTTTTCTTTCGTCAGGTCATCCTCTTCTGATATAGGCCCGCCAGAACTAATTTTATTTCGCAGGTTTTTCTCTTGTTTTCTCGTCAGCTCAACGTTGTTATAGAGCATGAGCTCTTTCACGGCATTTAGGTAATACGATGACGTAGTAGGTGCGTATAATTTCTCACAAGTGTTCCCAAAATGAATCAAGTCAGCTAAGTAATCCCTTTTCTCCCGAAAATAACGGTCAGCAAAATCTTCAAATTTTTCCTTCTCTTTTTCAGAAACTCTTTTTCCTTTCCGCGTGAAACCGTATGTGAATGAAAGAAAAGCTATTACACCGGAATAATAGCTCGATCTCGTTGAACTCACACTATACTGGCCGAGAAAGGAAGCAATCCGTGCCATGCTGGTCAATGGGTGCGTCATCTTATAAAACTTTGTATAAAAATACCACATGGACGTGTATTTAATGCTCGAAGAAGAGTACCAGATCGATTATTTTAAAACACAGGGCCTGACCCGGAAGGTATGCAGGAGTTGCAGTTCAGCGTTCTGGACACGGTAGTCCTCCCGCGAGATCTGTGGCGACGCTCCCTGCGAACCCTACAATTTTATCGGCAACCCGGTTTTTTCCTGCAGCACACTCGATAGCATGAGGGAAGCGTTCCTATCATTTTTTGAAAAAAACGGGCACACCCGCATCGCACGGTATCCGGTAGTTGCACGGTGGCGGGATGATATTTATCTTACCATCGCTTCGATTGCTGACTTCCAGCCTTTTGTTACCGCCGGAATAGTGCCCCCGCCAGCAAACCCGCTTACGATCTCCCAGCCCTGCATCCGGTTAAATGATCTCGATTCTGTCGGGAGATCGGGACGGCACCTCACGATGTTCGAGATGATGGCGCACCATGCCTTCAATTCCCCGACCGATGAGGTGTACTGGAAGAACCGAACGGTCGAGCTCTGCGACCAGTTCCTCCAGTCCATCGGTGCTGACCTCAACCGCGTGACCTACAAGGAACACCCGTGGATAGGTGGAGGCAACGCCGGTCCGAGTCTCGAAATACTTATCGGGGGGCTGGAAGTCGCGACGCTCGTTTTTATGAGCCTCGGCAGACAGAAGACCGGACAACCGGGGATCGATCTGAACGGGGAAATGTATTATCCGATGAAGACACGGATTGTCGATACAGGTTACGGGCTTGAACGGCTGGTCTGGGCATCGAAGGGTTCACCCACGATTTATGATGCTGTCTTTCCCGAAATGGTGAGCCGGGTGATGAGCGCTGCGGGTCTCTCCCACATGCTGGAGAACAAGGAGTTCACGAAAATCCTCGCGCTCAACGCGAAATATGCCGGGCTCATGGATATCTCCAGCTCCAACCTCTACCAGCTAAGGAAAAAGGTTGCAGCGTCAATCGATGTGCCGCTCGATAAGCTGGACCGTATGATCACCCCGATGGAGAAGGTGTATGCTATTGTCGACCACACCCGCTGCCTTGCCTATATGCTCGGGGACTGCATCGTCCCCTCCAATGTCAGGGAGGGCTACCTCGCACGGCTCGTCATCCGGCGGACGCTGCGGATGATGAACGAGCTGAAACTACAGGACAACCTTGCCGACCTGATCGAGAAGCAGATGCGCATTGTCGGCTTTAAATCCTTTGAACAGGACATCGCTGTTGTTCGCGAGATCGTTGACCGCGAAGTCGAGAAATATGCCACAACCCTCGATCGCGGTACACGAATCGTCCAGAAGATTGCAAAGACCTACAAAGCCAAGAGCCAGCGCGTTCCGATGAGCGAGATCATCACCCTGTACGACTCCCATGGCATTCCGCCAGAAATGATCAAGGATATTGCGACAAACGAAGGTGCGGTTGTCGATCTCCCTGACAATTTCTATTCGCAGATTGCGCAAATGCACTCCGAATCGAAAAAGGAAGAGGGGGAGGATGCACAGGCAAAATACCTGGAACGGGTGCAGGGGCTTCCATCAACGAAGAAACTCTACTACGAACAACCTGCCGATATCGAATTTGAGGGAGTCGTGCTTGACTTTTTTGACGGGTTTGTGGTCATGGACCAGACCCTCTTTTACCCGGAGGGCGGTGGGCAGCCCTCGGATACCGGTACGCTGGTCTCCGCTGAGAGCATGGTCCGTGTTGATGGCGCGCTCAAGATCGGGGAGGTGATCCTCCACCACATCAGTGGGGGTGTCCTGAAGCGCGGTGACCGCGTTAAGGGGATGGTCGATGAGGAGCGGCGCTGGTCGTTGATGCGCCACCACACTGCAACGCATATCCTGCTCCATGCTGTAAAAGAGGTACTTGGCGTCCACATCCACCAGGCGGGGGCGCAGAAAGGGCAAGAAAGCTCGCGGCTCGATATCCGGCACTTCAAGCATATCACCATGGATGAGATGCGTCAGATCGAGATCGCCGCCAACCGCATGATCATGGCAAGCCAGCCGGTCGAGATCGCTGTGGAGGACCGGACCCGGGCAGAGCAGAAATACGGTTTTATTCTCTACCAGGGGGGTGTTCCTCCCGGTCGGGACATTCGCGTCGTAAAAGTCGCCGGCGACATCGAAGCCTGCGCGGGCACGCACTGCAGGAATACCGGGGAAGTTGGTGTGGTCAAACTCATCCGTGTTGAGCATATCCAGGACGGCATTGAACGGATCGAGTTTGCAGCTGGTATCGCTGCACTGTATTATATGCAGCACCTTGAGCAAATTGTCAATTCTTCAGCTGATGTACTCTCCGTCCAGCAGGAAAACCTGCCGGCTACGGTGACGCGGTTTTTTACTGAATGGAAGGACTTAAAAAAAGAGATCGAACGCTTAAGCCGGACTCTGGTGGAGATCGAGACAAAAAACCTGGTTGCCGAATCGATCGGGGGAATATCAGTTGTTATTAAGCGTCTGGATCTTCCTGCACGCGAACTTTCAGCCATTGCCATCGGGGTATCGGCAAACGGCGGTGTTGCACTCCTTGCGGGCAGCACCGAGAGCGCCCGTGTGGTGCTCGCATCAGGCGACTCCCGTGTGAATGCCGGAGAAATCATCGGGCAGGTCTGCCTCCTCCTTGGTGGCAAGGGTGGAGGTAAGCCGACACTTGCGCAGGGCGGCGGGCCGAATGTGGCGCAGATCGACTTTGCATTGAAGGTCGGGCGCGAACGGATTATTGCAGCACTTCATGGCTGAGACTGTCATCGTTCTGGAACCGGGCGAGGAGAAGGCGACCAAGATCGCAAAAGCAATGGCGAGCAAGACGGCAAGTGATATCCTCAAGTTCATTGGTGAAGGACCAAAAACGTCCACCGAGATTTCCGAACGACTCTCCCTGCCGATGAACACTGCAAAATACCATATCGAGAACCTGCTCGACGCGGGGCTCATCAGCGTTTCCGCCACAAAATACAGCGTCAAGGGGCGGGAAGTCAAGGTCTACTCGTTAACCAACCAGCTCCTCATCGTAGCGCCACGCCAGTCAAATGTGCATTCGCTGCTCCTGAAGTACGTCTCACTCTTCGGAATTGTCGTGCTCGGCTCTCTTGTTATTTCACTCCTTTTTCCGATACTTGCATCATATGGTGGAATTAATGAGGGCATTAACGCTGTCCCCCGCGCACCGGTGCAGGAAGCCGGAGCTGCGTTTGCAAAAGCCACTTCAGATGCGGGTGTGGGGAATGTTTCATCATTAACCGGTGCAACGGCTGCTCTCGCAAAAGCCACTTTAGAGGTAGCGGCAGGGAATGCATCAGCACCACCTGATGCAACGGCTGCTCTCGCAAAAGCCTCTGCGGACTCGATCGTTTCCGCCCCACCCTCCGCGCTCGATCCTGCGTTTGCATTCTTATGTGGCGGGGTTCTGGTGATCTTCGTGCTTGTCTGCTATGAAGTATATCTCTGGCGGAAAATGAGATGATAAAAAGTGCTCAAACTTAAAAAGGGGTTATTTCTTTTTTGTAATTTTTATAACGACCGCAATTCCTCCGATCACGGAGAGCGCAAGCAGGGCAAGTAGGGGGGATATCGCGGTTTTTGTCAGGGTTATTGTGGGGGTCGCAACCGTTGTTGCGGGAAGTCGTGTGGTATTCACCGGGACAGGAGTTTTTATTGTTGTCAGGGGCTTAGTTGGAGAAGCATCACTGACATGGAACGTTATAGTCCCGATGAACCCTTTTGTATCTGTGAAATGGACCTCATAATCCCCACTGTTCCCGACGGGTACAATCCTTGTGAACTTTCCATCACCCGATTTCATATCCTTGCTTGTCTCAATCCACTGGGGGCCAAATAGCGGACCGCTGGGACTACGCACCTCAATCTCAATGCCATCATTTCCGAGTTTTGTGATCGATCCCTCGATACGCAGCGCCTCGGCAATATCCTGATTGAGCGGCGATGTAATGGTAATTTCGCCGGAACGGTCGATGAGTTTGATGAGTTTCAGGTAGACCGAATCTGACCGCAGCCTTGGTTCGTCAGCGCCCCTGAACTGGATTTCCACTTTATAATTCCCGCCTTTCAATCCCTGGGTATCAAACAACGTATACTGGGTTTGTTGGTTATCCTGTATCGTAACGATCTTGCGCGCAATTTCTGTAGCGGTATACCGGGTTTCATAAAAGACAAGGTCAAAACTGGTTCCTGCGGGAAAGTCAGAATCGACGGAGATTTTCAGCGTCTGCCCGATCTGAATGCTCTCCGGGCAGTCAATATACAGCCCGTATGCTGAGGCAGAACCGATAACCAGCAGGGAGAGGGTGATAATGAGGAATACCATCTTGTTCATGTCTACATCATCGAACTCGAAAGGAATAAGGATTTCTGCATGGGGAGTGGTAATCCATCATTAATCGAAAAATTCATATCATATCAATAAAATTTTTTAAAAGTCTCAATCCCACGGCCCCGCTCTTTTCGGGATGGAACTGCACCCCGTATGCATTCTTATTCCAAATGGACGATGCAAACGGGCAGATATATGTGGTGGTTGTGAGGGTATGGTCAGGCAGGGTGTCAGCGTAATATGAGTGAACAAAATACACATACTCTTCCATAGCAAAACCATCAAAGAGCGGGTTCTCCGGTTTCTCCATATAGATAGAATTCCAGCCCATGTGGGGCACTTTCATACCGATTGCGCGGGGAAAGCGCTTCACCAGTCCCGGGATCAACCCGAGCCCCGCATGGACGCCATGTTCCTCACTGACCTCCATGAGCATTTGCATACCAAGGCAGATGCCGAGGAGGGGCACATGCTTTGTTGCTTCGATGACCATCGTCCTGAGTGATCCCAGTTGCTCCATGCCCTCGCGGAAGGCGCCGACACCTGGAAGCACGATCCCATCAGCAGATGTGATCGTGTCAGCATCCGCTGTAATAACGGCGTTTCCACCCGCATTTTCCAGCCCCCGGATTACGCTGCGCAGGTTGCCCAGCCCGTAATCAACAATTGCTATCGTCCTCAAGTTCCCGCCCCTCTTTAAGTCTCCAGCGGCCGGCACATGCCCAGTCCTGTGGAAGACCGCGAAAGTGCTGCCATTCTTCGAGATGTTTGCTCCATCCTGCCCAGAGCACAGGATAGTCTACCTCGATCATGTGTATCAATGCCATATCACTGGACGGGCACATGAAGCATCCGATCCTGTCCAGGCGGTGCTCATAGAGTATATTGTACGGTGCACGTTCCCGCATCAGATACAGCCAGACATGCAGTGCAGTCCAGTTGTGGATGGGTGCTGCGCAGAGCTGCGCAGGCACATTGGGATTTTTCCAGATGCGCCTGCTCTGGGCGCGGCGCAGGGATTCGTACTTCCGCTGACCGATAAACGAGAGGCATTCCCTCCATTGCGTCCGGATCAATTGCTGAACCGGATCCAGTTTACAGATTTTGCAGCACCAGCGGGCATTAATGGCTGGCGGTCCCCGCTGGTTGAAATGCTCCCAGAACCGGTTCTCGCTGGTCGTACTGAAAAGCTCGGTTTGATAGCGTTGTGCCACCTCTTTTACATTTGCGTAGGTTTCAGGAAACTCCATACCGGTGTCAGCAAAGAGCAGGGGGGTTTTCCCGATCGCTTTGTTGACAACAAGCAGAGTGGCAAGACTGTCCTTTCCTCCAGAATACGAAATATTTTTTGACAGTTCGGTGCGTGAGCAGACATCCTGCACGAACCGCACTGCGGCAGACTCAGATCTCTCCAGCACCCCATCGTTTGCTGTTACTGCATCATCCCATGTTGCTTTTCCACAGGTGATGGTTGACTTCACGTTCCTGCGGGTTTTTACGACCATGCCCCGGTGCATCGAACATGCGGTATCCGCATCCACCCGCGCCCTGCCGACACCGATGCAGGTACTATCGCACGCGAGAATGAAGACCTCATCGCCAGCGAAAACTGCATCGTCGATTGACACCAGTCCCGGCGCGAGCACGCTCACCCCGTTGTCGCGGATTGCTGGTACGGCACCATCATCCACGACAACAACGTGCCGCACCGGTTTCAGAAGCGTTCCTGCTTCCGGGCGTGGAATAGGTTCCCACCGCCGCTCTTCTGGGATATACCGGATTGACCCGGGAATCCCTCCCCCCACAACAACCTCCTCCATCCGGTCCCTGTCCGGCACCTTATTGAGGAGTGCAAGATGACCTGCGGGAACAAGCGGGACGCCGAAATGATCTTCATAAATGGCGTTAATCAGGTTGAGGTCAGCCTGAAATGCAGGACGCGCATCTCCCGGGGGAGTCACCGGTACTTCCCTGGTTGCATTTCCGCAGTGGCACCGGTCGGCAAGCACCGGTACATGGCAGGAATCGCACCAACGCAGAAGGATGCTGCCATGATACGAGGGGCGCATTGCTTTAGTCATACGCACTGCGGGAATAAAAAATATGTGAGATGCTGAATCCGGATTGTTTATTACGGAAAATACGACAACAATAAAAATTTTAACATGGGTGTCTCATCAGTGATTTTTCACGAGGAGCCGTTTTGTTCTTCTGGCTGGGGTTCGAGGAGGGCGATTAGTCCGGCACTTCCGAAACAGATGATGGCAGGGGCGTAGAGATACAAAATATTGAGTGTGCCCGCCAGAGGAGCGGTAATCAGGATCCATACTGCCGAGGAGAGAAGCATCCAGCCTGCGAATTTTGTTTCACTTGCTGCGATTGCGGCACCCATCAACCCCATGCTTGAAAAAAGAGCTGCCTGGACACCTGAGAGGGTATATTCATTGGAGGTAGCGGTGACAAGAACAAACAGTGCTGCTGCCAACCCGAAAAACCCTCCTGTAACGCCGATAATAAAAGATCGCTTCATATGATTTCTGTTTGGTGGATTGCAGATAAATTTTTTATTGTTTTGTTAAAATACGATTTAAAAAAAACCGCGCAAGCCTAATTGACACAAATATGCTGTCTGAAAAATTGAAATCAAATAAAAAAAATGGCATCTTTGGTTTATATTTTCCGTCGATGTAATCAGGTGAAAATGAAAAAAAGAGCAATTCAAATCGATCGCAAGGATTGTAAAAAAAAAACATGGCAGATGATCCGTGAATCAGATTTCCGACTATAAATCACCACAAATATTTTAAATAATTAAATTAATCAGTTTAATAACGAAATGTGGCAGGAGGTGGACTCGTAATGGCAGTAGCAAAGAAAATGGCGGCGAAGAAGCCCGTAGCCAAGAAACCAGCCGCAAAGAAGGCAGCAAAGAAGAAGTAACGCACAAGTGATTCTTCTTTTTCTAAACATCCCGTTTTTTAATAAAATTACAATTTTTTTAGGAAACGCTCACAAAAAAGAATTATTCTACCATGCGCCGACCGGGACTCGAACCCGGGTTTAGGCGTTGGCAACGCCTAGTGATAACCACTACACTATCGGCGCAAAATTTGGACTCGCGCTTTCAAAGGTGGGCAGTCAAAGAATAAAAGTATATCGTAATTCGGGGATGGCAGGTGTACATCCGTCCATAAATCCACGATAGTGCTGACCGCATTGCAGCCCGTTGCTTTTCTCTCATTTCATGTTTTAATCTCAATTACCGGCTCATACTCCAACACCTTAATGTAACGCAATTGCGAATCTAATAACTGATGACCCCGCTCTTTGTTGATCTTACCGGTAAACGCGTGGTGATCTTTGGAGGAGGGAACGTGGCAGCACGCAAGGCGGTTTTTTTTTGTGTCAATGCAGATGTGCTCGTAGTCAGCCGTTCATTTTCCAGAACAATCACTGCACTTCCTGTAAGCCGGCGGGAACTGGATGTTGCTCTGGTATCCGATACGGTACTGGAACGCATTTTACACGGTGCCTTCATCGGTGTTGCGGCACTCTCTGACCGTGAACAGAACAACCGGATCGGCAGGATTTGCAGAAACAGGGAAATTCTGTTCAATAATGCAAATGGCGAACGCGGCGATCTCATCATCCCATCGGCAAGCCGGGGAAAACATTATACGATTGCAATGAGTACTGACGGGGAGAGTCCAGCGGTATCCCGATTTGTCAGGGAGCAGATAGGGGCAATGTTCTCCCACCTTGATGAAATGATCGTTTTCCAGGGCATCCTGCGGCAGAGGCTCAAAGCGGTGGAACCGTCACAGAAACGGCGAAGTGAGATCCTCTGGGATGTGTTGAACGATCCGAGCGTCTGGGATGCGCTGGGGCGTTCATCAACAGAGGCACACGAGATCGTGAAACTGAGGTACCTGCATGGTTGAATATGGCGCAGCTCCGATTGCAATTGCCGGTTTGAGCCACCACACAGCCCATGTTGCCGCGCTCGAAGCATTCCGATTTTTAAATGAGGGGGAGTTCCTCAGGAGTGCTGCAGAACGATTCAAGGGAGTCCTCCTTCTCCAGACATGCAACCGCGTGGAGGTGATCGTGCAGGGCGAAGCAGCGGCGCTTTCTGATTTTTTACAGGAACGGGAACGGCACGGATTCTTTGTCAGGGAAGGGACAGACGCGCTCAGGCACCTCTTTGAACTCGCAGCCGGCGTCGATTCAATGATCGTGGGTGAGGACCAGATCATCGGACAGCTCAAAAAAGCGCTCGCTGATGCACAAGCGGCGACAACGAGCAGCAACCTTCTCGAGATCTGCATCAATAAAGCCGTGCACGTTGGCATTGAAGTCCGCAAACGGACCGAGATCAACCGCGGGGCGGTATCGGTCGGATCGGCGGCGGTGCTCCTTGCGGAATCTCAGCTTGGAACCCTTGAAGGTAGACATATCCTTGTCATCGGCAGCGGGGAGATGGGACGTCTTGTCGCCCAGGCACTTGCGGCAAAGCACCTGACAGCGATGTATGTCGCAAACAGGACATACGGGCGTGCAAAGATCCTTGCGGACAAAATCGGGGGCAAGGCGGTACGGCTGTCCGAACTTTACCATTACATCACACTTTCGGATGTTATCATCTCCTGCACGTCAGCCCCCCACCCGATCATCCACAAACAGGATCTCAAACAGGCGATGAAGGCGCGGTGCTGGCCGGTCGAGGGGCACCCCTACCCGCTTATCCTGATCGATATTGCACAGCCGCGCGACGTTGAGGAAGGGGCTGAAGCAATCGACGGCGTCCGGCTCTTTACCATCGACAACCTGCGCATGATCAACGAGCAGACGATGAATAACCGGAAAGCGGAGGCAGAGCGGGCGCGGCAGTTTATTGAAGACGAACTCATCCTCTTTCTCCGTCAATTGAACAGGAAGACCGCAGATGATATCCTTGCCTCGCTCCATAGCTGGGCAGAGGCGGTTCGTACAAGGGAACGGGATAGGGCGATTGCGCGACTGGGGTGTTCTGATGAACGAACCGCGGGGGTTGTTGACGATCTCACCCGGGTGCTTGCAAAAAAACTACTGACCGATGCCACGTTTGCGATACGAGCGAGTGCCGAATTAGGCGATCTTGAAGCAGCAGAATCATTGCTCAGGGCAATTACGCAGGGAGAGCGGCTCTCCTGCGATCCTCATGCATCCAGGAAAAAATAAATTTTCTGTCAATGTGTATTAAAAGAAGATTTCCTCGCGAGGGAACCTGAATTTCTGCAGTGGTGCATCTGCAGCATACCCGATAGCGCAGAGAACCGTAGGGACAAGGTGTTCGGGTAAAAAGAGCAAATCTGCATACGCTGCAGGGTTAAATCCCCCCATGGGACAGGAATCGAACCCGAGTGCCTTTGCCCCATTCACCGCATTGCAGAGCGCGATGTGCACCTGCTCGCGTGCGAACGCAAGACGCCGCTCCGGGCTCATTGCGGCGACATATCCTTTCATCAGCCCGGTATATTGCGCGATTACGTTCTTTGGCATCGCTGTCCGGTTGAGTGCATTCTCGACCTTTCCGATAAGCGGCTCAAGCTCGGGATTGGCACAGAAGACCAGCAGGTGCGAACACGTGGTCACCTGTGGCTGGCTGTTGGTGGCAGGCAGCAGCTTCTCTTTGATCCTTGCAGCGGTGACCACTTTGATCTTCCATGGCTGGAGGTTGAATGCGGATGGTGAGTACCGGATAATATCCAGAAGCTTGAGCACCTGTGCCTCATTGATCATCCTGCCGTCAAATTTTTTTGTTGCGTAGCGCTGCATCACAATATCGGTATAATCCATAGAACACCCTCTCATCCGGTCATGTTTACAATCTCTGGTAGTGCGTCAGGGTATAAAAGATGAGATGAGTCTGCACAATAAAAGATGACGATGCGGGATGCAGTCAGGCAGTTTTTTTGACAGTTGTGGTACTCCGTTGCTCCTGTTCTGTTCCCCGGATGCAGTGGTAAGCTTTCTGGAGTCCCGCCACATCTTTGACCGGACACGTCGGGCAGATGCACCCTTTCTTCTCGAATGTGCACGTCGGACTGCGCCCGATGATGCAGTAGAGCTGTTCATATTTCTCGCGCATGCACTCATTATAAGTCGGGCAACCGCTGCACACACAGAGGTCTTTTTGTTCAGCGATGAGCCGTGCACTTCCCGTCTCGTCCATTGTTGTCAACTTCTGAAGGAATTCTTCAAATCTGTCCACACAACACCACCCCTTCATTCAGGAGTAAGTACATAATAAAAAATTCGGTATATTTTAATGCATGCCCGCTCACAACCCCTACCCATCAATTGCCGACGGGGAATCCGCCAACGAATTGTAAACCATAAATAGCATCGCTCCTCAATTGGATACTGGAGATTCTTTTTACTGGCTGGTGACTGATGATGTTTCCTGCACGACGGATGAGAAGGTCACGCTCACGCAACATCCAGCCGATGTTGCAACAGACCAGTCTTTCAACAAATGATCTTGTGGTCCCGCTTTTTATCGATGAGAGCATCTCACGTAAAAAACCTATCGGCTCAATGCCCGATCAGGTGCGGTACCCGATTGGTGGAATCGGACGTGTTGCAGACGGGTTATGGGATCACGGGTTGCGGGCGATTCTCCTGTTCGGCATCCCAAAGAAAAAAGACACCGGGGCAACCGCCGCATATGCAGAAAACGGCGTTATACAGCAGGCAGTGCGGGAGATCAAAACGGTCGTTCCTGATATGGTGGTAATCACGGATGTCTGTGCCTGTGAATATACGAGCCACGGTCATTGCGGGATTATCGGAACGACGCGCTCAGGCACTGACCTCCTCAACGACCCATCGCTCGAACTTATGAACAGGATTGCGGTCAGCCATGCAGAAGCCGGTGCGGATGTGGTTGCCCCTTCATGCATGCTCGACGGCATGGTCGCGTCAATCCGATCGGCTCTGGATGGTGATGGACGCGAGGATGTGCTGATCATGTCGTACTCCACCAAGTTTAACTCCGTCTTTTATGGTCCATTCCGGGAGGCGGCGGATTCGGGATACTCGTTTGGCGACCGTTCCAGCTACCAGATCAATCCGGCAAATAAACGGGAGGCGTTTCTTGAATCAGAGCTCGATGCAAAGGAGGGCGCCGATATCCTGATGGTCAAGCCGGCGGGGTTCTATCTCGATGTGCTTGCTGAGATCGCTACGCTCGGCCTGCCCATTGCCGCGTTTCAGGTGAGCGGGGAGTATTCAATGATCAAAGCTGCGGCGCAGCGTGGCTGGATCGACGAGAAGGAGGCTGTCCTCGAGAGTCTCACCTGCATCAAACGCGCAGGGGCAGATCTCATCATCAGCTATTTTGCCCGGGACGTTGCGGGGTGGCTTGATGAAGTCAAGTGAACTGTTTGCTTCTGCCCGACACCTGATGCCCGGCGGGGTCAGCAGCCCGGTGCGTGCCATCCAGCCCTATCCTTTCTATGTATCCCATGCGGGCGGGTCCCGTCTCTTTACCGTTGACGGAAAGCACCTGATCGACTGCTGCCTTGCCTATGGTCCCCTCATCCTTGGTCATGCCAGCCCGGTTATCAAAGCAGCGATCGCAGCACAGCTGGAGAACGGATGGCTCTATGGCACGCCTGTACCACTTGAACCTGAATTTGCGCGCACAATAACCGCTGATCATCCGGGTATGGATATGGTGAGGTTCGTTTCGAGCGGTTCAGAAGCAACGATGGCGGCGATCCGGCTTGCGAGAGGTTTTACTAAAAAAAAGGATATCGTGAAAGTTGAAGGAGGGTTTCACGGCGCCCATGATGCGGTGCTCGTAAAAGCAGGTTCCGGTGCAACGACGCTTGGCATGCCAGATTCCGCAGGCATCCCTGCTGATGTGGTCGCCCATACCCGGCAGGTGCCGTTCAATGACCCTGAGGCACTGGAAAGCCTGCTTTCGAAGAACAATGACGTCGCTGCGCTCATCATCGAGCCGGTGCTCGGTAACATCGGGCTGATCGTTCCTGATAAGAACTACCTTCAGGAGATCCGGTCAATCACCCGCGCCTGTGATGTCCTGCTGATCTTTGATGAGGTGATCACCGGTTACCGGCTTGGCATCGGTGGCGCACAGGTGAGATATGGTGTAAAACCCGATCTGACTACCCTGGGTAAGATTATCGGAGGGGGGCTGCCGATCGGCGCATTTCTGGGCAGGCGCGAGATCATGGAAATGGTGGCGCCCGCAGGCCCGGTATACCAGGCTGGTACATTTTCAGGAAACCCGCTCTCTCTCTCTGCCGGCATCGCGACAGTGCGGTGGCTGCACGAACACCGGAATGCATATGCGGTTCTTGAGAATAACACGCGTGCGATCGAGGAGTTGATCAAGGATGGGGGCACGGGTTCGTTTGTCCGGCTGGGATCGATGTTCAAGTACTTTTTCAGGAACGCACCTCCGCGCAACTACCGCGAGGTGAAGGAATGTGATACCGGTGCATTCCACCGGTTCTGGACACGTATGCTTGAACAGGGCATCTTCCTTCCCCCCTCGCAGTTTGAAACCAACTTCCTGTCAGTTATGCATACCGATCAGGATATCCAGGCTATTGCTGCGGGTTATCGATCATGTCTATAATCATTGGCACACGGGGTAGTAAGCTCGCGCTCGCGCAGACCGCCACTGTCTGTGGGAAGCTTGCTGCAATGGGAATTGACGCTGAAAAAAAGGTCATCGCCACGCAGGGGGACACAGTGACTGGCGTACCGCTCCATGAGATCGGTGGACAGGGCGTCTTTGTGCGGGCGCTTGATGATGCAATCCTTGTAGGTGAGATTGACTGCGCAGTGCACAGCATGAAGGACATCCCTGCATTCCGACCTTATGGACTGTTCATGGCTGCCATTATCAAGCGTGATCCCCCTGCTGACTATATCGCGTACCATTCAGTCCTCGCGGGTGTCAGGGTAATTGGCACGTCCAGCATCCGCCGTCGCGCCCAGCTGCTCCGCCATGATCCAGACCTTACTGTAAAAGACTTGCGCGGGAACGTGGACACGCGGATCCGAAAACTGAACGCAGGGGAGTACGATGCGATCGTGCTTGCGGAAGCAGGTCTGATGCGTCTCGGGATACGGGTTCCCGGTGAGCGCCTGCCGCCTGACACCTTTGTCCCGTCTCCCAATCAGGGGACAATTGCAGTCGTGAGTCGCGCTGACCCTTCGCTTATGGAGACCCTCTCCGCCCTCGACCACCCGCAGACCCGGAATGATGTGGCTATCGAGAGGGCGGTGATGGAGCAGATGGGCGGGGGATGCTTCACACCGCTTGGGATCTACTGCCGTGCCGGGCACCTAGTTGCCGAGGTGTTATCGCTCGATGGCAACCGGACCGAGCGGATCGAGGTGCATGTGCAGAATCTCGAACAAGCATGTGAACAGGGGCGCATCCTGCGGGGGCGGGCGCAGGACCTGATCGATCAGGCACACGCGAAGATGGGGTTTGCACATGCACGGTAAGGTCTATCTCGTGGGTTCAGGACCCGGTGCTATCGGGCTGCTCACGCAGCGTGCGCGGCGGGTGATCGATGCCGCAGACGTGGTGCTATATGACCAGTTGCCGGGTGAAGAAATTCTCGCAACTCTTCCTGCACATGCTGAACTGATCGATTGCGGGAAATTTGGCAGGAAGCATACCCTCGAACAGGACGAGATCGAAGCGCTGATGGTCGACCATGCGAAACAGGGGAAGGTCGTCGTGCGGCTCAAGGGTGGCGACCCGTTCCTGTTCGGGCGCGGCGGTGAGGAGCTGGAGGCCGTGCGGGCAGCGGGCATCGATGTCGAGATGGTGCCTGGCATCTCCAGCGCCCTTGCAGTCCCGGCATCTGTGGGCATCCCTCTTACGCACCGGAGCCATGCATCACAGGTGACGATTCTGACCGGTCATGAGGACCCGGCCAAACCTGCGCCCGCGCTTGACTGGAAGTTGCTCGCACAGAGCCGTGGGACAATTGTCATTCTCATGGGTGTTGCAAACCTCGGAAAAATAGCAGCTGCGCTCATGGAAAACGGCAAGAGTACAGCGACCCCGGTTGCGATCATCGAGCGGGGGTTGCACAAGGACCGCAGGGTGACGGTCGGCACGCTCAGTTCGATAGCCGTAAAAGCAAAAAAGACCAGGGTCAAACCTCCTGCGGCGATCATAATCGGCGATGTGGTAACATTATATGATCCCGATGCACCGGATCTGATACCGGTCGATGAGGAATGATCAACGATGCTGGAACTTGTGAATAAATTTGAACGGTTCGTGTATGCGGCGCTCATGGTCTTGCTGATGGCTGTGCTTGGTTTTTCCCTTGTGGAGCTGTGCTATCTCCTTGCGACAAACCTCACCAACCCTCCCCCCTTTCTCCTCGAGAACCATGAACTCACCAACGTGCTGGGCGGGTTCCTGCTCATCCTGATTGGCATCGAACTGCTCGACACCATTAAGGCATATTTCAAGGAGAACTCCATTCACTTCGAGATTGTTATCCTGCTTGCAATTGTCGCGATATCCCGTAAGGTGATCCTGCTTGATCCTGCGGTTGCATCAGGACTGGAGTATGCCGGGATCGGCGTCGTGGTCTTCGGGCTTGCCGGCGCGTATTTCCTGATCAAGAAGGCGGGGGGAATCACCGTTGTGGAGTATGGGGAAGGGAAATCAGAGTAATAATTTAAAAAAAATCCGGAATTTTTTTTTTTAAAATTACGGATACAATCGTAATACCGGAAAGTGTGTATCTTCCCACGTACCTGAAATGATAGATTATGATAGATTCTAACTCCTATCCAGCCCCCGTTTGCCAGAATACGTCCATTATATGCTTCTCACCATGCCCCTGAACCGTGTACAGATTGATTCTGGCAGAACTTTTTTTATGGCAGGGTGTTTTGTATGATCCGACCCGGTATCTGCCCATAACCCCCGGTTGGTTGGTGTTTTAAATCGTCAGTTTGCCAAAATACGGCTTTTACGTGGACTTTAAGAAACGGAGCCCGCAACGGGCTTCTTTTGGCAGTGTCAGACACCGATCGGAGCCTGTATTGAACCTGGTTTTGAGGCACTCGTGACCCGGCAGCATGGGGTTTATCCGCACAGAACTCCTTCTCTAAAACAAGTCTTAATACGTTAACACAACTAAAGTTTAGGAGATGAGCCCATCGAAGATGCCCGGTGGTCCTACACAGGACGAGGTTATGGCAGTGGCACTCTTCAAGCTCGGCCTGCGTACCGGTGATTTGATGATCGATGTAGGCTGCGGGAGCGGCAAAGTGTCGATTGCTGCGGCACGGATCGCGGCAAACGTGTATGCAATCGATCGCCGGCCCGAAGCCATCCGTTTTGCAAAGAGCAAAGCATCTCGCAATGGTGTAAAAAATATCGAATTTGTTTGCGCTGAAGCATCAAAATTTCTTACGGACGATAACCGTGCGTTTGACTGTGCGTTTGTTGGTGGATCACACGGGCTGGCAGAATTTCTGCCGGTACTTGCGAAGCGGGTGCGGCGCACGATTGTAGTGAACGCAGTGCTGGTGAGCACATTGCACACCACCGTTACTACGATGCAGGAGCTCGGGATATTTTCCGAAGTGGTGCATATGCAGGTCGCACGGTCGCATGGGATCGCGGGGAGCATCAGGTTCCGGCCGATCAATCCGGTCTACGTAATTGTCGGGGAGAGTACGGCATGCTGATCGGTCTTGGGCTGGGGCCGGGGAATCCCGAGTTGCTCACCCTGCGGGCGGTGCGGCTCCTGCGTCAAGCCGATGCGGTCTTTGTACCCGGCAGGATCGCATATGATCTTGTCGCGCCGTACCGCGAGCCGGTCGTGCTTGACTTTCCTATGACCGATGACGAATCACGGATCATGGCAAACCTGAAAGAGAACGCGGCGGTGATCGCACCGGCAGCACGAGAGGGCTGTGTGGTGTTCGGTATCCTTGGCGACCCGAACTTCTTCTCCACGTTCTCCCGGCTCTGTGCGGTCATGGCTGAAGATTATCCCGACGTTGACTGCAGTACGGAACCCGGCATTTCCGCGATCACCGCATTCGCTGCAGCGGCTAATATCTCGCTCGCGAGCGGCTTTACGGTCTCGGATGGCGGGATGCCTGACATCCGTATCCTGCTCAAGGTTAAGCGACCAAAAGAGCGTGCGGAAGAACTGAAAAAAGAAGGATACCGGGAGTTCGTCCTTGTCGAGCGGATGTTCTTTCCGGATATGAAAGTGTACCAAAACGGTAATCTCCCGGACAAGAGTGATTATTTAAGCGTCATGTATGCGAGGCGGTAACATGCAACACGCCGGGGAGCCAGTCGTTTTTTTTGTTGGCGCAGGTCCTGGCGATCCTGATCTCATTACTGTGAAAGGGCGTGCGCTCCTCGAGACTGCCGAAGTGCTGGTGTTTGCCGGATCGCTCGTCAATCCCGCGCTTGTTGCGCAATCGAATGCATCCATCCGGCTTGACAGCTGGGGAATGAAGCTGGAAGATATCGTTATGGAAATGGAGCGGCATGCAAAAGCCGGAAAAAAAGTCGTGCGTCTCCATTCGGGCGATCCGTCCCTCTTTGGCGCGATTGTAGAGCAGATGACCGAACTAAAACACCGTGGTGTCGCCGTGGAAATCGTTCCCGGTGTCTCGTCACTGTTTGCGGCTGCCGCCGCACTCCAGATTGAACTAATCCTTAACGGTATTAGCGATTCCCTGATCATCACGCGCCCCGCAGGAAAGACCCTCGAAAAGGATCATATTACGGAGCTCTCCGGTGTTGGTGCAACCATGGCGATCTTTCTTGGCGCTGACCGTTTCGCGGAAGTAACTGCAAAACTCGACTGCCCGCCCGATACTCCGGCGGCTGTTGTTTACCACGCCTCATGGGACGATCAGATGGTATTGCGGGGGACGGTTGCTGATATTGCACAAAAGGCGCGGGATGCCGGCATCGGGCGTACCGCACTGCTGATTATCGGGCATGTGGTTGATCCGGACGTGCAGTGCAGGAGGTCGCACCTCTATTCATGAAAGAAACCGTCGTGATTGCCTTCCCTCGATCGTTTGAGCAGGCACAACGGATCGCGGTGCACCTTGGTGCAACACTGCTCCCCTATGATGCTGACGTCTTTGCCCGCGTTTTTGAATCGGATCGGCGGATTGTCGCGCTGATGGCTACGGGTATCGTCGTACGCGCCATCGCGCCGTTGCTCCATGACAAGTGGATCGATCCTGCGGTTGTTGTTGTGAGCCCCGACCTTTCGTATGCCATCCCCCTGATTGGGGGGCACCATGGAGCAAACGAGCTTGCCCAGGAGCTTGCGTCTCTTGGGATCAGACCGGTGATCACGACTGCAACAGAGGCGATGGGGAAGGAATCGGTCGAAGTGATTGCAGAACAGCACGGGTGCGATGTCCTGAACCGTGATTCGACCCGGCGTGTGAATGCGGCTATCCTTGAGGGAGATGTTCCTGTCCTTGCGGTTGTTGGCCCTGCCATCGTCATCGCCTGTCCGGATGTGTCGGTTCTTTTGAAGAAGGGTGAATACACCGTGGGTATCGGGTGCCGGAAGGGCGTGAAGAAAGAGGAGGTTACCGTTGCCATGCAGCAGGCGCTCCTTGCTTCCGGCATCGCTATGGTGGATGTATTCGCCATTGCGACTACGATAAAAAAGAAGAACGAATCCGGACTGGTGGATGCGATTGCGTCCCTTTCTGCCGGGTTGATATTTCTGGATGACGAAACAATTAATGCACAGACAGCACGGTCACCATCAAAGGCGGTGCGGATCGGGCTCTCCGGTGTCGCAGAGCCGTGTGCCCTTGCCGTTGCGAAGCGCAAGGAACTTGTCATGGAAAAGACCGTATACGGGAGGGTGACCATTGCCATTGCCCGGTAGGCCAGCGGGAACGCTCGCGATCGTGGGGATTGGGCCGGGGAGCCGGGACCAGATGACCGCCCGTGCCCTCAAGGTAATCGCCGGTGCCGACATGATCATCGGCAATGATACGTATCTTGCGCAGCTCGAACCGCTGCTGGTCGGAAAGAAGGTGATCACAAGCACGATGGGACAGGAAGTGGAGCGGGCAACAACCGCAATCAAGCTCGCCCGCACCCATCGTGTGGCGATGATATCCGGCGGCGATGCCGGTGTCTATGGTATGGCGGGGATCGTGCTTGAGGTGCTGGAGCACGCAGGACTCGATGTCCCGGTTGAAGTTGTGCCGGGCGTAACTGCGGCAAATGCAGCCGCATCAAGGGTCGGTTCACCGCTTTCCGGTGACTTTGCGGTAATCAGCCTTTCTGATCTTCTGACACCTCTCGAGGTCATCGAACAGAGGCTCGAAGCGGTCTTTTCCGTTGGCATTCCGGTCGTTTTGTACAACCCGAAAAGCCGTGGCAGGCCGCATAACTTCCTGCGTGCGGTTGCGATTGCCAGAAAATATCTTGGAGGAGATACACCGGTTGCACTGGTGAAGAACGCGTACCGGCAGGGGGAGGAAATTATCATCACCACGCTCGGCGGGATCGAGGCACATGACAGGAGTGTGGATATGCACACCACCGTTATCATCGGTGGTGCGGAAAGCAGGATCTGGAGGAGGGGAGCAGATGTCAAGGGAATCATTACCCCGCGCGGATACCAGCGGAAATACATATACTGATCTGGGTGCCGAGACGCGGGAGGCATACGAGATCTCCCGAACTTCCCGGATACATGCGCGTTCTGTAATTGGAAATGCATCAGATGAGGATCGGATCAGGCAACGGTGTTCGATTGCTGTCGGGGACTTTTCAATGGCGCCGCTTTTACGGTTCTGCCATGATCCGCTACCGGCTGCCCTAACAGCCCTTGCCCGCGGCGCACCGATCATAAGCGATATCCGGATGGTGCAGGTCGGTATCCAGAAAAAGGGGCATACATCTGAGATACTCTGTGCGTTGGATTACGGTCAGGACCTTGCCCTTGCCCGCGGGATAACCCGCACATCGGCGGGTTTATCTGCCATTGAGAACAGGATTGCAGGATCTATCATTGTAATCGGGAATGCCCCCTCCGCAATGCTCATTATTTGCGACATGGTCAGGCATGGCACCCGACCGGCAGTCATCATCGGAACACCCGTCGGGTTCGTCAATGCGGCAGAGTCCAAAGCAATGGTACGGAACCTCGACATTCCCTCCATCTCGACTGATGGGACACGGGGCGGGACGCCGGTAGGGGTAGCAGCGATCAACGAATGTATCACGATCTATGCAGAGGGCGCTTCTCATGCGGGATCCGGTCACAGGGTTTGAGTACCCCGCCAGCTGGCAGGAAAAATGCCAATCGCAGGATCAGCTTGACGACGTTGCCCGCGGGTTTTCAGTACTCACCGCATCGGGCACGGTCCTGCGTCGCGGGTACACGACGGGCACGACCGCGGCAGCTGCCTGCAAGGCCGCGATCCTCTCGCTGCGAACAGAAGTATCATCTGTTAAAATCAGGATCCCCTGCGGGCTTGACGTGGAGGTGCCTGTCGCTGCTCGCAATGGTACGGCATCATGCAGGAAATATGCGGGAGATTATTACAGTGATGCGACCGCTGATCTTCTATTTGTCGCACAGGCAGTCGTGCATGGTGATGGCGTGAACCTCGTAGCGGGTGCCGGCATCGGGATCTTTGTCCGCGACACCCCGCGGTTTCATCGTGGTACTCCGGCAATCAATCCGGCCCCGCTTTCCTGTATCCTGCGTTCGATGGAGGAGGCGCTTGATGCCTGTGGTCTTTCAGATGTGACAGTGACGGTCTCTGTTCCCAAGGGTGAGGTAGTTGCACAACGCACCCTCAATCCCCGCATCGGTATACAAGGCGGAATCTCTGTGCTTGGTACCACAGGACTGGTGGAACCATGGGACGATCACCTTGCAGCGTCCATGCTCGGACGGATCAGCACCGCTCATCACGTGGTGCTGACAACGGGTCGAACCGGACTGCGGTATGCCCGGCTTTTGTATCCGTCGCACGAGGTGGTTCTGGTCGGTTCGCGTATCGGTGATGCACTCGAGGCTGCTTGCGGTGAAATAATCCTCCTTGGACTTCCGGCACTGATCCTGAAATATATCAATCCGCATATCCTCCATGGCACAGGCTATGCCACCGTTGAGGAATTCTCCGCATCGCCGGATTTTGACACGACCATTAAAAAAACGCTTGATGAATTTTTTATCTCATTTCCACATGTCCATGTGGTTCTGGTCGATCGCAAAGGCACGGTTATAGGTGAGAGCCCATGAAAATCGTCGGGGTTGGCTGTGGACCGGGCATGCTGACAAAAGAGGCAATACAGGCAATCGCATCAGCTGCCCTGATCTATGGTTCAGACCGGGCAATCGAACTTGCCCAACCGCATATACCACCAGACTGTATCGTGAAAACTATCGATGACTTCAAGGCACTGCACACGCTCCCAAAAGAAGTAGTAGTCCTCTCCACCGGTGACCCGATGCTCGCCGGGCTGGGGTACCTGGACGGTGAAGTGGTGCCTGGAATTTCGTCCCTCCAGGTGGCGGCTGCACGGCTCAGGATTCCGCTGGCACAAATCGTCCCGGTCGTGGCTCATGGCACTGGGCATGAGCAGGGGATGCGCGACACAATTGACGCTCTGTCGCATAAAAAAATCGTGTTCCTGCTAGCCGATCCGAAATTCGACATTCTGGAATTGTACAAAAGGCTGCAGCTGCTTGGCATCCCACTAAAAGTGGTAGTCTGCGAGAACCTCTGCTATCCTGATGAGCGGATCACGGTCGGCCACATCGGTGCGCCGCCAGTACCGGTCTGCAAGTTGTACTCCCTTGTGGTTGGGAATTTTTGACCTTATTCCTTAAGCAATACGCTTTTTTTATGATCAACGAAACCAAAAGCCTTTTTCACTTCGTGCTAATATTGTGTACTGGAGAATTGACCATGGATAAGACGACAAAGACCCAGTTAAGCCTCGGATTTTTTGTGCTCGGTTTCATTATGATCTTTATCCAGGATTTAAAACGACTGGATACAATTAACCTCGGGTTCTCGTGGCCCTTTGCGATCATGTTTTACGTCGGGCTGGCTTTTATGGCGATCGGGTATTATCTCAAATAGCTAAAAAAAGAATCAACCTTTTTTCCGGAGTTCAGATGCACTGGAATGTTTGTCATCGCCGGTATGTTCATGTACTTCGGCTTGCATGATGGTCACCATCTTCTTCGATGACCGAAAATATATACTTCTTTACCGTTTGAATGGTAGGAATGCCAACATTCCGCTATCGATGGTTACCTTGTGTAAATAAACAACCATAAGCAATTGCGGATTAATACCTTGCGTAATTATATCACAATAGAAATTCAAAAATAGAAATTTTTAAAAAACAGTTCCGGTATACGATCAAGCCTGTTTTGGGTTATCCTGTTTTTTTCCAATTTCCGTATCCACGTCAACTTTAATCTCGCACTGGCGGTCACCCATACACATCGCCCTCACGTACCGGGATTTATATTCCGGGTTGAGGGTTTTTTGCATGCTCAGGGTGAACGCAAGGCAGCGCTTGAACGCGCGGTCAGGAGATGCCCCCACCCCGATAGCTTCCGCAACGAACGGGCAGTGTTTGACAATGACCACAGAACCATCTTCTCCGACGTCCATTGCCTCATCTTTATAATCCGGCCCAAACAGGATCGTCCTCACCGTGCTCATGCTCTGTCCAAGGTCCTGCGCATTTTTAATTGGCAACCGGAGCGACCGTGCGATATCGAATGCGAATTTTGCAAGTCCGACCCAGATTTCCTGCTCAAGTTCATCATAACGCTCCCCGAATTCCGGAGAAAAGACGAGTTCATACATCGCAGGAAGTCTGGCGGCACACTGTGCAGCGAGCTTCCATTTTGTCTCATCGGGAATGGATCGCAGGTCAGGCATCCTTGTTCACTCCCTGTTGATCGTGTGTATGGTTGCGGGATGAATATCAATTCATTGGTGCTGCAAGCGGCAGATTATGCTCCATGTGCATCGTTGGCATATACCTCTGGTGAGGTGGGGAAGAGTTCCGTACAGCGATCCTCAAAATCATACATTTTTCTGCAACGTCACACCCCACAATATTCTTTTTACTGTCAGTCTTTTTGAATGAAATTTACAAAAGTTTAATTGTTCTCTTTTCTATCTATTCATCTGTATATGGTCCTTGACCATGAAAAGATCTCGAGGATTAAAAATGCCCTGAAATTCCGTTCAAAGGGCATGGGCATATCGGAGATTGCATACGATCTCAAGCTGAACCGCAATTCCGTCGCAAAGTATCTCGAGATCCTGCTGATATCCGGACAGGTCGAGGCAAAGAAGTACGGAACGTCAAAAGTATACACCCTCTCTTCACGCGTGCCCGTGTCAGCAATGATGGATTTTTCCTCAGATATGATCATCATGCTGGATTCGGACAAGCGCATCCTTCAGGCGAACAACCTGTTCCTGGAGTCCGCCGGGGTCACGCGGGAGGTTTTGATCGGCCAGTCTGTCGAGGAAACAGGTTTACCGTTCCTGCAGGGGCTTCCGATTGATAGCGCATTGACCGAATCTGCTGAAAAAAAGATTGAGATCGTCGAGAGAAAAGTACAGCATAACGGCAAAGACGTGTCGTTTGGCATTAGGCTGGTCTCGACGATCTTTGATGACGGTACTCATGGCGCGACTATTATTATCGAAGACATCTCCGATCGCAAAGCCACGGAGAAAGCGTTAAAAGAGAGCGAGAAGTTGTACCGCGGCGTCATCGATCATATCCAGGATGTTTATTACCGAACCGACCGTGATGGAAACCTGATCATGGCAAGCCCGAGCGGGGCATCGGTCCTGGGATATACCTCAATAGAAGAAGGTATCGGGCGCAATATCGCGGAGATGTTCTATGCGGATCCGGCACAGCGAAAAAAATTCCTTGATGATCTCTACAGGAATGGTTCGGTTACGGATTACGAGATCGTCTTGAAACGAAAGGATGGAACCCCGCTCTATATTTCCACCAACAGTCACCTGTATTACGACGAATTTGGTGCAGTGCTCGGTGTTGAAGGGATCTTCCGGGACATCACCGAACGCAAGCATGCAGAGGAATCTCTTAAAAAGAGTGAAGAACTCTTTTCGAATGTTGCACAAAATTCCCCGCTCCCCATTGCCATCATCGATCCCGATGGCACATACCACTTTATCAACCAGAGTTTTATTGAGACGTTCGGGTATGATCTCGACGATTTCAGAATGGGCAGGGAATGGTTCCTGCTTGCCTTCCCAGACCCGGAGTACCGGAAAGAGGTTATCGGCGCGTGGCAATCCGATTTTGAACATTCATCGGTTGGTGAGCTGCGACCGAGAACATATACCGTCAGATGCAAAAATGGCGCCGACAAGATTATTTTTTTCAGACCGATTACCCTGTCTGACGGAAAACAGTGTATCATTTATGAGAATATCACCGAACACATAGAATCTCGACGGGTGAGAGAACTCCTCTCTTCGATTGTTGAATCAACTGATGATGCAATCATTGGCAAGGATAATAACGGCACCATCATCAGCTGGAACCAGGCCGCCCAGCGGATTTACGGTTATTCGTCAGAGGAGATCATCGGTCACCACATATCCCAGATCATCCCCCCTGAGCGACGGGAAGAGATGGAGGGAATCCTCAAAAAGATCAGAAACGGCGAGGTGGTCGACAACCTTGAAACGCTTCGTGTCCGCAAGGACGGTAAGGTTATTGAGGTTGACGTAACGATCTCCCCCATCAGGAACGCCGATGGAGCAGTCATGGGCGCCTCCACCATCGCACGTGATGTCTCTTCGCGCAAAGCGGAAGAACGGCTCAAGGACAGCGAGGAGAAGTACCGTTCGCTGGTGGATACTATCACCGTTGGCGTGTACCGGAGCACCGGCGACCCGGCAGGGAAATTCACGTGGGGGAACTCGTCCCTTGTCAGTATCCTTGGGTACCCTTCGCTGGATAAGCTCAAGGAGATTGAGATTGCTGGCATTTTCGTAGAACCTGACGGTAGGAAAAAACTTCTGGAGGAGCTTCAGCGGCAGGGGTTTGTAAAGAACAAGGAGGTTGATCTCAGGCGGGCCGATGGTACAATAATCCGCGTTTCAGTGACCGTCCTTGCCAATTTCAATCCAAAGGGGGATCTTGTCTACATCAACGGGATAGTTGAGGATATCACCGATCAGGCAAAGGCAAAGCACCAGCTTGATGTGATGCACAAGGAGATCGTTGACATCATCGAATTCCTGCCGGATGCGACATTTGTGGTGGATAGTGAAAAGCGTGTTATTGCCTGGAATGCCGCGATGGAACGGTTGACCGGTATGAAAAAAGCTGACATCATCTGTCGGGGTGACTATGCCCATGCATTGCCGTTCTATGGGAAATCCCGGCCACTCCTTCTCGATCTGCTGGATGCCCCTGATGAGGAGATTTTAAAGTACTATCCCGGAGCAAAACGGGAGGGATCGGCTCTTATCATGGAAGGATTAGTCCGCTCGCTTTATGGGGGAAAGGGTGCATTCCTGTGGGCAAAATCCTACCCTCTTAAGGATCCGGCAGGCAACCGTATTGGTTCGATCGAGACGATCCGCGAACTGCCGGAACAAGCTTTGTTGCCAAGGGTCATGATCGGGGAACATGGTCCTTCTGATGCAACCGCCCGCTCAATGCAGGATCAGCCCGCGGCCGTTCGTGCGGTTGCTCAGGAGGCCGTTCAGGCACCCGGGTATGCAAGTCTCCTGTACCTTTCAAACGCCCTTAAAATGGCAAATGATGGGATCACCCTGCTCGATCTCTCTGCACGCTGCATCTGGGCAAATGACGCGCTGGTCACGCTTCTCGGGGTCCAGAACAGCGACGCAATCGTGGGGAGAAGCATTGCGCAGTACATCGCCAGTGAGATGCGTAAGCCGATGCTCGATCGTCTCTCCGAAATACGAAAACACGGGCATGACGCTTTTCCCCTTTTTCTCATAACGCCTACCGGCAGGGTTCCTGTGGAAGCGAGCATCTCGGTCGTCTCTGATGAGGCAGGTGAGCTGCTGGGATACATGGCGATTCTGCGGGGTGTTAAAAATGCTGCACCAACGGGTGGTGTGAAAACCGGGGTCTCTTCGCAATCCCGTGCCGGAAAAAAAGAGTCGAAAGTATAGAGGATGATACCAATTAATGACGGGTTTGTGCGGTACCTGAAGGTTGTTTGTCGGCCGGGGCAAGTTTTGAGAGTGCCTCTTCGGCAGCGATCCTGACAAAACAGTTGTCCCCGTTGCATGTCTGCATCAGGGCATGGGACGCCTTGGGATCCCCGATCTTCCCGAGCGCCTCGGCTGATGCAAACCGCACATCCTGGTCTTGGTCCGCAAGGAGCCGGGTCAGATAGTCCACCGAGCGTTTGTCGCCGAGATTGCCTAGTGCATCTGCCGCCGCATAGCGCACCCACTTATCCTCATCAGCGATTGCTTTGTGCAGATAGTCGACCGCCGGTGCACCAAATTTTTCAAGGGCTATGACCGCCTTCCACCGGTCAGGATTGCTCTTGTCTTTGAGTTCGGAAAGTGTTTTTTCCATCTCTGTTTCCTCCCCGCCCCTTGCAGGGCTGAATCAAAATTGCGGAGGGGTTATTAAGAATTTTTGCCACGCCGTACTGCATGGCAGATGGTTAAAAAACCTGATATAATTATACAAATTCCATCATGTGTATGCCAGATATACCTGGAATTCTATAAATCAGGAAATCGATCCTTAACAATAGATTGGAAACCCGGTTCATGATATTGAAAGAATGTTTACCAATACCAATTTTTTATTAATTAAAATATGTTAATCCATTTAATAGATTAACAACTTAATCGTAATAATACATTGAATAATATATACTATATTAGGTTACCATCATTCTGTCTTAATCGGCGCCCGGCTCTAGTGAATTCTGAGGATGACCATTTTTTGTTGCATGATCAGGACACGGTTCTTTCTCACCGGTTATATGAATCGTGTCTGATTCAGACACAATGAACCCCTCGTCGATCAGTGCGCTGAGAATCCTTTTCAACCGAACAGGATCAGTGCCGGACTTCTGGATAAGTTCTTCTTTGTAAAGATCACCGGCATCCAGCAATTCTTTCAAAATCATCCCCCGGATTTCGCGATCCGACCCTTTGAATTTTGACTGTTTCTCGTAATGGGCGCTTTGACGATTGGGGTTTGCAACGGTCCTTTTAAGCATTGACCCATAGTCCATCAGCGCCCAATACCAGACCCGGGGGTTCTTCCGGTAGAGTGCCCGTTCAACGAGCGGGATAATCTCGCGATCTGAGACTCCATCCTTCCCATCAAAAAAGAAGAAAATGAACACACGCCGGATGTTGGTTTCGATAAAGACCACCGGCAGGTTAAAGGCGAATGCTGCAATTGAGCAGGCGGTTGCCCATCCGATCCCAGGCAGGGTCGCAAGGATGTCCACATCAGAAGGAAGGTTGCCGCTATACTCATTTACAACAATTTTTGCACAAGCCTGCAACGCAATTGCCCGCCGGTTATACCCCAGGCCCTGCCAGACTGCCAGCACCCGCTGGAGCGGTGCTTTTGCAAGGTCAGCACAGGTGGGGAACACCACAAGAAACTCCGGATATTTTCTACGTACACGCTCCACCTGGGTCTGCTGGAGCATGATCTCCGAGACAAGAATATGATAGGGCTCAGTTGTGAACCGCCATGCAAGATCCCGCCCCTCGCGCTCATAATGGGAAAGGATGATCTTCCAAAACAAGGCAAAGGTGTCGGGTTTCAACCCCTGTTCCGCGAGCAATGCCCTGAATCTTTCTGCGTCTGATAGGACGGCCTGGGATTCGGTATCATGGTTCGGGTTCATGGCAACAGGTGGATTATCTCCACTTCATGGATTATCTGCATGTCACCATAATCATTCAGATCAATGCATTCTGCATCTCTTGTTCCGGCAACCTTCGTGGGACAAGAGATTACACCAAGGCAAGGACCGCTGTCAATATACTGGGTTTTTCAAATAACCCTGTGCCGCATCGCCTAGCTTTTTAGTACCGCGCGTCCGATGCTCGCCTGTGAAGATCGGGTACCCCTGCATAAATTACTCGGTTCCCTGCCGCGGGAACAAAACGTTCCGGTTTGCATCCTATGCTGAGGATCGGCTGATAGAAACCGTGGGTAAAAACATAGGCTGTCTTCTTACGATACTTGAATACAACGCGGCGCATGGGATCCTGTTCTTCCGGATCACTTCAGACCTTGTCCCGTTCGCGTCTCACCCCGTATGCACGTTTGACTGGCAGGCACATTTTTCCATGGAATTGGGGACAGTCGGTGACTTCATTCGCGAGCATAATATGCGCATTTCAATGCATCCTGACCAGTTTGTCCTGATCAATGCACTTGACGCCGATATTGTTGCACGCACCATCACAGAGCTGGAATACCACGCCCGTGTACTTGATAGCCTCGGGCTGGACGGATCTGCCAAAATCCAGATCCATATCGGCGGCGTGTACGGTAACCGCGCATCAAGCCTTTCACGGTTTGGTCAAAACTATCGTTTGCTGCATCCTTCTGTGCGCCAGCGACTTGTGATTGAGAATGATGACCGCGCGTACACCGTTGCGGATTGCCTGAAGGTATCGGAAATCACCGGCATCCCGGTGCTCTTTGATGTTTTCCACCATGAGGTGAATGGGGGAGGTCAGCCGGTTGCCGAGGTGATCTCCCGCGTGGCAGCGACATGGAAAAAAACCGATGGGATTCCTATGGTTGATTACAGTTCGCAGGAACCAAGGGTGCGAAAGGGGAACCATGCAGCCCGGCTGGATCCGCGCCACTTCCTTATATTCCTTAACGCAAGCCAACCTTTTGATCTCGATATCATGCTCGAAATCAAAGAGAAGGAGGCTGCCGCGATCACCGCACTCAGGATTGCAGGCAGGGACAAGCGGCTCCTGACCTGAGCCAGTGTTGATGAGCAAACCCGCACTATGTCCGCAAAAACATCGCGTCAAGCTGCTCTTGCGAAAACCGGACCATTGTCGGTCTTCCGTGAGGGCAGGAAAACGGGTTTTTTGTTCTTTGCAGCTGCTGGAGCAGGCGCCGGCATTGTTCGCCACTACACACAGTTCCGGCTTTGATCGCGCCACGGCAGGCGATGACCCGCGTGATCTGTTCACGCCGGCTCACCGATCTCTGAAGGTCTTCTCCTGTAAGATCATCCATAATCTCATTGATCAGGTCAGTCTGTTCGAGCCGACCCAGTATGACAGGGATCGCACGCACCAGGAAACTATCCCTGCCAAACTCCTCGATTAAAAAACCTTCTCTTTCAAGCGAGGGCAGGAGATCGCGCAGGACGCCTGCGTCCCGTGCATTGCGGTGGAGGATAACCGGTTCAAGGAGTTCCTGCGAGTGCCGGACATTCTCCTCCTGTGCACTGATCTGTTCGTACATGATCCGTTCATGAGCGGCATGCTGGTCAATCAGGATCAGATCTCCTGCAGGTGTTGCAGCAAGGATGTAGATCCCGCCGAACTGGCCGATCACATCCATGTCGGGCATCATGCTCTGTACGGGCAGAACCCCGCTTGAAAGTTCAGTCTGCCGGAGCTGATACTCGGTTGCTGTGGTGCCTGCATGGGTGGTTTCCCTGATCTGGGATGCCTGGAATGGTGTGTGATTATAGGGTTTTTGCAGCGGGCGCGTAGTTTTTCGGGATTCAAACGTTGATGATTCTTTTGACCGCATGACGGGAATCAGGTCTGATGCGAGCAATGCAGTGGCAACCGAATCGCGCACTGCAGCACGGATCTCGGGTTCCCGGCTCAGCCTGACCAGTTTTTTTGCAGGGTGGACGTTTATGTCAACCAGCGCTGTGTTGATGTTAAGAGAGAGGAAGGTGACCGGAAACCGCTCTTTTGAGAGCAGCGTGCCATAGCCTTCGAGAATTGCTGCATTAACTGATGGTGATGAGATATAGCGACCGTTAATGGAAACAAGCATCCGGCTCTGGTTTTTACGAAAGAGTGAGGGAGGTGAGATGTACCCGGAAACAGACACAAACGGGAGCGCGTGGTGTACAGCGATCAGGTCACTGGCGATAAAAGCCCCGAAGATCCTGGCAATCGTATCGAGGAGGCGGGAGGAACGTTCTGTCGCCAGATGTTCCCTGCCGTTATGGCTATAATGAAACGAGATCTGGGGATGTGCGAGTGCGAGGCCTTCCAGGATACCGGTGATATGAGAGATCTCGGTGTTTAAATTCTTTAAGAACTTTTTTCTGGCAGGTGTATTGTAAAAGAGATCTTCTACCACGACCATTGTGCCCTCCGGGGTACCGGTTTCCCCGTGGCTCCTGATTACACCCCCCTCGATAACCACCTTTGTCCCAGCAACGGCACCGCTCCCGCGTTGTTTTGTGCTGAGCGTGATCCTGGACACAGCAGCGATGCTTGCAAGCGCCTCGCCCCTGAACCCGAGGGTCTGGATGGTGTCCAGGTCTGCAATCGTATGGATTTTGCTCGTTGCATGGGGGGTGAAAGCGAGGACGGCATCGTCCGGTGACATACCGGTGCCATCGTCGATTACCCCGATGCTTTTAATTGCCCCACCTGATGATAAGACCTCAATCCGGATGGTTTGTGCACCAGCGTCGATCGCGTTCTCGACCAGCTCCTTTACGACTGAGACGGGACGTTCCACGACCTCACCGGCAGCGATCATGTTCACCGTCGCGGGATCGAGAATATGTATTGTCCAAAAACCGCCCGTTTCTCCCATCTATGTCCCACCTCCTTTTTTGAGATGTTCCTTGAGTTCGTGGAGTTTCTGGAGTGCCTGCAGGGGAGTCATCGTATCAAGGTCGAGGTTACTAATCTTCTCAAGAACAGGGTGGGGTGCTGGCAGAGGGGGATTTCCTCCGTCATCACCAATCAGCAGCTGGGTATAGCGCTGGACTTTGTGAGAGGGATTTGTTCTCCGTGTGATCGTTTCCGAAAGGACAGCATCTGCGCGTTCGGTGACTTTTTTTGGGATTCCTGCGAGCCGTGCCACATGGATACCGTAGCTTTTGTCGGTTGCGCCAAGGATTAGTTTCCTGAGGAAAATAACGTCGCTTTTTGTCTCTTTGACCGCAAAATGCATGTTCTTTATGCGTTTAAATGCCGATTCCAGGTTAACAAGCTCGTGGAAATGAGTGGCAAAGAGTGTCTTTGGTCCCGCGGGCGATTTTGTATGCAGGTCCTCCAGTACTGCTTGCGCAATGGCATACCCGTCAACCGTACTTGTCCCCCTGCCGATTTCATCAAGGATGACCAGACTACTGACAGTTACGTTATTCAAAATGAGTGCGAGTTCGAGCATTTCGACCATGAATGTACTCTGCCCGCTTGCGAGGTCATCGAAAGCTCCGACGCGGGTAAAGATGCGGTCGACGACCCCGATAGCTGCGTAAGTTGCGGGTACGAAGCTGCCCGCCTGCGCCATGATGCAGGTGAGTGCAACCGCCCGCATGTAGGTTGACTTCCCCGCCATATTGGCGCCAGTGATAATCATGATCTGGGTTGCCGAACTGGACATGTCGGTATCGTTTGGCACATACATTCCCAGCGCAGCGCGCTCGACAACGGGATGCCTGCCGTCACGGATCAGGATCCGGTCAGATTTTTCAATGACGGGGCGGACGTACTGATGCGTCTGCGCCGCTTCTGCAAGTGCGCAATAGACATCGAGAGCGGCAATGCCCTGTGCAATCGCTTGGAATGACGCGACCTCTGCTTTGAGCGATTCGACAAGCGCATTGTACAGATCCCGCTCGAGGGAGAGTACGTGCTCATCTGCGTTGGTGATGAGCGCTTCTTTCTCCCGCAGCTCGGGAATCGTATACCGCTCACCGCCTGCTGTGGTCTGTTTACGCTCGTAATGGCCGGGGACAAGGTGCAGGTTGGAGCGTGTCACATCGATATAATAGCCGAAGATCCTGTTGTACCCGATTTTGAGCGACCTGATGCCGGTCCGATCGCGCTCTTTCTGCTGCAGGTCTGCAATCCAGTCCTTCCCGGAACTGAGTACATGGTTGAGTTCATCAAGTTGAGGTGAGTATCCGGGCCGTATCATCCCGCCGTTTCTGGCGCTCAACGGGGGGTTGTCGGTGATGCTTTTTTTGATGAGTCCGCTGGTTTCTGGAAGTTCGCATAGATTTGCGACGGCGTCCCTTACACGATCCGGGACCTGAATGGCCTCAGGACCGGCAATATAGTTTTTTATCTGCGGGATTATGTCCAGGGACATAGCGAGCGCGCGCAGTTCACGGGGGTTCACGTTGCCATAGGAAGTACGTGCTGCGATGCGTTCCATGTCAGCTATGTGCGCAAATAGGGAACGCAGGGCAAGGCGATCAGAAGGTCTGGCACAAAAAAATTCCACGGCATCCAGCCTGCCGTTGATTTCAGCCACATCAACAAGCGGGCGGATCACCCGCTGTCGCAGGAGCCGGCCACCCATGGCGGTGCTGGTATGATCAATGCAGGAGAGCAGTGTCGCACCCTTTGTTGTACCACGGATACTCTCGGTCACCTCAAGGTTGCGCATCGTGACGGCATCCAGCATCATCCCCTGCGCTGCCGTGCGCGTGGAAAACCTGCTGATATGCGGGAGCGCAGCATTCTGGGTCTCCTTTGCATAGATAAGAGCTGCAGCTGCGGCACCGATTGCTGCGGGGTTATCATCACACCCAAAACCAGCAAGGAACGGGACATGGAATTGGTCGGTAAGAATGCGGCAGCCCTGCTCCGGTTCAAATGCATCATCGCGGAACTGGTTGACACTGACCCCCTGGTTCCTGATTGCATCAACGATATCCTCAGGAACCGTTGACGGGACGATGCACTCGGCAGGCCGATAACGGGCAACCTCGGAGAGGATCTCCTGTCTCTCCGTCCTGCGTGAAAGCTGGGTGACGAAGAACTCACCGGTTGAGATATCGAGAAATGAAAGTCCCCATGCACCTGCGTTTTTAGCAGGACAGAGTGCCATCAGGTACCGTGCATCTGACGATGGCAGCATGGATGAGTCAATTACCGTGCCCGGTGTGATCACACGAACGACATCGCGCCTGACAATTCCCTGTTTGTTCTTCGCATCCTCCAGCTGGTCGCAGACCGCCACCTTGTAGCCCCTGCCTACAAGCTTCGCGATATACCCTTCAGCTGCATGGTACGGGACACCGGCAAGAGGGATGCGGTTGTCAGAGCCGCGGGACCGCGAGGTGAGTACGATATCCAGTTCGCGGGAAACCAGTTCGGCATCTGCACCGAACGTTTCATAGAAATCACCGATATGGAAAAAGAGGATTGCATCGGGATACCTCGCCTTGATGGTCTGGTACTGGCGCATGCCGGGCGGAATTTTGTCCTTTGTGTCCTTACCCGGTTTCCCGGTTGCGGGCTCATCGTTCATGACTGAGAGAAAAATATCCTCTTTGCAGGATTAATACCGATCTGATCTGATATGGTTTGGCATTATATCACTTCTTTCATCGGGTATCAGATCTGGCGTGTAGTTAACCCGTAGATAATGACAAACGGAACCGATGCAATGAACGCGATCATCTCGTACATGATACCAAGCGAAAACGCGGTGGACATAGGTGAGATGACCAGCGAAAGCAGCGCGATCGCGGGTGCGCACCCGCTCCAGATGACAACGAGGCAGAATGTTACAAAAATGACAATACCAAGGACAGCATTTTTCAGGTCCTGTCCGCTGGGTGAGAGGGAGAGGATGATGCTTGCGGCAAGATAGAGGTACAGGAAAAACCAGCCGTTTGTGTGCGTGAAAATATTAGTGATAAATATCTCGATGGTAGTGGCTGCCATGTTCACAATTCCCGCGGTGGTCTCCAGCGATGGTGGCAGGATCGGTGGAAGAAAACAACCGAGAAAGGCTCCAAACAGCCACGTCAGGCAGGCAAGAACGACAGGGAGCACAAAGAGAGGTGCCGAGCTGATGATGAGGTTGCCAAGGAGCGGAAGCGCGGGCTTTGAGTACGTGACGGATCCGCCCCCGCGCGAAAAGAGCACGACCTTTGTTATTCTGGCTCCGGTAATCAGACAGCCAAAAACATGGGCGAGCTCGTGCAGGACGACCCCCGGCATCCGGATTGCGTAATACAGGGTTCGTACTGGGATGACGCGCGCGTAGAGCCGGTCAAGTCCTGCCGAGATCAGGATTACAAGGGTGGCGAGAAGTATGAAGCTGAAAAATCCCGTAACATCCATGGAGATGAAACCGTCATGTTGTATTGGTGCCATGGTCAAAGAATTGTGATGGTGCGCTCAGGTCAGCGATGAGCAGGTGCTGTTGACACCATTGAAACGCTCATATCACCATATCTCCTATGACCCCGTATGGTGCAGCAGGACAGCGACAAAGGTTCCAATGGGACACAACCCCCATTGTGCCGGCACGCGAATAACCTACTTCACGAAAAGAGCCCCTACCTGCTCCAGCATGCTCATAACCCAGTTGACTGGTACCCGTGGGGCGATGATGCATTCCAGCGGGCTATACGCGAGGACAAACCGGTTTTTCTCTCAATCGGATATGCGACGTGTCACTGGTGCCATGTGATGTCTCACGAATCGTTCGAAGACGAGGTCGTCGCCAGACTCCTCAACGACGCTTTTGTGTGCATCAAGGTGGATCGTGAGGAGCGTCCTGACATCGATAACGTGTACATGATGGTCTGCCAGGTGATGACCGGTAGTGGTGGCTGGCCACTGAGCATCGTCATGACTCCCGATAAAAAACCGTTCTTCGCTGCGACGTATATCCCGCGGGAAGGACGGTTCGGGATGACGGGGATGCTCGACTTGATACCAAAGATCTCGCTCCTGTGGAGGAATCAAAGAAGCGACATGGTCAGTTCGGCAGAGCAGATCAAAAACGCGCTGATCACTGCATCACCGTCCGACACTACCCATATACTGGACGAACAGGTGCTCACTTCAGCGTTTGAGGATCTGCTCCTCCGGTTTGACCATGAGTACGGGGGATTTGGCAGCTCCCCGAAATTCCCAGCGCCGCATACAATCATGTTTCTCCTCCGTTACTGGAACAGGACAGGAGATCCGCGTGCGCTCGGGATGGTCACAAAGACGCTCGATGAAATCCGGAGGGGGGGCATCTACGATCACATTGGGTTTGGCATCCACCGCTATTCCACGGATGACCGGTGGCGGGTGCCGCATTTCGAGAAGATGCTCTATGACCAGGCACTCCTTGCGATTGCGTATACCGAGGCTTACCTGGCGACACAGAAGCCACAATACCGGGCTGCAGCAGAGGAGATTCTCTCGTACGTGCTCCGCGACCTGACATCACCGGAAGGAGCTTTTTATTCTGCAGAGGATGCAGACAGCGAAGGCAGGGAAGGGGCGTTCTATCTCTGGACAACGGAAGAACTTGAGCGGGCACTGGGTCGTGAGGATGCAACTCTCGCCCGGACGATCTACAACGTGACTCCTGACGGAAATTTTTTAGATCCCCATGGTGACAGCAGGAACAATATCCTTTACCTGGTACCATCGCTGGAAAAGATTGCACAAAAACATTCAATAACGCCACACGAAATCGCAGCACGGTACGAGACAATCCGCAGCACCCTTTTTTTTGTCAGGCAACAGCGCCCCCGCCCGACCCGCGATGACAAGGTGCTTGCTGACTGGAACGGACTTGCCATTGCTGCATTTGCCAAAGCAGCGCAGGCATTTAAAAGACCTGACTATGCGGACGCCGCGGCGCGTGCCGCCCGTTTCATCCTGTCTTCCATGCGCAGTCCGGATGGTGGACTGTACCATCGGTACCGGGAAAGGGAAGCAGCAATCCCGTCATTTGCAGAGGATTATGCCTGTATGGTCTGGGGGCTCTTTGAGCTGTATGAAGCAACATTCAATGCACGCTATATTAGCGCCGCAGTCGAGCTCAACCGCTACCTTGTTACCAATTTCTGGGACAGCATCCATGGAGGATTTTTCACGGTATCTGGTACATCAGAGCAGCTGATCGTCCGCAGAAAAGAGATCTATGACGGTGCACTCCCCTCCTGCAATTCGATTGCGTTCCTGAATTTAGTGCGCCTTGCAAGGCTCACCGGTAGTTCCGATCTCGACTCCATGGCGGCGAAGCTTTGCGCGTTCTTTGCAAGGACAGTACAGGAGTCCCCTGCACTACATGCGCTCTTTCTCTGTGCCTTCAATCATGCACTGGGTCCTAACCATGAGGTTGTTATTGCAGGCAAAATGGAGGGAAACGATTCACAGGCATTGGTTCATGCATACCATACACGGTTCCTGCCCTCCGTTGTTGTGCTCTTTTTATCTGATGATGGTAACGACATCACTGTCGATTTGTCCCACTATGCCGGATTATATTGCACAACCAACGGACAGGCGACGGCGTATGTCTGTTCCAGCCATGCCTGTTCGGCTCCCACGACAGATCCCGAAAAACTCCTGGAATTGCTCGGTGGAGCGCCACGAGATTCGAACCAGGCTCAATAAGATGAAAAAAGTACCGTATTGTGGAGCCTTTAAAAAAAAATACCGGGTGTTTATGATCAGAGATTTTTTAACGCCACGAGATCCTTAACCCCAACAAGTTTCCAGACCAGCGACCGTTCCTCTTCGGCGATTGCAGCGGGAGGGTCGTCCGGTGAATGACCAAGTGCTGCAAGGATATTGCAGGATAAATCACGGTCAACGATGAGATCGACGAATTTTTCGCGTATCATCATCTTTTCGATCGAATCATGCACTTCTTCGAGATATCCCTGCAGCGTAACAAACATGAATGAAGAGAGATCCTTGGAGTACCGCTCGATCTCCACTGATACATACGGGCTTTTCCTGAAGTATTCAAGCTTTTTTCCGTATTTGGTCGAGAGAAAGTAGAGGAAGGAACCGTCAAAGACATAGAGGAATGGCGCAATATAGGGATATTTCTCGCCCTGGAATGCGATCCGGCAGATATAGCCCTTGTCGATCAGCCGGTCATATTCATTTTTTTCCATGCGCGGGATCTTGACAATATCCATAAATACCATCTGATCTCAACAGGACAAGATAAATCTTGTTACTTGGGGTTTGAATAAAATTAAGAAAAATTATATAGATTTTTCGATTCGGAATCCCGCCCGCTTCCATGCCTGCATACCGCCAAGCACATTGGTAACGTTGTGGTAATGGTTCATCGTAAGATAACTTGCAGCAAGGCTCCCCTTGTATCCCGCATCACAGTACACGAAGATAGGTTCATTTTTTGGGATCTCTGAAAGGTGGGCAGGGAGCTCACCGACATAAATGTGGTGCGCTCCCCTGATGTGTCCCACCGAATTGTAATTTTTGATGTCCCGCACATCGAGAATACACGGGGTTTCTGTCTCCAGCCTCTCTTTGAGCTGCTGGACAGAACAGGCACCGATAGTTGCGATCTCCTGCGCACCTTTGAACCATGCAGGAAAACCTCCGGCAAGGTAGCCGGTGATGTTGTCATACCCGAGCCGTATAAAATGCCTTAAAACGGAATAAAGACCGGTATTGAAGTCATCTACAAGGACGACCGGGCGCTGGTAATCAAGGAACCAGCCGGCAAATGCCGGGATCCCGTCTCGCCATATCGATAGACTCCCCGTTATATTCCCGGCGGCAAAACCGGTCGGCGATCGGATGTCCACGATCTGAGCACCTGACCTTTTCAGGTTATTAACATCCATAATTCCCAACGGTTTCAGGTGCGGAATGTGCCCGAGAATGGGTGCGCCATCTCTGTTGTACTGTTCCATCTGGATGAAGTAGGGAGGGATATAAGGAGATTCCTCGATGCGTTGCCGGATGAACATCTCCTTGCCCGCGAGTAGCAGGCGGTTTGTCTTCTTCTCGTATCCGACCGTTGTTAACGGGTGATCAGCAATATCCCCACCGCAAATCGAGCCGGCACCATGTGCAGGACAAACAATGACACCATCCCCCAGCGGCAGAATCTTTGTTGTAATGGAATCAAAAATCTTTGCCGCCATTTCTCCCTTACGCAGTGTGCCGAAGAAATCAGTCCGTGCGATGTCACCGCAAAAAAGTGTATCGCCACAAAAAACCATATAGGGTTCCGGCGAAACGTCCCTGTCCCGAACCACAAGTGAGATGCTTTCCTCGGTATGGCCCGGGGTCTCGAGCACTGAAAGTTCCAGTGATCCAAGGGTGAATTTATTACCGTCCTTTACAGGATTGCCATATAAAAATGGCATCCGGGCACCACGGTATATCTCCGCGCCGCACCGGGCTGACAACTCCTGCGAACCAATGACATAATCTTCGTTCCGGTGCGTCTCGAAAATATGGGAAATTGAGAGATCTGCCCGATCCGCGATCTCGAGATAGATCTCACAGTCACGGCGGGGGTCGATCACCGCAGCGTTCCCGCCGGAACCCACAATATAGGAATTATGGGCGATTCCCGCCGAAGTTATTGTTTCAAACAGCATCGGATCCTCCTGTATGGGGTGTAGATCACTTCCGCTGTATATAGATTGTGAACGTGAGGTTCTTGTTTACATTTCCCGCAACAGAATGCTTTTTACCTTCGGTTTCAGCTGGTGATCTTTTATGATATTGCAAAGATTGGAAAGGCTGACCGGCTGGTACTTCACCACTTCGGCGCTTACATTGATCCACCGTTTCTCAAAATTGATGAATGGATAGTGTATAAGGTCATTGTTATGGTGGTGTCCGTGGATCACCCAGCCATCAAATGCTTTTGGCATATCGTCTGGATCATGGATCAGCATAAAGGGGATATTATTATGGACGAGCGTTTCCGAATGGATGGTCACATATTCTCCCTCGTCATGGTTGCCCTGGATCAATGTGAAGCGACCGTTCAACCGCTGGATATACTCAAACGGGGTTCTTGCGAGTGGTCCATAACAGAGATCCCCTATGTAATAGACCCTGTCGCCGGGCTTTATGGTATAGTTCCAGTTCCTGATCAGGACCTGGTCCATCACATCAACAGCATCATGAGGGAACGGGCGGGAGCAGTATTTGATAATATTGGCATGCCCGAGATGGAGGTCGCTTAAGACGAAGATATCCTCCTCGTGATTATACCGGGGTCCGGTTCGTTCAATACCATCCCTCCTGCGATAACGTTCCAATGTGCGCAGCCACTCGGATGAAGCATGCGGATCTTCCGGTGAAAACCAGCGATGCTGTATTAAATCGTATTCAGAAAGGATATGATCACCATTGACAATCGTGATCCGGAGTCCATCTTCATCGAGAATGGGAGGTGGTGGGGGGAGCTGGTGCTCACCCGGCCTGTCTGCCTCACGGGGAAAGCGAAATCTTGTAAAAAAACCTCCCTGTTTTTCCTGATCAAATGAGGAGAAAGGTGACTGTTCGATCAGGTGTTTGAAAACCTGCGCCGCTTTGCTGCGATCGAGCCGGTTTGCGATGGTAACATGGAACCATTTCAGTTCAGGGTCCTTATCCCATGTGTTGAATATTTCTGCCAGCTCACCGACAGATGTCATGATGGCTTCTGTGAGTTCGACAAGGGGATCAGTGGGGATAATCCTGTACGCGATAACAGCACCGCTGAGTCCCTGGTTCATCTCAAATCCGTGCATCAGGAACGGGATTGCCTCAAAAGACTTTGCAGCCTCCTCAATTGCTTTTTGGAGCTGGGCAACTGAAGTCCCTTTTTTTAAAAAGAAAGGTCCAAAAAGAGTAATGTGCGGGTGTTTTTCACAAAAGTCCGTGATGTTGAAGATCCTGCCAATCTCGGCTGTGGTCTTTTTGATCCTCCATTTGGTCCTCCCGAGCCGTATTTCGATGAGGAACATATCCTCGAGCATTGTCGTTACCATGACCACAATCCGGTTGTGTACCATAATGCATGAAATAGGTTAAATCTTATCACCGGTAAGTTTCCGCACAGGTAAATCGGAATTTATTTCCCGAGTTCGTGATATTTTTTTTACCATTGAAAAAATAATAAAGCCTTCTCGGTCCTGCTATGTGCTGTGGTTGATTCGGAATGCGATTTACGAGTGTAATGAAGAGATTTGAGAACATTGTCGTTGATGTATCAAAAATATCAAATTTTTTTAATAGTTTTGCTTGACGATGGAAAAAACGAGCATACGTCATGCTTTATCATCGGTTCAACAGAACCTTAATGAAAAAAGAGACAAAATAATAATCATGTTCGTTCCAACACGGATCTTCTTCACCAAGGGTGTGGGAATCCACAAAGATCGTCTCGCCTCTTTTGAACTCGCACTGCGCAAAGCCGGAATCGAGCGCTGCAATCTTGTGTATGTCTCTAGCATCTTTCCCCCCAACTGCAAAGAGATCTCCACGGCACAGGCATTAGAGGAAATGAAATCCGGCGGGGTCACCTACTGCGTGATGGCACGCAACGAGACGAGCGAACCCAACCGTCTGGTATCTGCGGCAATCGGGCTCGCACTTCCCAAGGACACGGAAGAGTACGGGTATCTCTCTGAACACCACGCATTCGGCGAGACCAAAGAAAAGACCGGTGAATATGCAGAAGACCTTGCGGCAACGATGCTTGCCACAACGCTTGGAATCGAATTCGACCTGAACGCGGCCTGGTCAGAGCGTGAGCAGATCTACAAGGCAAGTGGAAAGATCATCAAAACAAAACATGTCTGCCAATCAGCAGAAGGTGATAAGAACGGATTATGGACCACGGTCATTGCAGTCGCAGTTTTTTTATAATTTTTTTAAAGTATTTAATAAAACAACACGATTTTTTAATTATCCCGTGTATTGTTCCAGCAAGCTTTCGCACTGCCACCCGCACCGGACTGTCTGCCGGTAAGAATATCTCAAAAAACGATTGAAACGATGAGAAAATGAAAAAAATATATATCTTGTTTAATTGATATTCTCTGTACTATGAGGCAGCAAAATGGATACATCACGGATTAAATCCTGTTCTTTTACACTTGTCCTGCTGTGTGCAGTGGTGTATATGGCCATGCCGGTGACAGCTGTAACCGGAACTGTCACGATCGCATACCGCGGATCAGGCGGTAACTTCATCGGCGATACGATTATTTTCGATGGAAAAAACACGGTCGGAAATGCTACATTGATTAAAATTACCGGCCCGGGACTCCCATCCGAAGGTGTACCACTGTATGCCCTGAGGGGAACCCCGGGATCGGGGAATACCGCCCAGGTGAATCCTGATGGTTCATGGGTATTCAGATGGGACTCAGATCGCGCCGATGCCTCAAAGTTGCAGACAGCCCGGTATATATTCATCGCATCTGACGTAGCTAACCCGGAAGTGACAGCAAAAACTTCTATTCTCCTTAAAAAGCCGGAATTCTATATTATCGCAAGCCCTTCCCAAATAGGCATAGGCGACTATGTTGAATTTCAGGGAATGGCGGAAACGGGTGTCACGTATGTGAAGATTGATATCTCGGATGCATCGGGCACAGTACTCCACACCTTCATGTCACCGGTGAGCGGGACCGGCTCCTTCCAGTACGGGTTCCGTGCAGACATGAAACCAGGGCAGTACAATGTCCTCGTGACCAACCCGTCGATAAAGAACAATCTCGACCTTGTTCTGACTGTTGCGGCGCCGCAGACTCCGGAAACAACGCAGGTGACTCCTGCGGGGGGACAAACGCCACTCCTGACAGAAACAATGACAGCGGTCCAGACTCAGGCATCAGATACCGGGTCCATGCCGGTGTCACCGGCCCCCTCACAAACCGGCATCACATCCATAACAATTGTTCTTTCCGTCATTGTCTTCAGTGCTATTGCCATCCTTGTGACAAGTAGAAAAAAGAAACAATAATTTTTCCCTATTGTTTTTGGGATTACCACTCAATCTGTTGTTTCTCAGCGGAATTCATCAGACTCTCTCTTGAAATCATGGGAAACAATCCCTGTCATCGTTCTGCCCTTGCAGTGTATACTATGAAAAATCTGATGATCAGTTATGAACATGCACATGACTCAACGAGCTCAAGGTACCGATCACGGGTGAGCTCAAGGTATACACGTTCGGAATCGATCCCGATAAACGGTCTATGGTACTGATAAGCAACCAGGCCGGTGGTTCCGCTCCCGCAGAAGGGGTCGAGCACGGTATCACCTTCATTAGTGCAGGAGAGAATAATCCGTTCCAGCAATGCCTTCGGTTTCTGTATGGGATGATTCCCGCAATTCTTTTCCATGCCTTTTGGAGAGGGGATACTCCAGACCGATCGCATCTGTTTTGCCGGGCGCTTCAATGCATCTTCGTGCCAATCTCCGTTTTTTGTTATATCATAATTGAACGTATGTCGCGCACCCTTACTTTTCCGTGCCCAGAGCAGCGTCTCGTGGCTTGCCGTAAAGCAGCGTCCGGAAAGGTTCGGTGGGGCGTTGGGCTTAAACCAGCATATGTCATTTAAGATGTGGTAGCCTGCCCGCTGGAGTGCCGAACCGCAGTCCACGCGCGGCTTTTTTGCCGTTTTTGGAACGATCAGGATCGCAAGCCTTGAACTGGAAGTGCTTGAATTCGTCGGCGGGCATCTCTCAGGGCAGGTCTACCTTTTTTCCGCGGAGTCCGGGCTCCTGTTTACCGCTGACAGTGTCATCAATCTTGAAAGCCTGACGCCGGAACGATCCTCGTACAACTCGCTTGCCGACTTCCTCGTAACCTCGGTCAATGTCGACAGCGAGCTTGCAAAACGGGAGCGAAAGGCGCTCTTTGATCTTATCGCTGCCACCGATGCCGCGCTCAGGCCGCAGGGGAAACGCTGCATGGTCTGCGGGGGGCACGGGGCTGTTTCTGTGTATGAGGATGGGAAGCTTGGTGACGTACGGGGCAGTGGAGCACTACGGGGCGGCGGGGATGGATAAGAAGAATTGTTCATAATTTCTCAATATTGATCTCATTTCCCATTTCACAATCCTAATAAGCCGGAATTCCGGAACAGGGATTGTATGAGTGATCGTTTTTCAAATGAACTGATCAGCGAAGCGGGGGAGATCCTTTCCATTCTCAAAAACTTACTTCCCCAAAGGACTGATGGAAAAGAAGCGATCCTAGAACTGAAACGGATTGATTATCAATGGAGGCAGATGGAATGGATCGGCTGGTACTTTGAACACCTGCTCTATTCGCTATTGACCTCGAAGCATCAGGGAACGGGCGGGCCGACGTTTGGCAATACCTCCCTTGACTATAAGAAAAAATTTGTCTGGGATTTTAAAGCCCATCCAGTTCTCACACCTAACGGAACATGGAATGATCATATGATCCTGAATGATCGGGAAGCGATCGAGCTCTGTATGCAGAAATACAAGGGAATCGGGTTCATTGTCGTCCATGGTTCTGCGGTATTTGATGAGACCGGGGAATTCAAGGCATGGCACGACGCGCTGAAAGGGGAGATATCCTCCTATGAGATTGAACGGATCCGCAGAGGTGCCCGTTCCCGAAAACGGAAATGTGCGTTTGAGATTGAACAGGTTGAGGCAATTTTCTTCAATGGGGGGGAAGATCTCGATTGCGGTGTTGAAGAAGGATGGCTCACTTTCTTCCAGGAAGGCATGCGGAATGCTGACGGGAGCCCGCGCCGGCCAAAATACGAGCTCATCACAAGTCGCGCGCCGGAATCGATCCGCCCGGTCCCTCCTGTACAATTTGCATCCGGGTTAGAAAAATTCCAATAATGTTTTTTTCCCAGTTTCTTTTCTTATGGATGGCTCGATCTTTTTCAGCGCCTTTTCAATTGCCCACCGCCCACGCCCAAGCTGGTTTCCAAGCTGGGCGATGATCTCCTTCTTCGCCAGTTTCTTTGCGCTGAGGCGGCGGTATTCGTCACCGAGGAATTTTAGATCTTGATCGGTCCACGGCTTGCCGGGATTTTTCGGGTTGTCGATCAACGGCGTGCGGAGTTTTGGCATCAGGTAGCCTGGCTTGATCGTTTTCATCTCTTTGATCTTCGCATCGAACATCGGCTTTGAGATCTCAAACCCGGTTGTCCGCCGGTTCAGACCGATTGCAGCTTTAGCGGTGGAGAAACCGCCGAGGAAGAAGTCCCCGATCAGATCACCCTCATTGCTGCTGTACTGGATCATCTTGATGAGCAGCGCCATGGGAAGCTCGTTCTTGTTCTTCAGTTTCCCGGGCTTGTACTCCCGGTTGATCACCCAGACATCCTCACGGTCCCAGTTGTTCAGCGAGCGGTCATCTTCAGTCTTTTCCACAAGCCCGTACCGGGATTCGAGGTTGAACGTCCGTTTCCCTCCGGGCTTCTCATAGAAGAGGATGTGGTAGTGGGATGAGACATATTTCTGCCTTGTGAAGACGCCGAAGTTGTATTTCCAGATGATGTGGTTGATCTCTTTTAAGGAAGTCTGCCGCAACGCAACGAGGATATCAACAAGGTTTGTGTACCCCGAAACAATATAGATCGAACCGCCAGGACGCAGAACCCGTTCCGCTTCCTTAATCCATTTCAGGCTGAAATCCGCGTACTGGGCCTGCGGGATCTCTACATATCCCTCAACGACAAATTCCTCTTTCCGGTTGTAGTGCTGGTGGAGCTTGTCGCCGTTGATGCCATATGGGGGATCGGTGACGATGAGATCGACGGAATCATCGGGAATATGTTCAGCCGCCCCGCTGATGCAATCGCCGTTGTAAAATGCACTGGTACCGAGAACGATCGATCTCATGGCTATTGGAATTTGGGAGAATGATTCTCTGATATAAATTAGGATATTAATGTATATGAGTGCGTTGTGTTAAGGAGTGTGAAAGTGAATTCATGGGCTAGTCACCCAATCCCCGTCGGTGCCCGTCGAGAACAAACCTCTATCGGAGGGTCAAAACAGGCCTTCCTTCTCTTCCGGAGTAGTACAGCCCGATCCGGCCTGAGATCGTGCCTCCAATTAGCGCTATTTAGGGATTTTTTTTCCCGTCATAGAACTGGTGGATTTATGCGAATTAGTCCCGCATTTTTGCGAATTATGCCCGGAATCCGGGTCCGGATCATACAACATGGGCAGTCCCCGGATAATGCTACCGTCGGAGAGTCCCACACGATACCGGCGGGAAAAGATGCCTCAGTTCTCAGGCTTCCCCCAGCTCTCGGCCGGGGTTGTCAGACACCCCAGTTCCGGATTCTGCCGGGCCCTGATCCGGGCATGGCCAAAACAGGGGTTCTTTTCCTTTTGACCCACTGTACTACGATCCGGCACCCGAAACGCCGTCCAATTGGTGCTATTTGATGATTTTTTGGAGGTCATTTTATACTGAATCCAACCTAACCGGGCTCAATTTGCGGAATTCCAAAAATAATAGTCCCGCTTTTTCGTGAATTAGTGTCTTTGTGCCGATCTTGGTTCCTCAAAACAGCCAATCCGGGCCTGATACAGGGTTTTTACGATCCAAAGGATCGTGACGAGCTGGAGTAGAGATCAAGAGATCTTTATAAGGTGTCACCAATCATGTTTTCGACCTTTGAAGTTATTTGAGTTAAATTAATATTAAAATGGCAGACACCATAATAACAGTTAAGGTTATTTAAAAAAATGAGAAAGTTTTATATGTTAATTATACAATAGGATTAGTTATGAAAATTCTTGTCGATTTAAATGAGGAGTTATTTAATAGAATAAAAGAGGTTAATAAAAATTACACGCTCCAAAATTTTATTCTCATAGCAATAGAAAACCAAATCACACTTGAAAAGGAGGAAGATCTTGATCTTTCAACGAGGATGAAGTCCCTCTCAAAGGAGCAATCTGACCCGAACGTAAGGAATGTTTTAGAAAATAAAAAACCTAAACAACCTGCAACAATTATTAAAGTATTAAATAACCCTCTGGATTTCGACAAGATCATTCCCATTTCTCTGAAAAAACCTTTAAAAAATTATTACATTTGGGGACAGTATAATAAATTTTTTACAATAAAGTTTGCCGTAAGAAATTTGGCCTTAATGCAAATAAGAAACAATTGCTCTCCGGTTAGATTGGATGAATATCAGATCGAATGTGCGAAAGAAGCTTCAAAGATGAAAAAAGTCTTGACAGAAAGTGATACGAAGGCTAATCGGAAATGGGGGGAAGTATTTGCATCAGGTCTTCCAGAAGATGAAGAAAAATCACATTCTAGATTCATTCATCATTTTATTGGATATGTTGATTCGAAAGGAAATCCAGTTGGGGCGTTATCAGATTTAGGTTTTGTAGTAATTGAGAACGAACAAATCGCCCTTTCACCATTTGGTCTGGACTTTGCGAAACTAAAAAATCCTGTCATAGATGAAAATCCCTTTTCACCGACTCTGTTTAATCTGGCGGAACGGGAATTCTTAATCAATCATATAAAAAGCAACATTTCTATCGAATGGGGGGGCATGACGACCGTTGTTCAATGGATACAGAGCGGTTTTAATACACCAGACTCTTTGAATGAAAAAATGGCAACGATGGATTCAAAATGGACGGACAAGATGGTAAATACATACCGGACGGGAATGCTTGCAAGAATGTTTGATTTGGGTTTCATCTCTCGAAAGAAAAACGGGGTTAATGTAAATTATGTTGTAACGGATTTTGCGAAGAAAATGGTGGGAACCGTATGAAACAATTGTGTATAAATTTAGCAAAAGCTGAATCCGAAGAAGAAGTAATAGCCCTCCTAAAAAAGGCCGGCTATTGGGATAAGCCGGAAGTATGGAATAATTTTGGAGATAATGAAAACAATTTTGCTACAATCGGAAATCAACAGAGCCGCCCCGAAGCTGCGATTGTTGAAAAACTAATCAATTCTGTTGATGCAGTCCTAATGGCCGAATGTCTGAGCAGAAATATTGATCCAGCAGGAGAAGATAGCCCAACAAATATAGCTGAAGCCTTAGAAAGATTTTTTAAAATTCCGGAAGGAAAATTAACAAATATTTCTGCAAACGAGCGATCCAAACTCGCCAACAGAATTTTTTTTGTTGCAACTGGGGAGAAAAGCGATCCATGTTATTCAATAATTGATACAGGGGAGGGTCAGACCCCTAAGAAGATGCCGGAAACCCTTCTCTCTATCGGAAAATCGAATAAATTAAGAATTCCCTTTGTTCAGGGAAAGTTCAACATGGGTGGAACCGGTGTCTTTCAATTTTGTGGGAAGAACAATTTACAATTAATAATATCAAAAAGACATCCAGAAGTGGCAAAATATGAAAATGATTCCGCAAAGGATAATTGGGGTTTCACAATTGTTCGGCGCGAAGACCCTTCACAGGGTGTAAAAAGCTCAATTTATCGGTACTTAGCCCCATCAAATCAAATATTATCTTTTAAATCGGATGGACTTTCCATTTTGCCCGGTGAAGGAACGATACTTTATGGAAATTCCCTGCAATATGGAACATTCATCAAATTATATGAATACCAGATGACTGGTCTAAAAAGACATATCCGATTGAATTTATTTTACCGTTTATCGTTGTTAATGCCAGAAGTTGCATTACCCATTCGTTTTTATGAGCGGCGTGATTACACTGACGATCAAACGGAAATTACTTTATCTGGTCTTTTAATCAGATTGGAGGAAGATAAAAGAGTAACCCTTGAAGATGAATTTAAAAAACCCCCTTCAAGTACTTTATCAGGCGGCGGGCAACGGATGAAAGCATCGATCTATGTTTTCAAGAAGGACAAAGAAAGTACATTTAAAAATGAAGAAGGAATTATTTTTACAATAAATGGACAAACCCACGGCACAATTTCAAAATCATTTTTCAGTCGGAATAGTGTTGGAATGGGTTATTTAGCGAATTCCATTCTTATCATCCTTGACTGTTCAGAATTTGATGGGAGAGCCAGAGAAGATTTATTCATGAATAGTAGGGACCGATTAAGATCCGGCAAAATAAAAAGTGAAATTGAGAGTGTCCTTGAAGATTTAGTAAAAAACCACCCGGGTCTACGATTATTAAAAGAGAGAAGAAAACGCGAAGCAATTCAAGATAAAATTGAGAATGATAAACCGCTTGTTGATGTTATTGATAAGATTCTTAAAAAATCGCCAACATTATCAAAATTGTTTATTGAAGGGGTAAGATTGCCCAGCCCCTTTAATTTAGTCGATTCACGACCGATCGATAAGTACAAAGGGCAAAGATTTCCGACATTTTTCAATTTAGTTGAAGAATATTCAATTAATGATCCTAAGGTATGCCCTATAAATAGAAAATTCCGTGTACAATTTAAAACGGATGCAGAAAATGATTATTTCGTCAGAGATAATGATTCAGGTGATTTCAATCTGTTTATAAATGAAAAAGAAATTGAAAATTATTCGCTAAATCTTTGGAATGGTTTGGCAAACCTCACGGTTAATCTACCGACAGAATCAAAAATTGATGATCTTATTAAATTTGAATGGGAAGTGGCCGATAATCGTGGTATTAAATCATTTTGTGGAGATTTTTATGTCAGGGTCAATAAATCTGTTCAGGAACCAACTGAGAAATCTTCGGGATCTCGAAGGAAACCCTCTTCAGAGAAAAATGGTGACGGATCAAAAAAGTCATCCAAATTAGCAATACCTGAAGTAATTGAAGTACATCAAAATAAATGGAATGAATACTCCTTCGATGAAGAATCCGCCTTAAAAGTGATCAATAATGGTGATGAGGGTTACGATTTTTTTGTGAATATGGATAATAAATTTCTACTTACTGAAAAGAAAAATACAAATTTGGATTTTAAATTATTAGATAGTCGGTTTAAATATGGTCTTGTACTGATAGGATTAGCCTTTTTGAATTATGATAAAACAAAATTAAATGATACGTCTGAAGAAGAAACAGAAGATATTTGTTCCAAAATTGAATATTCAACCAGAGCTATTGGGCCATTTTTACTTCCGATGATCTCGGAGCTCGGGGATTTAGAGATTGCAGAAATGTCTACCTGATTTTTTCAGAAGTAGGTTTCTAGTAATTATCTCATCTAATAATTCGTTACAATAATTTCCTTGGTTCCATTCCGCCGTTCGCCATTACAATTAATAAATCGTTTTGCTTCAACAGTATCAATGGTAAATCCGACAAAAAGATCCTCAATTTCTGAAACTTTTGAATTGCTTAACATCAATTGAACGCCTTTTTTTGAGAGTTTTTTGAAAACGTTTGCAAGACGTTTTTGATCATCAAACGTGAAACCATTTGAATTGTAATCGGTAAAATTCGCGGTTTTTGATATTGGGTGGTAGGGTGGATCGAAATATACAAAATCGCCTTTTTTTGCCGATTTAACTGCTTGTTCAAAATCCAGATTTAAAATTTTTACTTTTTTTAGCAAATTACTGAATTTTAAAATCGAATGCTCAGTTGGAATGCTCCTTTTTGCATAGCGGCCAAAAGGTACATTGAACTTTCCTTTGCTGTTCACTCGCCAGAGCCCGTTGTATCCATGTTTATTGAGGTAAATCAGAAGGGCCGCCCTTCGGACCTTATTTCCCGGGAGCCCAGTTAACGTGTTAAATTCATTTTTCAGATTCCTGAATGCGTCTTCACTATTTTCGAATTCTTTGTGAGACAAAGCATCGATCAATTTATCTGGATTTTTTTTAACGACATTATAGAGATTTATCAACTCACTATTCAGATCGGAAATGACGGCCTTGAAAATTTTCTCTTCGTTTTGGAGGTTAACCAATAATGCCCCACCGCCAAAAAAAGGCTCATAATAGGTGTTCCAGTTATTTGGAAGCCGTTTCTCGATTTCATTAAGTAATTGCCTCTTGCCACCGGCCCACTTGACAAAAGGTTTCAACACAGTAAGAAAATTCCCCTGCTTTGCATAAAGATCTTCCTCATCGTTTATCCAAAAAAAAAGTTTCGATCCAAAAAAGTTGGTAATTGTTTGGATTTTCTACGAAATTCTCTTTTACTTTGGAATAATATGCTTTCTGGGAGGAACATGGAGAACCACAGAGTACAGGAAATGATGCAGCTGATGGCTTCGACGATCCGGGCCGTCTCAAAGGCGATATCTGATGAAGATGTGGAA
>JAPKXY010000059.1 GCA_026394605.1 Methanoregula sp.
CGAACGAAACGGCTCCGATGAGGCCGCCAACGACAGCGAGGGAACTGGTGGTGGCGGTGGTGGTGCCGAGGAGTGCGACTGCCGAGATCCCGGCCGCCGCGCCGCCACCCATGCCATTGTAGAACGCGACCATCTGGGGCATGTCGGTCATCGCGACGCGCTTCGCCGCGATGTAGCCGAAGCCCCCGCCGATGACGATCCCGATCGCCATCAGGGTGAAGTTGGTGAGGTTCGGGGTAAGGAACGTGACGAGCGTCGCGATCAACATCGCGGCGCCGGCCCAGACAATCCCGCTCCGGGCAGTGAGCGGGTGGCTCATCCGCTGCAGGCCGACGATGAAGAAAAAGATCGTCGCAATGTAGACCGGGTCGATCGCGTAGGAGAGGTCAACCATCTCACGCCCCCTTTCCGGGCTTCTTCCCGCTGCGGTCGAACATCTGGAGGATCCGCTCAGTGACGACGTAGCCGCCGGTGACGTTCGCCGCGCCGAGGATGACTGCAATGAATCCGATGATCTGCTCCAGGGTCGTCGTGGCGAGGCCGAGCGCGATCATCGCGCCGACAAGCACGATCCCGTGGACGAAGTTCGAGCCGCTCATCAGCGGCGTGTGGAGGATGACGGGGACCCGGCTAATGACGACGTAGCCGGTGAACGCGGCCAACATCGCGATGTAGACCGCGGTCCAGAGCACGGTCACGTCGTTCATGGCTTCCCTCCGCTCAGGAGGTCGCGCGTCGGCCCGTGACGCACCTCGCCTGCGTGGACCAAAAGGCTCGCGGCCAGGATCTCGTCGGTGAACTCCTTGACAAGCGCCCCGTTCTTGTCGACGAGGAGCGCTAGAAACGACTGGAGGTTCTTCGCGTACATCTGGCTCGAGTGGAACGGCACCCGGGCCGGGAGGTTCTGCGGGCCTAGGATCGTGACGCCGTGCTCCCGGACGGTCTTGCCTGCTTGTGTCAGCTCGCAGTTGCCGCCCGATTCGGCAGCCAGATCGACGATGACAGCGCCCGGTCGCATCGTCGCGACGGTCTCCTTTGTAATGAGGATGGGAGCTTTCCGACCGGGGATGTTGGCCGTCGTGATGACGACGTCGGCCCGCGCGACAGCGGCGGAGACCATCTGCTGCTCCTTCGCCTTCTCCTCGGGCGTGAGTTCGCGGGCGTAGCCACCCTGGCCTTCGGCGTTGATCTCGAGCTCGAGGAACCTGGCACCGAGACTCCGGACCTGCTCGCCTGCGGCGCGTCGGACATCGTAGGCTTCGACGATGGCGCCGAGCCGCTTTGCCGTGGCGATCGCCATGAGGCCGGCGACACCGGCACCCAGGATGAGCACCGTTGCCGGTCGTATCGTGCCCGCGGCCGTTATAAGCATCGGGAGGAACTTCGGGCAGTTCTCGGCGCCCAGGATGGCCGCCATGTACCCGCCAGCCGTCGCCTGGGAACTGAGCGCATCCATGCTCTGAGTGCGGGTGATCCGTGGAACGAGCTCGAGGGCGAAGGCGGTGACCTTCCGGTCGCGCATCTGGGCGACGGCCTCGAGGTTGTGCGTCACATTCATGAACCCGATGACGATCGTGCCCTCGGCGAGCTGATCCACCTCGGCGACGGTCGGGGGCTGGACGCGCAGCACGATCTGGGCGCCGTTCAACAGGTCGGTCCGGCTGGACGCGATCTTCGCACCGGCGGCCGTGAAGAGATCGTCGGGGTAGTACGCGCTCGTCCCCGCGTCGTGCTCGATCCGGACCTCGTAGCCCAACTTCGTGAGATTCTGGACGACCTCCGGTACGGTCGCCACGCGTTGTTCCCCTGGGGCCAGCTCCTTTGGAACGGCGACCACGACCGGTGTGGCTGTCGGGCCCTTCGAACCGGCCGAGATTACTGTCTGTTCCACCCTATACAAATTGATCACTCCCACGTTGCAACCTCTGTACTATAATACTGGGGTATCACTCTTTCAATACCTTTCGAACCCGCACCGACGCCCCCACCAACGAGCACGCAGGTTCCATAATGCCAGATCACGCTGGGCTTTCCTAGGGGTCCGGCAACATCTTTGATATGATCCCCGGTACGCAGCGATGCCAGCTGGGACGTGGTTTTCCCTACTGCCAGAAAGACCACGTGGATTGAATCCCCGTCAATCGCAGAGATGGTCAAGGGGCACGCTCCCCTTTCTCATCGATCCTGAAGATGACAAACTGCCCTGCCTGCGCATGGCGGGCACCATGGGGCGCCCGCACCCACATCTCATACATCTTATCTGCAATCTGTGCGGTTGCCTCTATCTGAAACAAGATGCCCCTCCTCAAAGAACCAGACGATAAACCGTACCTGTTGCACCTAGAGCTTCTTTATTTTACGCACCCGTACGGCAACACCGCGCTTCGACCGCTGCATCTCGTGCGCTGACATCGCAGCTCTGCCGGTTGCATGTGCGCGGGCACCGATGACCAGTACTTCATCACCCTGGCGGATTGCCGGATCAACACCCGTGACCCCAGGTACCAGCACATCCCCTTCCGGTACGAAATCATCGATAGACACACGGTACCCTGAAGGCACAAGGTTCCAGCCGTCAAATGTCGGGCGCAGCATTCCTCCCCTCATGTCAAGGGAGAAGCACTGGACAGTATTCCTGCTATAGAATAGCTCCGGGAAATATCCGCGTACGGAAAAACCCCGCGTATCGAGGTTTGCCCCGAACTGGTACGATAGGATCCCAAAAAGCCGGTCATCTTTTATCCTGCGTTCACCGGCAAGCGCCTGGTTGAGCGTGTCGAGTGCAGCATCGCCGGCGGGGTGTTCCCTGCAGGAATATTCAAGTGAAATACCGCATGCTTCTGCTGCCGTTTCGGCGACCTTAAGCGCCCCGCCTTCGAGATGGGCGATGATCCGGCGGTACCGGTGCTTCTTTAGGTAACGGGCAAGGGATGATGAAATGATTGCAATCTCCTCTGCGTCCCAGTACCCGGTGACCGGCACATCGTAGTGCATGGCCGGGTAGACTGTCTCGAGTTCGCGGGGGATCACGCCGAGCGGTGATGTGACGATCAGCTCATGGGCACGGCCGGCGATTGCGCGCTGGAACTTCCGGTGGCTTAATGAGAGCGAATACGGTTTTTTAGCTGAACAGGGCAGGAGCACGGCAACATCGGACGGCGGCGGATGATAGCGTGAGAGTACGCGCTCGGAAAACCGTACGACCTCCGCCCGGTGGAGCGATTCCCCTGAATTAGCCTGCATCGTACCACCGCGGGCAATAGGTGCGTACCGTTCGGTTACGTCAATTTTGGTATCAAGATGGCGCAGGATTGCCACGTGCTGGGCATGGAACCGGCAGCGCGATTCCACAAGCTCCCGCAGCTGTCCCTTGCCGATAAACCGGCTGACCAGTGCCAGTTCGCGCACGAGCGCCTGGCGGTTATGGTGGTATAAATCCCCGTTCCTGCATCCGTCGCAGTCACAGATACCCGATCCCAAGGGTTCCTGTAAAAACTCTCCCTCGGGAAGACAGAAAAACCCCTGCGCCGATTTGAGGTCAACTGCCCGGAAGTCAAAGAGATCATACCCTGAGTAGCAGAGAATATGGGCATTGGAGGGCAGTGCAGCAGCCGGCGCGTACCAGGTGGTGTCGGGCGGTGTCTTCTCTTTCAGTGCCACCAGCCAGTTCACGTAGTTTTTGGGATTATCAAGGGCGGTGTGCCAGTTTGCGACCATGACGCAGTCCCCGCTCTGTGCCGGGTTGTCAAGGAGAGGATGAATGATAACGGGCTGGTCGTCGTTCTGCACATGGTATGCTCGCACAATCCCTGCATCAGCAGCAAGGGGAATGTTGGTCTTTTTCATCACACCCAGTGAGACAAAAAGCGAGCCGGTATCCAGCACAGCAGGAGTCCTGACCGTTGTGCTGTCGATCGTGAAGATACCGGTGCGTGCCAGTCCGTCCCGGTTCCTGATCTCCGTCCGTGTCACTCGCACACGTCCACCCCGTGCAGTTCGGACCGGACAACCGGGAGCCACCGGGCGCTGCAGGCGACCACGACGGTGCTTGCCGGGTGGCTGTCGATGAGGGCACGGATGCCCCGGCACCCCTGCCGCACCATCGCTTCATCCCAGTCAGGGACCTCAGTCTGCCCGATCGGAAATGTCTCTTGTAATTCTCTCGGGTACGGGCCGAAGGGAGGTTTGAAGAGGAGCAGATCATTAAAGCCCTGCCTCATCTTGCTATCAAATGCGACAAGGACCCTGCTGCCGAGCCTGAGCCGCCTGAGCTGCTCCTGGTACCGGATCACTTCGGTGCGCTGGCAGCTCTCGGCACCACGGTAAAAGAACCTGCGTTTCGCGACACGGTCATGGGTCTCTAAACGTTCTGCGTGCTGTAAGAGCTCAAGGTATCCTGACAGGAGCTGGGGATGGCCCCGGCACCGGTCATCCACCAGCTCCCAGAGCGTGCCGTCAACAATTGCCTGCCGTATGCGTGCGATCTCCGCAACCGTGACGTACAGGTTATGGAGCGCGAGCAGGCGCTCCCGTTCGCCTGAGGTGCAGAGCTCGCCGGCGGTATGGGTGCGGCAGACCTGGCACGCACAGGGAAGATTGGTCAGCTTGTCTGCCTTATAGCTCCCATGCGTGGTGAGGTATCGTCCCTCTTTTGCGTAGAGCGCGTATGCGGCAGAATCAAACAGGTCGCAGCCCATTGCGGTGGCAAGTGCAAACATCGCAGGGTGCCCGGCGCCAAAGAGGTGGACGCAGGCAGCAGAGGGGAGTGTCCTTTTTGCTGCCATCACTACATCCACCAGCTCCCGGTACCGGTACCCCTCCATGAGCGGCACAACAGCCCCTATCGGGCAGAATAAAAAGCCCATCTCACCGATCTCCCGCCCGGCCCGCTCGCGGAGATCGGTGTACCTGCCCCCCTGCACCGGTGCGGCAATCGGTGCATCATCGCCAAACGTCCTTTTCGCCTCGTGCAGCCGCTCCATCGTGATCGCAAGGTCGCGCTCCGCTGTTGCCCGGTCTGCCGATGGCGGGGTAGGGATGTCAAGCGGCACCCAGATATCGCTCTGTATATCACGCTGGAAGGAGAGCGTTTCCGTGTTTGACAACGGGATTTTGCCATATACGGAGAGCTGGAACGACCCGGAGTCAGTCATAATGAGCCCGTCAAAACCGAGCAGGCGGTGCAGCCCCTCTGTTAACGCCCGTTCCCGGTACTGCATGCTCCGGCTGAAGATGTAGGCATTGGTAATGATCGCGTCAATCCCCATCATTTTCATGTCAGCAGGGGTGATGAGCTGGAGGTGTGGGTTGATGACGGGGAGCAGTGCCGGTGTCTTTATGGATGTAGTGCCGGCAACAAGCTTCCCGCACCTTCCTGCGATATCGCTGTCAAGGCTCTCAAACCGTAGTGCCATGCTCCGTTCCGCCGTAATGTTCCCGGTATCTATGTGCTGATCGCGTTAAACAGTTTTCGTTGTGCGTGAAGGTTCACGTACATCGAGCCTTTGATAAGTCTGTGCTTATTAAAAGTCCGGTCTTTGATAAGGTCTTCCATCACGTAAACCCATCCTTTGATAAGACTGGTCTTACTGAAAGTCCGGTCTTTGTCAAGACCGTCCTTCATGAAAGATCTGGCCCTCAAACGTGAGCACCTCGACGCCCTTCTTTGTCCAGCACCGTCCAGGAAGCCCGGCCTTTGTGCAGGTATGGTCAAGGAAGGTGGTGCTGTCCCAGCCGTACTCGGTTGCCACCTGCGGGAGCAGGAGCCCACTGGTGCCCATGCCTTGTACGATCAGCCCGTGCCTGCCGACTTCGACATGGGACGGGCGGTCTGCCGGGTCGCATGCCAGTTTCTGCGGCACCGAAAGGACTGTCACTTCTATCGTGATGGCCGGCAGTTCACTGCCCCGGACGGGCGGGAACCGCGGGTCCTGAAGCGCTGCCGCGACTGCTGCCTCCCGGATCGCATCGCCAAGCGGCATCACCGGGTACGGAAAGCCGATGCAGCCCCGAAGGTTACCCTGTTCCGTCAGCGTCACAAAGACGCCCCGTTTCTCCCTGAATATGGGGGCAAGGTCACCTGCCGGTCCTGATGTATCCAGGATTGCGTGTTCGACCGCGCCCCGTGCAAGGCGCACCGCACAACTTCCTCCCTCGGGTGTAAGCAGAACCATTCCCGTTCTCTCCTGTCATGTTCATACTTTGGTTGTCAATATGATTGTCAATGTGTTTGTCTTTGCCGGGAACTTTTAATTACTTATCGACGGTATGTGCGAGCCCGCGGAGATACTGCATTCATCCGTGGCATCAAGGGGTCATGGGGGCATCCCGTGGTCCTGCCTCTTTGGTCTCGCGTCTCTGTGGTACTACGTCCGATCTCATTCGTCTGTGGCCCTGCGTTTGTGGTTCTGTGGCTTTAGTTCCACATCTGCTGTCCTGCGTGGCATCCCTGCCGCTGCCCTTATCACCTTTCACCATCCATACTACACGCGAGAGGGAGAGTGCGGCTGACGGTGGCGTAATGCTGCTGAGGAAAGTCCTCCCACCGGCTGAGTGCGCAGCCGTATGCAAGTACGGGTGGCGGGAGCCACGGCAATGGCACAGAAACGACACGGCCTTCCCTGAGCAATGATGCGGTTGAGCCTATCAATAGGCAAGGAAGCACCGGGTAACCGCGTGCGAGTAACCCGCTGATGCGTCGAAGGGAAGGATACGGTGAAACGGCGAATCCCTGCGGGTGCAAGCCAAAACAGGGCGAACAGGCTGCTCGGCGTCCGCCCGGGTATGGCGCAGAGCTGAATGCCGCATTGAACAGAAGGAGGCTTACTCCTCCCACTCACATCTTCTTATCCTGCGTTATAAAAACAGGCAGGGCCATGGATTAGTAATCCATGCTGGTCTTTTTGCGCCGGATCGATATCACTTCGATAACCAGCCTCTTGTGATGGATGAAAAACGTGATCCGGTAATTACCGGACCGCATCCGGTACCGCGGGATCGCCTTGGGGGAATCCCTCAACTTCCGGACATCGTACCGTTTGTAGTCAAGCGCATCAGCGAACCTTTCAAGATCATCAAGGACGCGGGTGATGAGCTTAGGGAGAATACCGGCGATCTGCTTCTCTACACGCCAGGGAATCCAGATCTCGTACGGCATCAGATCCCCAGTTCTTTCCTGACGGCCTTAAGGGTCTTTACCCGCCCGGCTTTGATATCTTCCAGACTCGCCTTCATGTCCTCGATCTCTTCATCAGACAACGGCTCATCATCATATGCCATGGTTGCCAGCCGCTCAATAACATCCTCGTAGCTCTCTTTTGGATGCACCTTCAAGTCATCAAGGATCTCCTTGGTCTGGCGGGAGACCCGTATCGTGGTCATGGCCGACATATACTTATGTATACATCAGTATATTTCATAACATTTTCCAATAAAAAATTCCCATGAAGCAGGAATATTTAACCAACCCGGCTGCATCCCCCGCCCCTGCTCGAAGATTGCTTTGGCAATCTTCTCATAACCTTCTCTTAGTTGCGGCGCAGAGAAATGTACCGCAAAAATCCGTTGAAAAACCTTATTCCGGATACTTTTTTAAAAAAAAATTCCCGCGCCCGAAAAAGTGTCTGACATTTCCGGAGAATCCGTGGCCGATACGCCCCTCAATTTCGCTGTCAGACACAGAATACCTTTGAAAAAGTTCGCGTCAACCGCCACGCTTATATCATGCCGGATCATTGGAAGAATTACTGCATGTCACTGAAGTTTGGCACGGTTGCGGAGCATAGGATTCGCGGGGTTTGCAAAACGCCGCAGAAGGCGCGATTCTACTCGCGTTTCTTCTTCTTTTCAATGCTCCTTGCGTGTGCCGCGATGGGCGCACTCCACGTCCCGTCTGAGGTAATGAATCTTCTGAACCGGGGGCACGGGAATAATTCTTTGGGCGTCCGTGCCTCGCTCCAACTGCTCTCTTTTACCGGGCAACGTCGATCGCCGGCTCTCTGAGCACGGTGCCCCTGCTGCAGTCATGCTTGTCGACCGCAGGTCCCGTTTATCGTAACGGGATTCCTGGCGCTGCAACAGCCGCGGCTCCACCCGGCCCGTGTTCATCCGGCTGGTTTTTTGGATTTGAATGACGGGGAGTGGAGTCTCCCGGTTGCGGGGAAAGGAAGAGGAATATAAAAAATTTCAGAAATGAACATCATGAAAACCATCGTAACAACGGGTGAGGATGTGGCCGAGCCGGATTTGATCGTGTCCGGTACGGCCGTGACCGGACAGGAGAACCATGTATGGAGTGTACCGACAACGGGACTTTCCTGTGCGATCATCGGTGAACTGGATGACGCATTCTCCACGACAGCCCGGGGGGTCAGCCGGCTGGAACGCCAGATCACCCGGCTTGAAGAGCGCAGGAAGATGCGGGATGCAAAGAGGCCGGCGATCCGGAAGGGGGTGTGGTGATGACGACGCCACAGGATACCAGGGAGAGGACCGGGAATATGATCTTTGTCCTCACCGAACGGCAGGACCGGCTCTATGCGCAGATCAACAAGAAGATCGAGCGCCTCGATCACCGGTTTACTATTCTCGAAGAGCGGAGGCGGTCCTGATGCCGCGCCGGCAGACAACGACCGACCGGGAGATCCCGCTCTACCTCATACCCCATATGATCATGAAGCGGATCCGCACGCATGGCGAGGCGCTTGAGCGGGTGATCGTGCGGACGTCCGGCAGCCATTACTACAATATTAGCGTTCGGACGCGGCCGGTGAAACGGGAGCTAATGCAGAGACAGGCTGGTTCCGGAGGACCGGTGCCGATCATCAGCGGAGAAAACGGTGAAAAGGTATGACACGGGGACGCCAGCCGCTTATTGCACTGGGCGAGGCAATCCCGATTGCACGGAAGCGGGGGATGGTGATGCGGTTCTGCCATGATGCGGAGTGCCCATGCGATCTCCTGATATTTTCTGCCGGCCGGTATTCCTTTGTAAGCGTCCACCGGATCCGGAAGCTCCACAAAACGGTTGACGATATCAGGAGGGAGTACGACTGGGCGATACAGAAGATCCGCTGCATTACAGCAGTGCCATGTACCGTCACCCGCGAGCTCTGGCTCTGCTCCTATTACGGGACATGGCGGTTCTTCCGGATCGAAGATGCCGATCTTTCCGAGATTCAGTATGAGAGCAGGCCGGCGGAACTGCCGGTACATGAGGTGTCCCCGGGTCCTGTGACGGTGACTTCCGTAGGGCCGGGATGACAACGGGGATCGGGGATCCCCCTTCTTTATTCCCTGGATCCGGGGTGGGGGTTGTCAGACCTGAGGTGCCTTGGAGGCAAATATGCCCAAAATGGCCTCCTTTTACCCTATTCCGGATACAATTTTGTGATGTATTCGTGAAATTTTGTGATGTGTAGTTCCGGAATCGTCCTTTATTGCTCCGGATGGCCTGTTGCAGCCCTTTTAACGCGTAAAAATCTGAGTTTGTAGAACTTGAACAGTTGACTCCGGCAGTAGAGGTCGTATAGTAAGGAGACCGGCATAACCGGAGCAGGGTTTTTTTGACCCCCCCTCTTTGAACGCTCAACGCACCTTTTTTGTATTCACCGCGCTATCTTTCCCATACAGAACATGATCCCGATGCCCCGGAATGATACAACCCGCAATAATTCGCAGTGGTTCTTATTCCTCCTCACCCTGATCGCGGTTGCATTCCTCATCGTGCCGGCCTCTGCGCTTGACCTTTCCCCAGACACCCTACCCTCATCACCCCCGGTGATATCGCAGGGCGATTCTGTTTTTGTCCACGGCATAGCAACCGGCCACCCCCAGCAGGGGCTCACGGTATGGCTGATCGGCAACAACTATGCAAAGGTCACCACCATCTCTGTCAATCAGGACAACTCGTTCGAATTCGAACTCAAAACCGCAGAGACCCGCACCCTTGCATCCGGGCAGTACTTCGTCCTTATCCAGCACCCGATGATGAACGGGGAATTCGATATCACCTACAATGCCGGCACCGGTGAAGTGGTCCGCCGTCAGACAGGCAGAGACATGGCAATCTTCCGGATCACCGGCGCGGGAAGCCTGCAGGGATCAGACGCTGCCTCGGCGCTTGTCCGGGCGGTCGACAGCCAGAACATCGACGATACATTCACCACCGTCTCGTTCTTCATCCAGCCGCCCAATGCCTTCATCGACCCGATCGGCGACCATGCCGTGGGAGACAGGTTCACGATCGGCGGCTTCACCAACCTTGCTGTTGATGATGACCTGCTGGTCGAGATCTATTCTGCGTCATTCCGTCCCACAACAAAAGTGCAGAGCGGGGAATTCTCCGGCGCAACGGGGATCGTGAATGTGCAGCCGGGCACGGGCAGGTACAACCGCTGGTTGTTTCCTGTTGATGCGTCAGCATGGAGACCGGACGAATATATTGTCACGGTATCTGCCGTTTTGCAGGATGTAAAAGGGAGCGAAACGTTTACCGTTACTGAAAAGAAGACGCCGGTACCAACGGTCCCACCCATTTCAGAAAAAACAACAATTCCTCCACCGGCAATCGTACCAACGGTGCCGGCACCTGCTCCCACGACACAGAAGGCACCACATACAGTTCCTGCGATCTTCGCGGGACTTGTGTGCACATTCCTCCTCTTCCGCCCGAGCCGGGATAAACTATAAGAATCGCATCTTCTCATGAATGCTCAGGGGCACATGATGGAACCGGAACAAAAGGAGAAGAAGGATCCACCAGAAAAACCCGGACAGCCGGACGCGGGTACGACTGCGATAGAAAAAGGAAAAAAAGCAGGAGCGCAATCATCAGGAATAAAGACTTCCCTTGTAACACCAATACAACTCCTTAGTAAAGATGCAACGCAGGATAGCGCGGAGAACCTCATTGAAGTAAACGACCTGAGCTGGGAAAAGACGGTCGAAAAAGAGAAGACACCGGTTGCTGTCATGTTCTATTCCCCGACCTGTGCGTTCTGCCACCAGATGGATCCGTACTTCAGGGGGTATGCAAAGGAGTACCGTGGATCTGTTCTCTTCGCCCGGCTCAATATCATGACAAACCAGTGGACTGCCGAACGGTACGGGGTAAAAAGCACTCCCACGTTCAAATTCTTCTGTGATGGTAAACCAATTCAGGATATGGTCGGAGCCGTGTACCCTGCGCTCCTGAAAAGGGCGGTTGACGACGTGCTTATGCATGGCAAAGAGTGTGCAAAAAATTCTACCGCGATCGATTACGAGATTACTGGTTATGGATAAGGAATAATCTCACATTTTTTTTACAGCCCGTAACGTTAATCTCATCTCTTTTGCACATATCAAAAAAAACTGCAGGAGTATCGTTACAGTTCACGACTGCACCCGCACTGTACCGCCGCATTCTTCACGGCAAGGGCAACCCTCTTCGTGACTTCCTTATCCAGGATATTAGGCATAATACGATCGCGGGTGGGTTTTATCAGGTAATCTGCGATTGCATGCGCAGCAGCAACCTTCATCTCATCGGTGATCTTTGTCGCACACGCATCCAGCGCCCCCCGGAAGATCCCGGGGAAGGCAAGCACGTTATTAATCTGGTTGGGAAAGTCGCTCCTGCCCGTCCCCACAACAGCCGCGCCCGCGCGCCTAGCAGCATCAGGCCAGATCTCGGGTACCGGGTTTGCCATGGCAAATATGATCGGGTCAGGGTTCATCTTTTTAATCATCGCTTCGGTGAGCACACCAGGTGATGATACGCCAATAAAAACATCTGCCCCGGCCATCGCGTCGTCAAGAGATCCCGGTCTCCTCGCCCGGTTGGTCTCCTCGGCAAGGATGAACTTGTACTTGTTGTTGTACAGCCCCTCCCTCCCACGGTAAATAATTCCTTTCGTGTCACACACGGTGATTTCGTGCACCATCGTGCAGACATTCGGGTCATACCCGATACATTTCAGGAGCCGGGTGATTGCGTATCCCGCGGCACCCGCACCGCAGATCACAATATTGAGATCCTCGAATTTCCTTTGTGTGATTTTGCAGGCATTGATCAGTGCGGCAAGCACGACGACTGCGGTGCCATGCTGATCGTCATGCATGACCGGGATGCCGATGTCCTGCAGCGCGTCCTCCACCTCAAAGCATTTCGGTGCGGCAATATCCTCAAGGTTGATGCCGCCAAACACCGGCGCGATGTTTTTTACCTGGTCGACAAAATCTGTCTCATAACTCTCAAAACAGATGGGGAACGCATCGACGCCGGCAAACTCCTTGAAAAGGATCGCTTTCCCTTCCATCACCGGGATCGCTGCATAGCCCCCGATATTACCCAGTCCAAGGACAGCGGAACCATCGGTAACGATTGCAATGGTGTTTGCCTTAAGGGTGTATTTGTAGGCCAGGTTCTTATCCTTCGCAATTTCGCGACAGACTTCCGCAACACCCGGGGTATATGCCCGGGAGAGATCCTGTTTTGTCTTGAGCGGGACTTTTGAACGGATCTCCAGTTTTCCCTTGTGTTTTTCGTGGAGATCCAGTGCAGCCTGGTAGATCTCATCGCTGGGTTCAAACAGCATACCCTTGTGCTCCCTATGAGGTGTGAATGAGGGGAGAAGCAATGAATTTTATTATTTTAAAATACCCTTTTTTTGTAAAACTATATCTGAAATAAAAAAAAGTTATGGATTCAGTTTCTTTGCGATCTGCGCCACGTACTTGCCCTGGAAGCGTGCACCGTCAAGCTCGGTCTGGCTCGGCCACCGCTGCCCATCGCTGCCGGCAATGGTTGAAGCACCGTAAGGCGAGCATCCTGCCACCTCATCAATCCCTGCCTGTCCTGTAAACGTGTAGGGCAGCCCGACGATGACCATCCCGTGGTGCAGGAGCGTAATATGGAAACTCAGGATGGTAGACTCCTGGCCGCCATGCTGTGTCCCTGAACTGGTAAAAACACTCCCGGCTTTTCCTACCAGCGCACCGGCCCGCCAGATACCGCCGCTCGCGTCAAGGAACTGGCGCATCTGCCCGCACATGTTGCCAAACCGGGTCGGTGTCCCGAAGATCACCGCATCGGCTGCGGCAAGTTCCTGTGGCGTGCAGACAGGGATGTGGGCGAATTTTTTCTGCGGTTCGACCGCCCCGACTTTCTCCAGCACTTCTCTGGGCAGGGTCTCCGGCACACGGCGCATCATGACCTCAACACCCGGCACGTCGCGTGCTCCCTCGGTCACTGCCTCTGCCATGCGGTGGATGTGACCAAACATCGAATAATATACAATGAGCAGTTTCATGATAGTCTACCTCGTTTTCATTCATTGTCTCAGATACACATATCGATTACCCCCTCATGTTCCTCATAGCGCTCCGGTGTATCCCGACCCTCCGGCTCGAGGGGCGGCGGATCCACGAGGCACAACTTGAAGCGGGTTATTATCCGAAAAAAAGCGTTGTCGGTAAGATACGCAGCCTCACTCCTACCACGATTCCTCTGGTATTCAATTCGCTGGCAAAAACACAGGTACTCGGACTCACGATAGACCTGCGGAATTATCGGAGCGGCAAAAGGACATCCATGCGTCATGAGGGACTTTATAGCCGCGATTACATTGCGTTCTGCGGCATGTTCCTTACCGGTACTGCGTTCTTCTGGTTATTGTTTATGCAAATTGCGAAAATGAAATCATTATCGTCTTTTTCCTTCTGAATAAAGGGAAAAATTTTTTGTCTGCAATTTGTGTAAAGTTCCAAACGGTTTAACGCGAAAACCCATTTAAATTAAGAAGAAAAACACATGAAAAAGGACGCCCCGGCCGGGATTCGAACCCGGGTCAAAAGCTCCGGAGGCTTCTAGGATGTCCACTACCCTACCGGGGCAATAAAATTCCACATAACTGATGATATGAAGATGTTTAAATCTTTGGAGATGACTAACATGATTATCAGAGCATAGAGCCACTGCATATGATTTTAAGACGTGTAAAACCGGAACGTATGTTCTGGAGCGCGTAATGGGACAGATCCTTCACCGCGACGTCAACACGATCGATGGAATATATACCCTCACTGTCGGAAAAGAGGATCTATCCCGTTTCTATCCTGGTATGATCCGCTACACGCTCTCGGCCAGCTCCGGAACACGGGCGCTGGCCATCTTCCGCACGAACACGTATGAATATTCCCCGACCGTGTCCTTTGATGCAGAGATGATCGCTATGGATCGAGCTGGCGAATGGGAACAGCAGCTCATGGCTGCCCCCCGGGAGTTCCTCACCGCTCATGCATCGCGAAAAGAGACCGTACCGTTCACACCCGTTGCGGATGTGGTGATTCTTCAGGGTAGTCCACGGGCTGATGGTAATTGCAGCATCCTCGCCGGGTGGGTAGCGGATGCTGCGTGGAAAATTCATAAAAAGGCCCAGGTCATCTATCCCCACGATCTTAACATCAAATCCTGCATCGGGTGCTACCAGTGTTATAATACCGGTACCTGCACGTTTGATGACGATATGAGGGATATCATCAACTCCATACGGTACGCATCCCTTCTTGTCGTATGTTCCCCCGTTTATACCAATTCTGTTCCCGGTGGACTGAAACTTGTTATCGACCGCTGCCAGGCGTATCATGCTGAACTGACAATGACCGGAGATTCAGCGGGACATAAAAAAGGACTGATCGTTTCTGTAGCTGGAAGAACGGGCTCATCACATTTTTTGTGTGTCAAAAAAGTTGTCAACGCCTTTTTAAGAAATATCGGTGTAAACCCAGCAGGAGAATTCCTCATCGATAATCTTGACGAGCTCCGGGATGTCAGGAGTATTACGGGGCTGAGGGAAAAAATAACAATTGCAGTGCAGAGGTCACTGACCGGACAGACTACCTTATCAGATAATAGTCAAGAATTGAGGAAATGAACCTTCAGGTCTTTTTTATATGATAGAGGTGCCAGATTTTGCAGGCCCCCTCATGGCTCACCATGCAGGGACCAACCGGTGTCCGCGGGTTGCAGATCGTGTTAAAGAGTTTACAGTCAGACGGTTGGGCGATCCCGCGGAGCACCCGGTCGCAGATACAGGCAGAATGTTTTCCAACGTGCCGGAAAACGATGTCAAACTTCTTCTGCGCATCATACTGCTCAAACTCCTTTTTAAGCCGGAGCCCTGATCCCTTTATCACCGGAAACCCGCGCCACTCAACATCAGAAGGCTCGAAGACTTCGTACATCACTTTTTTTGCTTTTATATTGCCGTCACGGGAAACCGCACGGGGGTAGGCGTTGTCCACGCGGTGCGTACCTTCCCGCACCTGCCGTGCCAGCATGACGAGCCCGAGCAGGATGTCCTCCGGTTCGAATCCGGCAACCACCTGAGGAACCGCAAATTGCTCGTACTCCGCATACCCCGTGACGGTGCAGACATGCCCGGGCAACATAAAACCGTCCAATTTTGCCTCACCCTGTTCGAGCAGCCATTTCATGGCGGGTGGTACAATCCGGTGGCAGGAGAGTATGGAGAAGTTGTCTGGAGGGCGGGTGAGCAGGGTAGCAGCAACGGTGGGCGCGGTCGTTTCGAATCCGACTGAAATAAAAACAACCTCTTTTGTTGTTTTCTGTGCGATCTCGACTGCTTTGTGAACTCCCTGCACCACCCGCACATCGCCGCCGCAGGACTCAAGCGATCCCTTCGTTCCCGGAACGCGGAGCAGGTCGCCGTAGGTAGCGACAATGCAGCCCTTCTCGACAATCTCGATTGCCGCATCGATCTCTCCCTGTGGCGTAATGCAGACCGGGCATCCCGGGCCCATCACGATTTTAAGCTGTTCTGGAAGAATAGAACGGAGCCCTGCCCGTGCAATTGCTGACTCGTGGGTTCCGCAGATATGCATGAATGTCAGGTTGCGATTGACAAGGCTTCTCAGCGTCGCTGCTATCGCCGTTTCCGCTGCCATGAAATCTTATAGGTATTTACCGCAGCATCACTTAAGCTGTACGTATATGGAGATAGGGTACTTTTACGCGGCAGTGACAATCCTGTCCGGATTCCTGCTCACCATGATCACCTGTTTTATTGTCAGCTGGTTAAAATCACAAGCAGACACGACAGATACCCGGTTGGATGACATCATCATCGCTGCGCATGGGAAACCGCTCCAGGCGACAATCATTGCGGTCTCCTTCTATACCACCCTCAAATATTACGGGATCTCCCGGTACAGTACCAGTGGGTGATTGACGACCGGTTCATCAATTCATTCTACATCATCATCGGCGCCTGGGTCATCTCGTTGTTCCTGCATGACGTAATCCTGATCAATGGCCATGCAATCGTTCAAAAATCAGAAAACGACGGGGACGACCGCCTGATTGAACTCCTTGAGCTTGTGGCGAAATACGTGATCTGGTTTGTAGCCATCATCCTGATCCTCTGTACCTTCAAAATTGATATGACCCCGTTTTTAGCTGGTGCAGGTATCGCCGGTCTCGCCATTGCACTCGCTGCCCAGGATATCATCTCCAACTTTTTTGGCGGGGCAATTATCACGGTCGACAAGCCCTTCAAGGTAAACGACCGGATCAAAATCGATACCTGTGTCGGGGATGTGGTCAGCATCGGTCCGCGGTGCACGCGTATTAAAACGCTGGACTCCCAGATTGTTACCATACCAAATAACAAGATCACGATAAACGTTAGTGTAAATTATGCAATGCCAGACCAGAAACTCCGCATCACTATCCTCGTTTCCGTAGCATATGGCAGCGATGTGAAAACCATCAAGCGAATCCTTCTTGAAATTGCACGTGATATCATTTACAAAACGGAGTACCTGCTTGACGATCCCCCACTAAAAGTATTTTTCTTAGAATTCGGAGATTTTGGTCTGAAGTTCGTATTCTATGTATGGGCAAAGGCATATAACCTGCCCGATGAAGTCATGGATGCATCCAATTCACAGATAGCCGAACGCTTCGCGACCGAAGGGATCGAGATCCCCTCCCCGCAGATGGATGTCAGGATGAGGAAATAAGGGTGCATCCTGTCTATCAAAAGACTTTTTTCCCCCCATATAAAATCATTCATCATGTTCGGCGTCTCCACGTTCTGCCTCCACGACCTGCCTCTCTCAACGGCACTTGAACGGATCATCGCCATCACGGATGTTGTTGAAGTGATGGATGAAGGCATGCATTATCTTGAGAACGCCGAGCTCCTAAAGAGCTATACGGCACGCTTTACACTCCACGCGCCAAGCCGTGGCACAAACCTCGCAAGCCTGCTCGAACCGATACGGCAGGCAAGCGTTGAGGTAATGACGCAGTGCTTTGCGATTGCCGGCGAAGTAAATGCAGGTGTTGTTGTGCACCCGGGGTATTTTGCATGGGTCGAGGAGCGGGAAAGAGCAGAACAACAGTGCCGTCGCTCGCTTGCTGAACTCTCACACGTTGCACAGGAATTCGGTATCACGTTCTTTGTTGAAAATATGGGAAACTGGGATTACTTCTTGTTAAAGACACCGGACGAACTTTCCCTGTGCGGCAACGTTCCGTTCGCTCTGGATGTAGGCCATGCACACCAGAACAACTGCCTGGATGAATTCCTGAAACATCCTGCCGGTCATTTTCACCTTCACGATAATGACGGCAAGGAGGATACCCATTCCCCGGTTGGCGGTGGAACGATTGATTTTTTCGGTGTGATGAATGTCGTGAACCGCTGTGGCATAACCCCGATCATCGAAGTCGCGACATTTGATGGGGTGGTCCAGAGCATTGAAACACTAATAAAATTTTAAAACCGCGTGCAGGATGAGGAGAGATAGGGAAAATCAGCACCAAATTGACTTCTTTTTTCAATTATTCCGCAATGTTTTATAGTGATGAGCCCCAACGTATCTAGGCAACCCGTTTCAATAGCTCAGCTTGCAGAACGCACCCTTGGGAAGGGTGGTTAAGGTTGGGGATATCTTATATCTTAACATGTTGCCTCAGTGGCATAGCGGTATCGCGCTTCCTTGGTAAGGAAGAGGTCGCGGGTTCAATTCCCGCCTGAGGCTCTTTTACTCATCGTCATTGATATCTCATCATCAATTACCCATTTTTCATGACATAGTTATATCAAATAACACAAAAATTCTCTATCAGTAACTGGATAATTCGGGATCCCAGAAACATGGTCAGCATTAAATCAGGGCGCGGCATCATCATTGTCTGGATGCTGGTATGCACGGGTGCGATCGCCCAGTATTTTATCAGCAATGTTTCGTTAATTATCACTATCACGTCTGTATGTTGTGCCACCACCGGTTTGTATGTCTACCGCAAGTTGGGGATGTGAACAAAATCAATCATTATTCTTTCATTGTGCTAACAGGGCATCGAGTGCGAATATAAGAATATTATTCTTCAATGCCGGAAGTACCATACTATACCAGAAAGGGTATAACCGTTTTTGGGAAATGTGTATAAACATATATTGCACGTACACCAGATGCGCGTATAGCAGACAAACATGTCAACAATAAACCGTGAAGGGGGTACCGGTTCATGAGCAGGACTGATGCAGAACAGCTGTTGCGTCAGGGTATAGAACTCTACGACCTTGGGAGGTATGCTGAGGCGATTATTACCTTCGATAAAGCGCTCGACGCATTTCCGAAATTTGCTAAAGCGAACTATTTCAAAGGTATTGCACTGTATGACCTTGGCCGGTATGACGAGGCAATTGCCTCATACGAACAGGCAATCCGCACCGATCCTTCGGATATTCATGCATGGTACAATAAAGCTGCCACGCTCGCGCAGCTGGGACGGAAAGAAGAGGCACTGGAGGCATGTGAGCGGCTGCTTTCAATCAAGTTTGACAATGCCGAGGCATGGATTCTCAAGGGTATTTCCCTCTATGAACTGGGAAGGTTTAAGGATGCAATCTCTGCATACGATCATGCACTGACTGTCGATCCCCGCCATGCCAAGGTACATTATAACAAAGGTATCGCACTCGCCGATCTCGGAAGACATCACGAGGCAATCATCGCGTACGAACGAGCGATAGATCTCATCCCAACCTATGCTAAAGCGTTCTATAATAAAGGAATTTCATTGTACGAGATCGGCAAATTTGATGATGCACTGACAGCTTTTGAACGGGCGCTCGCGCTCGACCCATCAGATATCTGGGTCTGGTATTTTAAAAGTTTCATTTTTACAAAACAGGAGCGGTATGCAGAAGCAGCCGACGCTGCTAAACGGTTTCTTGACAAGGAACCCGATAATCCGGATGTCTGGGTCATCTGTGGGATTGCCCTCTTCAAAACAGGGCAACCGAAAGATGCAATACTCGCACTCGATCGCGCTCTCGCAAAGACACCCCTTATAGCGGATGCCTGGTTGTACAAAGGTATCTCTTCAAATGATCTTTTCAAGTATGATGATGCTATTGCCGCTCTCTCGAAAGCAGCGGAGCTTAGTCCTGCAAACGCACAGGCGTACTTCCAGCGCGGTATTGCCTATCGGAATTTAAAAAAATTCAGCGAAGCCGCGCAGGATTTTGATCGCGCGCTTTCGTTTGATCCCGATAATCCGGAAATTGCGTTCCAGAAAGGTGCAACAAGCATCCATATCCATCGGTATGATGACGCACTCGAAGCCCTTAACCGGACTCTCAGGATAAAAACCACTGATGCCCGTGCATTGTACCTGAAGGGTATTGCACTTACCAAACTTGGCAGACACAGGGAGGCGATCGATGCGTTCGAGAATGCGATTACCCAGGATACCGGTTGTGCGGCTGCCGCCTACCATCAGGGCGTCTGTTATAGTGGTCTTGGACGTTTTGCAGATGCAATAGCTGCATTTGATCGGGCAGTCCGCATTAACCCTTCGTTTGCCCTTGCAGTCTACCACAAGGGGTTTGCCCTTGCGCGGCTTGGTAAAAATGAAGACGCAATCCATGAATTCGATCGGACTGTTGCAATCAAACCGGACTACGCCCCTGCCTACCATCAGAAAGGGATGATTTGTGCAAAACTGGGCAGGTATCAGGATGCGATCAACGCCTTTGATAAAAGCGTTGAGATTAAGCCCGGTTTTGCGCAGGCATACTACGACAAGGGGATGGCGCTGGTCAAACTCGATCGGTACCCTGATGCTATCGATGCTTTTGACGCGGCATTATCCCTCAACGAAAACTATGTCAATGCCCAGTTTAACCGTGGGTGTGCACTCCTCCTCTTGGAACGGTATGATGAAGCAGTCCGGGCATTTGACAGGACCCTTGAGATCGATCCAGCGTACACGCAAGCGTTGATCAATAAAGGCACGACACTCATGCGCATGGAGAGATATTCCGATGCTGTCGCGACATTTGATGCGCTTCTTGCAACCACCCCTGAACTGCTTGCTGCACTCTATGAAAAAGGGATCGCTCTTACAAAACTCGGGCAGTCCCGCGAAGCTGTTTTGGTTCTTAACGCCGCGCTCGAACAAAATCCCGCCCTGACTGATGGCTGGATGTATAAGGGAATTGCACTTGCGGATCAGGGTCTGCATGATGAGGCGATCGCCGCGTTAGACACATCCATACGGATCAACCCCTCGATTAAAGAAGCGCTCATCCGGAGGGGAATTTCGCTGGTGAGTCTCTGCAGGTTTGATGAGGCAATCGATGGGTTCAACCGCTCTCTTGAACTCGCTCCAAACGATGCTCTGGCGTGGTGTTATAAGGGGATCGCTTTATCCCGGCTTGAGCGGTTTGACGAAGCAATCAGGGCATTTGATAAAGCGATTGAGAATGATCGGAGGTGTGCCCGCGCCTATTTTGAGAAAGGAGATGCACTATCTCATCTCAACCGGCACCTCGAGTCCGTGGTTGCCTATGACAAGGTGCTGGAGATCAAGCCGGACCATGCCCGTGCGCATTACCAGAAAGGGGTCGCACTTGCGCAGAAGGAACGATATGACGAGGCGATAACAGCGTTTGATAGCGCTCTTGCCCTCGATCCGAAGAACGCGCCGGGTTATCTTTATCTCGGCATCGCTCTGGCAGGGCGTGAGCGGTATGAAGAGGCTATACGGGCATTTGAGCGCACGCTATCCCTTTCACCCGGCAATGCAAGTGCCCACTATTATCAGGGGATTGCCCATATCCAGTGCGGGCACTATGATGAGGCAGTGTCGGCATTTGACCATGCTCTTGAACTCGATCCGGAAAACGCGATGGTGTATTATTATAAAGGCGTAGCGTTCCTGCAGGTAAAGAGATACGAAGAGGCGATCGCTGCATTCACCAAAGCATCTGATATGGATTCGTCCCTTTCGGACGCCTGGATGTACTTGGGAATAGCGCTTTACCAGCTTCAGCGTTTTGATGAATCGATCCGGATCCTTGATAAGAGTCTTGCATCAACCCCGTCTTCTGTCGAAGCGCTGATGTACCGCGGCAATTCCTTCTTAAAGTTATCCCGTTTTACCGAGGCTGCCGAAACATTTGACCGGGTCCTTTCGCTCAATCCCCTCCTGGTTGATGCATGGATGCAGAAAGGAAACGCCTCATATGAGATGGGGAGGAAACAGGACGCCCTGAATGCCTATACCAAAGCGCTTGAAGTCGATCCTACCCGTCCAGATGGCTGGACAAGAAAGGGTCAAGCACTCTATGATATAGGCCGGTTGCAGGATGCTCTGGGCGCTTATAATAAGGCGCTCGATCTCAATCCCTCACTCGCCAATGTCTGGATGAGCCGGGGAGATGTGCTTAATGAACTGGGAAAAACCAAAGAAGCCATCACCTCGTACCAGAAGTCCCTGAATATCAACCCGGAACAGGTTTCGGGCTGGATACGGAAAGGAAAATCATTCTATGATCTGGGAAGGTACCAGGATTCAATCGACGCGTTGGATAATGCAATTGCTCTTGACCAGCGGAGTATTGATGCATACTATCACAAAGGGCTTGCACTTGAAAAGATCAATCGCGATGATGAAGCGATCACGGTCTATGACCTTCTTTTAGAGATCGAACCGGAGTATGCGGATGCGCATTTGCATCGGGGTATCGTACTCGCACAAACCGGCCGTAATGAGGACGCAATCTCTGCATTTGACCGGACCATTCAGCTGAAACCGTCATTTGCACAGGCCTGGTATTTCAAAGGGAGATCACTTATTGAGAAAGGGAGATACCAGGATGCCCTCGACGTGTTCAGCCGCGCGCTCGACATTGAGCCTGCATACACGGACGTTCACTATTTCCGCGGTTTTTCCTTCTTGAAACTTGGGCGGTATGCCGAAGCGATCGATGCGTTCGACACTAACCTTGCCAAAGACACGAGCAATGCACAGGGATATTTATACAAGGGTATAGCACTTTCAAAAGTCCAGAGATACGAAGAATCCCTTGCAACATTTGAGCGGACACTTGTTTACGATCCGGAGAATCCACTTGCATATTATCACCGCGGCAGGGTTTTTTCAGAACTTGAACGGTATAATGATGCAATCGATGCATTCGAACGCACACTTGCACTCAAGCCGAAATACAACGATGCTCGGATGCGGATGGGCATTGCGCTGTATCACCTGGGGCGGTTGAATGATGCCATCCTTGAGTTTGACCGTGTCCTTTCAGATAACCCGAATAACTTCCACGCGTATTACCAGAAAGGGCGAACACTCTTCGACCTTGGACATTATTTGGAGGCACTCGACTCGTATGACCGTGCGCTCGAACTGGACTCGCATTATACCGATGCATTCTACCATAAGGGCATGGCACTGTCCGCCCTTGAACGTTTCGACGAAGCAATTCCCGCGTTCGACAATGCTATCAAACTCGATCCGCACCTTGCCCTCGCGCACTTCCACCGTGGCATAGCGCTCGCCAGCACAGGCAATCATCAGGGTGCGGTCGATGCATTTGGAAGAACTATTGCGCTGATCCCAAAATATGCACCTGCGGCGTATCACAGAGGACTGGAACTTGCAGCCCTCGGATTGTTCAATGATGCTGTCGAAACCTTCGACCGGGCGCTGGAGATTGACCCCCAGATGGCGGATGCCGCGTTCCAGAAGGGGCTTGCCCTCAATGAACTGGGGCGCTATGATGATTCACTCGCTGCATTTGAACAAGCGATTGCCTTCAACCCGGCATATGCACAGGCATGGTACCGTAAAGGTACCGCCCTTGCTGCAACAGGGAGGTACGAAGAAGCTGTCGGGGCATTCGATACGTCCCTTCAGTACGATGATGCAAACCCGCAGGCATACTATGATCGGGGGATTGCCCAGATCAACCTCAACAGGCACCTTGATGCAATCGCATCGTTTGACCAGGTGCTTAAATTCATTCCTAACTACGTACCCGCATTCTTCTACAAAGGGATCGCACTTGCCCAGATCGGTATGCACACGGAGGCGGCGTTCGCATTTAATATAGCCCTTGAAATCAATCCCAACGATGCCGCCGCTGCCTTCCACAAGGGAGTTGCACTAGCGAACTGCAGCGACCACACTGCCGCACTGGAAGCATTCGATGCATCACTTTCGATAGATCCGGAAAATGCTGACACGCTCTACCACAAAGGAATGTCGCTTGCAGACGTCGGACAACCCCTCAACGCGGTCTCCATGTTCGATGCTGCGCTCCGGATCGATCCTGCAAGTGCATCGACCCATTTCGAGAAAGGCAGGAGCCTGTCTGCCCTGGGACACTACGACAACGCGATTCTCTCGTTTGACCAGAGTCTTGCCCTTGATCCAAATCATGCCCTTGCCTATTATGAAAAAGGGTTGGCTCTCGCTCACAGTGAACGGTATGACGATGCCGTTGCAGCGTACAATCAGGCAATTTACCTCAACTCCTCAGATGTCAGGTTCCTCATCGACAAAGGTGAAGCATTATACCTGCTCCGCAGGTTTGAGGACGTAATCGATGCATGCGACCAGGCAATTGCTTTTGAACCGGAGAATATTTATGCACACACAACAAAAGGCAGAGCCCTTATCCAGACGGGAAGGTTTGAAGATGCGGTAATCGCCTTTGATCGCGCACTGGAGCAGGATAATTCCCCAGCCCTGCTCTGGGCATGCAAAGGTTACTCGCTTTACCGTTTGCAGCGCTTTAAAGAAGCGATCGAGTCATTTGGCAAAGCGCTCAAGCGTGAACCGGCCCATTCCCTCTCCCTCCATTATCGCGGAAAAGCATATCTGAGAATTAAACGGTTCAATGAAGCGCTGGGGATGTTTGACCGCATGCTTGGTGTTGATGAAGGACACAAAGAGGCATGGTACTGCAAGGGCACCTGTCTGGATCAGCTCGGCCGCCATGATGAGGCACTTGTCGCGTTCAATACTGTAATCTCACTTGATCGTTCCTGTCGTCCGGCATGGTATCAGAAAGGGATCGTGCTTAATACGCTTGGCCAGTACGAAGAGGCAGTCCTTGCCTGTGACCTTGTTCTGGAACAGTCCCCTGCGATAATCGGGTGTGCATATCAGAAGGGGTTTGCCCTAGCACATCTCAGCCGGCATGAGGATGCGATTGCGGCATTCGATGTCGCCCTTAGCCAGAACCCAAAAGATTCGGAGGCATTGTACCGTAAGGGTATATCTCTCCATACCCTCGGAAAGTACCAAGATTCAGTCACCGTGCTCGAACGCTCCAGCGCTCTCAAACCGGATCAGGCACCGGTTTTATTTATTCTGGGTGAATCCTTATCGCACCTGAACCAGTTTGACGATGCGATCGCAGCATTTGAACGGGCACATGCACTTGATCCCACCTGTGCACGAGCGGTGTTCGGCAAAGGGTCGGCATTATTTGCCCTTGGACGGTATGAAGACGCATTGGGGGCATTCGATAATGCACTTACGATCACGCCCTCCTTTGCCGATGCAGCGTTTTCTAAAGGCTGCGCACTTGCGCAACTCAACCGCCATAAGGATGCAGTCAAGGCATTCGAGTACGTGCTCGGCATTATGCCTGACCATGCTCCCTCATATTACCACCGCGGGCTCTCTCTTGCCTCGCTTGGGAGGCACGAAAAGGCGATCGCATCATTCAACGACGCCCTGTCCCTTGATCCCGTGCTCAATGAGGTGCACTACCACGCCGGCCTTTCATACCTGAACCTTGGGAAATATAATGATGCATGTTCTGCGTTCGACCGTGCACTGGAACATATGCCCGGAAATGCTCCGCTGCTGTTCAGTAAAGGCAGGGCACTTGCAAAGCTCGGACGATATGAAGATGCGCTTTTAGCGATTGATGCATCACTTGCTCTTGAAAACAACGATGCACAGGTCTGGGTACTCCACGGCCGCATGTACCTCGAACTCGGCAGACATGAAAAGTCACTGGAATCATTTGACAGAGCGATAGCCCTGCAACCGGAGAACAGTTCAGCATGGTACCTGAAAGGAAAAGCTTTCGGGGAACTGGGCAATATGACAGAAGCTCTCCGGTGTTACGACCAGGTGATTACGCTTGACCCTGCATGCGCCATGGCTTGGTTCAGGAAAGGTGCAGCCCTTGCAAGCACTGCACAGTACGCACCTGCTGTGGAGATGTTGCACACCGCACTACAACTTAAACCCCGGTATGCAAATGGTTGGTGCGACCTTGCATTTGCTCTCTCAGAGCTTGGGAATTATGATGAAGCGGTTGCGGCATACGACCGTGCGATTGCCATCAACCCGAACTATACAAACGCGTACTATGATAAAGGACTTACCCTTATTCTTCTCGGCAGGCACCCTGAAGCAGTCGCTGCATTCAATGAAATGATAATTATTGATCCCAAATTTGCCGATGCATACCACTACAAAGGAATCTCCCTCCTCCATATGGACCGGAAGCGCGATGCCGTTGCAGCATTCGATGAAGCACTGGTCATCAACCCTGCTTCTGTTAAAACGAGCTACCAGAAAGGTGTTGTACTCTCCGATCTGCATGAGCACGAGGCAGCGATCGCAGCATTTAATCAAACGATCGAACATGACAGTACATTCACCAAGGCACACCTTGGCAAGGGTCTTGTACTCGCCACTCTTGGGCGATACGATGAAGCGATCAGGGAATTTGACGTCACTATAGATCAGGATCCGGAATCCTATATTGCGCATGAACAGAAGGGGAGTGCACTGGCAAAATCCGGCAGGTTCGGCGACGCAATTCTCGAATTCTCCCGGGCGGTGAGTATTGATGAGCACCACAAAGATACGCATTATGAACTTGGTAATGCACTGGTGGCACTTGAAAAGTACGAGGACGCGGTCAGTGCATTCGACCGCGCACTGTCGCTCGACAGCGGCTTTGCAGAGGTGCTTCTCGCCAAGGGGGTAGCGCTGGGACATCTTGGGAAGCATGAGGAGGCGCTTGCCGTGTTTGAAGTAACACTCTCACTCGTTCCATCTTCTCCTGAGGCATGGTATCAGAAGGGGTTGTCATGTGTCCGGTTGGGGAGGGATGGGGATGCCGTTGCAGCATTCGAAAAAGTGCACCTGCTCGATTCCAGGCATGTTGCTGCCCTCTATTGTGGCGGATCAGCTCTCACCCGCATGGGTCGTGACGCGGAGGCAATCAGGTTTTTTGACAACGCTCTGGCGCTCCAACCCAACCATTTCCCTGCAATTCTTGAAAAAGGAAAATCCCTTGCACGATTAGAACACCACGAAGAAGCTGTTCCTTTATTTGAACATGCCTCCTCGCTTGAACCTGATCAGGCCGAACCTTATTTCTTTAAGGGGCTTTCTCTTAACGCCCTTGAGCAGTATGCAGCTGCGGTTGAGGCATTTGATCGCTCCCTTGAACTCGAACCTGCTAATGCAACCATACATTACGAACGGGCGCGTACTCTTGCCCGGTTCGGAAAGTTTGAAGATGCCATTGTATCGTTCGATGCTGCGACCAGTCATAAGCCGGACTATGGCGAAGCATTTCTTGAGAAAGGACGTGCATATACCGCACTGGATCGATATGACAATGCGGTTAATGCCTATGCGCACGCAGTCGACCACCTCACTGGTAATGCCGCAGCATTCTATGAAAAAGGGTTAGCATTACTCTACACCGGCAAATATGATGACGCCATCAAAGCATTTTCTCGCGCAATCGAAATCGATCCTGAACACATTGAGGCGCTTTATCATCTCGGTACAACATACGTTGCACTTCGCCGCTATCAAGACGCTGTCAGTCTCTTAGACCGCCTCCTTGCCATCACGCCGGAAAATTCTGATGCATGGTATGAGAAGGGGATCGCAGTTTTCCGCCTCAAAAAGTACGAAGATGCTATCATGGCGTTCGAACATGCAGCCGGCATAAAAGAAGGGTATTTTGATGCACTCTACCACCGCGCCCAGTCGTTTACCAGGCTTGGTCGCGATGAAGATGCCGTGATTGCCTATAACGATGCACTAAGGATAGAACCGGCTCACGCACCATCGCTCCACCAGAAGGGGGCCGCGCTCCTGCGGCTTGGTCAGTACCAGGATGCAGTGAAGGCGTTTGACCGTGCACTCGATACCGATCACGGGTTTGCGGATGCTTATTTCGATAAAGGCAGGGCGCTATCGGAAATGGGCATGTTCCGCGAGGCTATCAAGACGTACGACCGTGCAATTGCATTAGAGAAGAGCCGGGCTGATGTCACCTTCCACAAGGGAATCGCGCTTCAGTCACTTGGCAGACATGAGGACGCGATCGTTGCGTTCAACCGGACACTGGATCTCGATTCCGAAAATGCCGATGCCCGATACCATCGGGGCCTTTCACTTGCCGCTACCGGTAGGCACCTGGATGCGATCGAAGCTTTCGAGAGCGCGCTTGGTATGATGCCGCGTTCTGTTGATACATGGATCAATCGCGGGAAGGTACTTTCAACGCTTGGGAAGAACAACGATGCTATTGAATCCTTTGTCAAGGCGCTTGAACTCGATCCGTCAAACTCTGAGGCCTGGCTCCAGAAAGGGACTGCCCTTTTTTCGCTTGCAAATTATGAGGATGCGATTGAAGCTTTCAACAAGGCGCTTGAGATCCGTCCAAATTACGCACAGGCATTCTATAACAAAGGACTGGCACTCTCCAGCATTGGTATGTTCCGCGAAGCTGTCGCGTCATATGATAATGCCCTTGTGATCCAGCCTGATTTCATTGAGGCGCTCGAACGTAAAGGAAGAGCACTTACTCATCTCGGAGACTACGAGGAAGCAATCACCTGTCTGGGTCTTGCACTCAGGATCCGTCCCAACCTCGCTTCGCTCTGGACAGCAAAAGGGATCGCTCTCGCCAGGCTCGGCAACAATTCCGAAGCGATTACATGCTATGACAAAGCACTTGGCATCGACACCAAAGATGCCGGTGCATATTACCACCGCGGCGTTTCGTTCCTCTACCTGGGCAGGTTCCAGGATGCAATGAAAAATCTGGATGCAGCATTAGTCCAGAAACCGGAGTGTGCCGAAGCATCCTATTACAAAGGCAGGGCATTGTCGGGTTTGTCGATGCACCAGGAAGCTATCAGTGCCTATGACCGTGCGATTGGAACAAAGGAAAAATTTTCAGAGGCTTTCCTGTACAAGGGTATTGCCCAAACTAGTCTCGCGCGATATGACGATGCGATTAATGCATTCGATCATGCGACCGCCCTCGATCCGACATGTACGCTGGCGTACCTGCAAAAGGGAATTGCACTTACCCATCTGGGCCGGTATGATGAGGCAATTGGATCCTGCGATCAGGTACTATCCCGCAAACCAGACAGCGCTGATGCCCATTACTATAAAGGGCTCGCGCTCGAGCGCAGCAGCAGGTTTGATGACGCCTATGACGCCTATGATCATGCAATCGCGCTCAATAATTCATTCCCTGCGGCACTCTACCACAAGGGGATCGTTCTTGTGAAGCTCCGTCGTTTGGAGGATGCGATTGCGGCATTCGATGCTGCTCTCGCTATACAACCTGGGTTCCCCGAAGGACTCTATGAAAAGGGGAGGGTGCTTGCTCTGAGCGGCGCGTACGATGACGCTATCGCCGTATTTGACCATGCTCTTGCGGCTCACCCGGCTTTTGCTGAAGCAATCTTTGAGAAGGGGAAGGCGCTGTTTGCGGTGGGGGCGTACGATGATGCAATCGGTGCATTTGATCAGGCGCTGGAAGTAAAACCCGACTGCTATCCAGGTCACTTTATGAAGGGGCGGGCTTACTTTGAACAGGAACGATTCGATGACGCGATCCGATCCTACGACCGTGCTCTCCAGATCAACCGTCAATCGCCCGAAGCGCATTATTTCAAAGGCGTTGCATTAGCGGCGCTTGAACTGCACCAGGACGCGATTCAGTCGTACGATCGTGCGCTCGAACTCGATCATGCCTACCCGGCGGCATTCAGCCACAAAGGGATCTCCCTTGCCGAACTCGGGCTGTTCCGTGATGCAATTGAAGCGTTTGACCGTGCGCTCGAACACGACCGTTCATATGCGGATGCCTATATTGGAAAGGGCAACGCCTACTACGATACCGGGAAATCCGGTGACGCCCTCCACGCGTATGAGAAAGCGCTGGAGCTTGCGCCGGAAAACGCGGTGGGGTGGACCCGGAAGGGAATGGCGCTTGCCGCTCTCCAGCGGTTAGAAGAGGCAATTGAGTCCTATGACCGTGCGCTCACGCTCGACCCGGCATTTGCAATCGTCTACTTTACCAAGGGCAGCGCGCTGGATGAACTCGGCATGTTTGGTGAAGCGGCTGATGCGTATCGCGCAATGACCGAGATCCAGCCGGACTTTGTTGACGCCTGGATACGCAGGGGACGATCCCTCTGGCATGCAGGTAACTTCTCAGATGCGCTTGCGTCTTTCAAACGTGCGCTGGAGCTCGACCCTGGACAGAAAGATATCTGGAACGATATCGGTGCTATACTCGAAAAACTCGGAAAACATGAAGAGGCTCGGATCTGTTACGCGAAAGCAAAGTAACAAGTTCTTCTCGTTTCTTAAGATCTTTTTTTTCTTTTTTAGTGCAATCCGGAGCATATTTTCTTTAAAAGAGATGAAATGAATAACTAAATTGAGGTTAATTACTCTTTTTTTTCCTGTGTATCCACCAGCTGAATCCTATGATAAAGAAGCAAAAGAGAGCAAGCCACTGGGCGTATTTCACGATAAATGGCGTGCTGGCATCACGGTTTTTTTCAGCAATATGGCGGTTTGCCTGAAGGTTCGGGTACCTGTAATTGAGTTCTGCGACGCGATCGAATGATTGTATCGCTTCGTCGTACCGGCCCATGGCTGCCAGCGCATATCCCCTGTTAAACCATGCATCGGCACTTGTCGGATCGATCTCGATCGCACGCTCGTACGCCTTCAGTTCGTCGTCATATCTGCCAAGGTTGTAGAGAATGTAGCCTCGGTTGATCCACCCCTGTACGTAATTCGGGTTGATTAAAACCGCCTGATCTGATGCCTCGAGAGCATCGTTGTACTGTTTTGCCCTGTTCAGCGCGTCTGCCTTTTCGTTCCATGCATCAAAATATTCCGGTTCGATGGCGGTTGCATGGTCAAAAGCCAGGATTGCATCGGTGTAATTACCAGACGCAATAAGCGCATGCCCTGTATCATATAATGTCACTGCTTCACGAGAGTATGCAGATACGGGCCACGTCAAAAAAAAGGTAAGCATTACCATGAAAAAAATGGTTTGGAAAAATTCCTGTCTCATCATAATTACCTTACATATCAATTACCTATCATCTGGCTCTGTAGAAAACCTTATTTCATTCAACCATTCTCTCAACTTTTTCCACAGATATCGCATCGTGGGGGTCGCCTCAGCGGCGGGGGGTGAGCTGGAGGCGAAACCCCCAGGAGCGTCTTTACAAACATATCCTGTACGATTTCTACAGAGCCTATCATCTAATATTTTATGAACTGCCTCATCACAATTTTTCCAGCACCAGCACCCGCCGTGTCAGGCTCTTGTGCACTCTCTGTTCATGGCGCTGGATTATCCGCATATGCCGTGCTGCAATGTCACTTATATCCCGGTGAGCGACGACAACTGCCCGCTTTCCTGGTTTCAACACCCTGTCGAGTTCCCGGAGCGTGTCGTCATAGAGGCGTTCAACGGTATGATCCTTTTTAATAGAGACAGACTGCCCGTAGGGGAGATCAGTCACAATAGCATCTACCGATACATCTTGGAGTGGCAGGTGGACCGAGTCAGCAAGGATCGAGTCGCCTGCTGGCATGTTCTGCCTGCTCCCTTTGACCATTATCGGATCGAAATCACTTCCTATAGCATTGATGCCCATCAACCCGGACTCGATTAGGATCCCTCCTGTTCCGCAGAAAGGATCAAGAAGCAGATCTCCTTTTTGTGCACAGGAGATGTTAACGAGTGCCCGCGCCATCCGCGGCATCATCACACCCGGATGAAAGAAGGAACGATTGCCGGGGTTTCGCCGATCATAGCCCCCGCGGTCGATGGTGAAGAGCACTCTGCCAAAATAGCATCGGTCTTCGGATAAAATTGCACGGAACTCAATTTCCGGAACATCAAGTGATACTGGTCCCTTGATCATCGTGCCGATCAGTCGTTCGAGTTCCTGCTGCGAGCACTGCTGCACCATTCTTGTATCACCGGCATGCACTTTCTTCGCACGACCGGCGAATGGTTGCTCTGATTCAATAGCAAGCTCTTCAAGCAGCTCAGAAAAAGCCCCAAACTCCGGTCTACATTCACCGAGGTATTCCAGAACACGATGGGTCATTGCAAGCCGGCAGGCTGTGGCAGGCTCAGGGGAATTAACAAGCGCCACCTGCGCACGCTTGTCGAGTACAGTGCCGATACAGTCAATCTCGGCAAATGGAATCGTCGGATTTTCCCCGGAAAGCTCGAGGAGCAGCTTCATCCCTCAGATATATGAATGAGGGACGGAAATAGATTGAGTAAAAAGCAAACACTGAGGATATAAAAAGCGAGGAATTATTTTTTTTCCTTTTTCTTTCCCATAAAACCTGAAAAGAATCCTTTTTTATTGCTGCTCTTGTTTTCGAGTTCAAGGATTTTTTTGTAGAGTTCCTTCTCTTCACTACTCACCTGTTTTGGTGTTACGATCTTCACCCGGACAAGGAGATCCCCCGGATGTCCGCGACGCTTTACCCCTTCACCGGCAATCCGTAACGCAGTGTTGTTCTGGATACCGGAAGGTACCCTGACTTCAATATGCCGTTTTTCAATCGTCTCGATCTCTATTGTAGTACCCAATACTGCCTGTACCGGTGAGATTTCGATGAATGTCTCGAGATTGTCATCTACGCGCGTAAACCGTTCATGTGGTTTCACATAGACTTCGATGAACAGGTCACCATTCGGGGCGCCATAATCACCTGCTTCCCCGTATCCATCCATTCGGAGTCGCATGCCACTTTCGATGCCGGGGGGAATGTGGATGGTGACCTTGCGCTTTGCACGTTTATGCCCGGTACCATGGCATTCTTTGCATTGACGTTCTGGAATCTTGCCTTTGCCACCACACTGAATGCAGGTTGTCATGCGGATGAACTGCCCAAACGGCGATTGTGATTCCTGACGCATCTGACCGGTCCCCCCACACCGCGGGCAGGTGTTCTGCTTCTTTGTGTAACTGCCTGATCCCGCGCAAGCCGGGCATGGTTCTGTGTGCATTACTTCGATATCGCGGTCTGTGCCTGAAACGGCATCCTCAAGCAGGACCGAAAGGTGCGTGAGCAGGTCAGCACCCGGCTGCGGTCCAGTTCTCCGGTGCCCGCCCCCGCCGAAAAAATCAAAGATGTCCCCGAAACCGGAAAAGTCTGTATGGAATCCCCCGCCGCCAAATCCCCCGCCGCCTCCGGTATACGATCCTTTCGAGGCGTTCGTATACGTCTCGTGGCCCATGTTGTCATACTGCGCACGTTTCTGGGAATCAGAGAGGACACTGTAGGCCTCGTTGATCTTTTTAAATTTTTCCTCTGCACCTGATTCCTTGCTGACATCCGGGTGGTACTTACGGGCAAGGTTGCGGTACGCCTTTTTGACTTCCTTGTCGTCGGCATTCCTGGGTATGCCGAGAATGTCATAGTAGTCGCCAGAACCCATCCGGGTCACTCTTCTTTGACTTTGAAGTCCGCGTTGACGACGTCATCATTTTGCTTTTTTTCGGACGAGCGTGTATCTGATGTTGCACCTGCAGTCTGCTGCTTTGCCATCTGTTCTTCCTGTATTTTCTGGTACAACTTGGTGGTTGCGGCATACACGCTTTCGGTGAGTGCGTCCATTGCCTTCCTGATATCATCGAGATTGTCACCAGGAAGGGTCTTTTTGACCGCTTCAATACCCTCTTCAATTTTGGTCTTGTCGGCAGGTTCGAGCTTCTCAGCGTTCTCTTTGAGCATTTTCTCTGCAGAAAAAACCGCCATATCAGCCTGGTTGCGCAGCTCGATCTCGTCCCGCTTCTTCTTATCCTCTTCCTCGAATTTTTTAGCGTCGTTCATCGCATGCTTGATGTCGTCCTCAGAGAGCTTGCGATCGCCTTTGATCGAGATCGCCTGCTGGTTTCCGGTCCCGAGATCTTTTGCAGACACATGGATAATGCCATTTGAATCGATGTCAAATGTCACCTCGATCTGCGGGATCCCGCGGGGTGCCGGAGGGATGCCGGTGAGCTGGAATTTTCCCAGAGTGAAGTTGTCCTTGGCGAGAGCCCGCTCACCCTGCACTACATGAATCTCGACACTGGTCTGCCCATCGGCAGCGGTGGAGAAGATCTGGCTCTTTCTCGTGGGGATCGTGGTGTTGCGTTCAATCAGCTTGGTCGCGATCCCGCCTAATGTCTCAATACCAAGGGTGAGCGGCGTGACATCCAGAAGCACGATATCTTTTGTTTCCCCTGTTAACACTGCCCCCTGGATTCCGGCACCGAGCGCGACACACTCGTCAGGATTGATCCCCTTGTCCGGCTCCTTACCCAGCAGTTTTTTCACGGTTTCCTGAACGAGCGGGACCCGTGTTGAACCTCCGACAAGCAGGACGTGGTCAATGTCCTTGGGCTCCAACTTTGCGTCACTCATCGCCTGTTTTACCGGACCAACAGTCAATTCAACAAGATCACCGATCAACTGTTCGAGTTTTGCCCGCGTGAGATCGATATTGAGGAACTTGGGACCACTTGAACTGGTCGTGATATAGGGAAGATTGAGATTGGTAGACTGCCGCGACGAGAGTTCAATTTTTGCATTTTCAGCGGCTTCGCGCAAGCGCTGCATCGCGTAGGGATCATTGCGCAGGTCAATGCCCTCCTTCTTTTTGAACCCATCAACAAGGTAGTCCATCACCCTTTTGTCGAAATCGTCACCGCCGAGGTGGTTGTTACCTGCGGTTGATTTGACCTCAAAAACCCCGTCGCCAAGTGTCAGGATCGAGACATCGAACGTGCCACCACCAAGATCATAAACGAGCACGGTGGCGTCTGCTTCCTTGTCGATACCATAGGCAAGTGCACTGGCGGTCGGTTCGTTGATAATCCTCAGGACGTCCAGTCCCGCGATCTTCCCTGCGTCATTTGTCGCCGTCCGCTGGGCGTCATTGAAGTATGCTGGTACTGTGACAACCGCTTTTACGATCTTCTCGCCAAGATACGCTTCTGCGTCCATCTTCATTTTTTGAAGGATCATCGCAGAGATCTCCTGGGGGGTGTACTCTTTGGTGTCGATTTTTATCTTCTCGGTCGTCCCCATCTTCCTTTTAATGGACTGGATGGTGCGCTGCGGGTTGGTGATTGCCTGTCGCTTGGCGAGGCTCCCGACAAGCCTCTCTCCCTCTTTTGTAAACGCAACGATCGACGGGGTGATGCGTCCTCCTTCGGCATTGGGGATCACAATAGCTTTTCCCGCCTCCATGATGGACATGCAGGAAAATGTTGTCCCCAGATCAATTCCCAGAACTTTTTCTTTTGCCATAGTTAGTCCTCCATACGTTCGTTATCCTTCTTTTTTGAAACCGCAACTTTTGCAAATCGTATGACCTTTTCATGCATCCGGTACCCGCGGGCAACTTCATCGATCACCATTCCCTCGTCCTTGTCAGAAGGGATATGGGCGATCGCCTCGTGCTCGGCAGGGTTAAATTTTTTTGCCAGTGCATCTATGGGACTGATGCCGTGGCGTTGCAGGATGGCAGAACAGAGCTCCCGGATCTGCACAAGACCCTCACGCAGATGAGTATCCTCAGATTGTAGTGCACGCTCGAGATTCTCAACCACCTCCAGCATGTCAAGGGCAAACCGCTCGTTTGCGAAATTTTTGATGGTCTCGTGTTCCCGGGATGTCCTCTTCCTGAAGTTGTCGAAATCTGCAGCAAGCCTGAGAAACCGATCATTCAGATCGTCATACTGTTTTCTCAGATCGTCAATGTCTGACAGTGGCGGAACCGGTTGTTCTGTCGCCACGCCACTCCCGGCAGAAAATTCATCCTTTTCTGCAGGGTCCTTGACATCCTCTCCCATACTACATCCCATTCGATGTTCCATTATCTGTTGTATTGTAGTTCTATATAAATTTTCACTTAATGCATCGTCGATAACAGTCATTGTTCCAATTTAAAAAAAATACTAAAAAATTTTATCGTTATGTAAATTCTCATGATAGTATTCTGTTTTTGCTATCACTGCCTTCTGTAAGAAAGTCTACTCCAAATACAAAAAACTGTAAAAGATCTGCCTTAAAACAAGGTCATGGATAGTGCCATTTGCTATCAATTTTTTAAAATGTTTTTCCTTCCTGCATACCTTTTTTTCCTTCCTTGTACATGTATTGACCATGAAGTGGGCATTGCTCTCAGTCTGGGACAAAACAGCGATCATCGACCTTGCAGTGGCACTCACGGAATACAAATACACCATCATGAGTTCCGGTGGCACAGGAAAGGCGCTTACACAGGCTGGTATCAAGTATACCGAAGTTTCGAATTACACTGGTTTTCCCGAGATGATGGATGGCAGGGTCAAAACACTCCATCCCAAAGTTCATGGCGGTCTTTTAGGGCGCCGGCAGATCGATGATGCGGTGATGGCAAAATACGGTATCAACCGTATTGATCTGCTGGTTGTCAACCTGTACCCGTTTGAGAGCATGGCTATGCAGGCAATGGGGATCGACAAACTTATCGAATATATCGATATCGGTGGACCAGCGATGATACGTGCAGCCGCTAAAAATTTCAAGGATGTAACCGTGGTTGTTGATCCTGCTGATTATCCCCGGCTTATCGGTACTTTGCGCAGCGGCGCCATCTCAGCAGAAGAACGATTTGCTCTCGCAAAAAAAGCCTTTGCCCGCACTGCGGCATATGATGCGGCGATCAGCAATTACTTTTACCGGATCGATGCACAGTTTCCTGCAACCTTTACCACGCAGTACACTCATGGCCGTACCCTGCGGTACGGTGAAAACCCTCATCAGCAAGCTGCAGTCTATGGCGCCACTGGTATCGCTGGCACGGAACCTCTGCAGGGCAGGCAGATGTCATATAACAATTACCTTGATGTGAATGCAGCGGTCGCACTGCTAAGGGAATTTGAGGAATGCGCTGCCGTCATTGTCAAGCATAACAATCCATGCGGCGTTGCGGTGAGCGATACACTGTCCGATGCCTATAGTACCGCACGGCAAGTCGATCCGGTTTCTGCATATGGATCGGTTGTCGCACTCAACCGGGAGGTCACGGGAACCGTTGCCGAAAAGCTCTGTTCAACCTTTGTTGAAGTTGTCATCGCACCGGTTTTTTCGCAGGATGCCCTTTCTGTTATGAGAAAAAAGGAGAATATGCGGGTACTTGAAATCCACAAACCATCACACAGTGACGACATCCGTACCATTGATGGCGGCGTTCTTGTCCAGCGGACACCCGCCTATCAGGAACACTGGAAGGTCATCACCGACCGTGATCCAACTGCTGAAGAGATGCGGGCACTGCAGCTCGCATGGAAGGTATGCAAACACACCAGAAGCAACACGATCATCTTTGCCGACCAGCACCGTACGCTTGGGATAGGAGCGGGACAGATGAGCCGGGTCGATGCAGCAAAGATCGCGATTATGAAAGCCTGTGCCCCGCTCAAAGGTTCCGCTGTTGCATCCGATGCATTCCTGCCGTTCCCTGACACACTCGAAACAGCTGCCGGTGCCGGTGCGACTGCGCTTGTCCAACCGGGCGGGTCAATCCGTGATGATGAAGTAATCGCTGCAGCGAACAGACTGAACATGGTAATGATTTTTACGGGCGTACGGCACTTCAGGCACTAAAAGAGAGATCGCTCTTTCTTTTTTTAGGAATTCGATCCATAATTGGTTGAAAAATACGTGCTTCTTAGTATAATTCTCAAAACTTACGTCAATGCAACAAAGCAAATAACAAAATACAGAAGAAAGGACCACGGTTTCATTTTTTTAATCTAATTAGAAAAAAAAGTTTTAGATTTTTCTTATTTTACCTGATTCTCTGCAATATCTCCTACAATGGGAACTTTGAATTTCTCTCCCTGGTAAGCTTTGAACATCAGGAATAACCATAGGAGGAGCATGATAATCCAAATCAACGTTATGATGAGACCGACAATTCCCCATATACCGACTGCGCCATACATCCCAGCCCCAAAGACCATCATAGTAACGATAGCACCAATTATCCAAGCCAGAATCATGAGTGGTAGGAATGTAAGAATCGACTGCATTGCATGGAATCTTACCGTTTTATTATCCTTCTCCATAAGGAAGAAGATTATTCCCGTCACCCAAGTAAGTAAATAACATGCAGCCGATGCTACATTCTCGTCAAGACCAAACGTTGCTTTCACCATGTCAATACCTCTGATAATTAATATTGATCGTCTTTTGCCTGTTGCTATTTAAACATTATTAATTACACTGATACTTTGGATAATCCGGATTTTCGATGGCTGCCTGAGCAAATAATGATTATACAAGAAGTTAAGAGCAATTCAGGAGTTATTACGGATTAATTTACTATTTTCAGCCATTATATCAGATATATTTATATTCTGCGAAGTTGTTAGCTTCCTTAAATCGTTTGTGGCTGGATCGGTCATGGATGATGAGAACCCAATGATTGGTGATTGTAATGGATTATGGTAAGATGGTAGGAGATGCCTTTGCGTATGCAAAGGACGGAGTCTGGGAGAAGTGGAACAAATGGCTGATGCTCGTCATCGCCACAATCCTGCTTGGTATCCCTCTTGCGGGATATATCTTGAAAGTCCTGCGTGGCGAAAAGCCTGCTCCTGAAGTTGCAGACTGGGGCACACTCTTTGTCGATGGGATCAAGGTGATCATCGTGATGCTCATCTACGCGATTCCGATTATAATTGTTGAAGTGTTGATGATGGGCGGTTTGGTTGCATCCACAATGTCCGGGGACCCCACCGTTATGATGGCCGCTATTGGTGCAATGTTGGTCGGAGTTGTTGTCGTTGTCATCCTTGCAATCATCATCGCACTCTTTGAACTTATCGGCGTCGTGCGGTTTGCACGCACCGGCAGCATCGGGGAAGCCTTCAATTTCAAAGCAATCCTTGCAACGATCGGGAAGATTGGATGGGTCCCCTACATCATCGCTCTCATTGTTTACATGATTGTCACTGTGATTTTCGGTATCGTCATGACTATCCTGATGATGATCCCGATCCTCGGATGGATCATTTACCTCTGCCTGATCGCCCCATTCGCAATCTTTGCCGGGCGGTATTTCTGTCAGATCTATGACAGTGCAGGCGCATAACCCGATCAAATAGTTCCCTTTTTTACCGGATAACGAAGCAGGGGTGATACTTATTATCCCTGGATATCACCTATGAAAACATGGTGACAGGTATGGAGTATGGAACAATGCTTTCCGACTCGTTCTCATATGCACAGGAAGCCGTCTGGGGAAAATGGAAACGATGGTTCCTGCTGCTCGTCAGCATGATCATCTTTCCGTTCATTCTCGGTTACACCGTGCGGATTTACCGTGATGACAAACCAGCCCCGGAGCTGGAGCAGTGGGGCAGCATGTTTGTTGACGGGCTGAAGATTTTCATTATTGAACTTTTGTACGCGGTACCCGTGATCCTGCTTTTCATCATCGCGTTCCTGCCGTTCTTCTCGGCGCTCGTCTCCGCGGGGCTGTTTACACCAAATGCCGCGGGAATGACCGATACGCAGGCGGAGGCGTTTTTTGCCGCCCACCCCGAGATCCTCCCTGCGATCGGGACTATGCTTATCCTGATCATTGTTGCAGTTATCCTTGCAATCATCATCGGTATCTTCTCATTTATCGGAGCCATCAGGTTTGCCCGTACCGGATCGATTGCCGAAGGGTTCAATTTCTTAGCAATTCTTGGCACAATCAGAAAAATAGGCTGGATCAACTACCTGCTCGCCCTGATTATCATTGGTGCGGTAAGCATGGTGTACGGGTTTTTAATGAACATAGTCATGATGATCCCCATCATCGGGCTTGTCATCTGGTTCTTCCTATATCCGCCATTTATCATCTTTGGGAGCAGGTATGCGTCGCTTGTGTATGATTGCGGAGAAATTCCTGAACCAGTCCAGCCCGCTTACACAAAATCGCTCACAGACGAAAAAATATAAAAATTTTTCCTGCTTGCCCTTGGAATTTTTAACGCACCACGGTATCTGCCCTACTCCTTACGTCTGCACAGCGCCGAGATTTGCCTGCTCAACCGTCTTTGCATACCGTGCAAGTGCACCTTTGAGCGATTTATGAAGAGGTTTCCAGATTTTTTTTCGTTTCTGCAAAGTTTTTGTATCAACACAAAGATCGATTTTTTTCAAAAACAGATCGACTTCAATCTGATCACCATCCTGCACAAACGCAATTGGTCCTCCTACCGCCGCTTCCGGTGCAACATGCCCGATGCAGGGGCCGCGTGTCCCGCCGGAGAACCGGCCGTCCGTCACCAGCACGACCTTTGTGTATCCGAGCCCCACCAGCGCAGATGTTGGCGAGAGCATCTCGGGCATACCGGGCCCGCCCCGTGGTCCTTCATACCGGATAACAATCACATCGCCCTCTTTTATCTCGCGGGCAAGAATTGCTTTCATCGCCGGTTGTTCACCGTCATAGACCCGTGCCGGTCCTTTGTGCCGCCACATCGCCCGGGGCACCGCCGCACATTTCACGACGGCTCCATCAGGGGCGAGTGAGCCTTTCAGGACCTTGAGACCGCCCGCTTCATGAACCGGTGACGCAGTGCTCCGGATTACCGTTTCATCCCTGACAGTAGCGTCCCGCGCTATCCTGAGCGTTGTCCTGCCGGATACTGTTGGGCAGTCATCAAGAATTTTTCCGAGCTGCCTGAACACGGCAGGTATGCCACCTGCCCGGTACAGTGTCTGCATCGAGTGCAGACCAGATGGCTGCATATCGCAGATATGCGGGACCTGTTCCGCAAGGTCGTTAAAGTCATCGAGCGTAAGAGCGATGCCTGCTTCCGAAGCAATTGCCAAGAGGTGTAATATCGTATTGGTGGAACCCCCCAGCGCCATATCCACACGGATCGCGTTCCTGAGGCTCTTTTTTGTGATGATTTTTTTCGGTGTGATCTTCCTGTTCACAAGCGGAAGGATGGCCTCCCCGGTCTCCCGGGCAATGCGGAGTTTAGCCGCATCAACCGCGGGAATTGCCGCACAGCCAGGAAGCGACATCCCCATCGCTTCGGTCATGCATGCCATCGTATTGGCAGTATACAGTCCCTGGCAGCTTCCGCAGCCAGGCATCGCGCAGCACTCCAGTTCGCACAATTCCGCTTCGCTCATCGTACCGGCAGCAACCTTCCCGACCCCCTCAAAGACATCGATGAGAGACAGTTCTTTTCCCTCATGGTAGCCGGAGAGCATTGCGCCGCCGGTGAGGACAACCGTCGGAATGTTGCAGCGTGCCGCCGCCATCAGCATGCCAGGCACGATCTTGTCGCAGGTGCCGATGCATACGAGACCGTCAAACCGGTGGGCGTCTACCATCAGCTCGATGGAATCGGCAATGTTCTCCCGGGACGGGAGCGATGATCGCATCCCTTCGTGCCCCATGGCAATGCCGTCACAGATACCGATGGTGCCAAACTCAAACGGTACACCACCTGCCGCTGCAATCCCTTCACGGACTTTTTCTGCCAGCTGCCGCAGGTGGACATGCCCCGGAACGATGGTATTGTAGGCATTTGCAATTCCGATGAACGGGAGGTCCATCTCCCGCTCAGTGACCCCGAGGGATCGCAGGAGCGAACGGTTGGGAGCCCGCTGGTATCCGGATTTAATTTCGTCACTGCGCATAGTACACCTTCACATGCCAGACTCGTACTCGATATGTACGTATTCAGCATTATTAAACTGCGACATGAAAGAAGCTGTTCATGGTGCGTCAGGTTTCAGCAGCAATGTATCGTCTTTCTCTAAGACAGCAGGCAGATTGCCGATTAAGTCAAAAAAAGGTTTTTTTAGGTCTTATTATATTTTACTGCCTGCGTAACAAATGCTGTTGCGAATCTTTCTGAAAAATACGCATGGGTATAGGTCCCGATTGCATTATTGAGGATCAAACCGTCCTGCCCGTTTTCGATCCCTTTCCCCCGGCTCAACCGGAACGCATAGCGTGCATCATAGTACGGTACAACCCTGGAATAGTGGAATTCATGTCCTACCATGGGGAGGTTGGATGGAAGATACGCTGATCGTGCGTTGCTCTGCCCTTGTACATACCCAAGCGCCTGGACTTTTTCTGTCATCTCGGTTATGGCGGGAAGCACTCCGCATAACCGATAGGAGCGATCTGTCGTAACCTCTTTTGTAAGATACATGAGACCCCCACACTCTCCATAGACCGGCATGCCCCCATCGATTGCCTGTCTGATATCAGCATTGCAGGCAGAAGTTTCCAGGCCCTCAAGATGCAATTCAGGATACCCGCCACCAAGATAGATCCCTGCAATATCGGGAAGGCGATCGGAAAGAGGGGAGAAAAAGACGAGCTCTGCCCCTGCCGAACGGAGCTGGTCAAGATTATCCTGGTAATAAAAGCAGAATGCCGCATCCCATGCAACACCGATTGTCGCACGAACCTTGCGTTTCATCGCCTTTGATTGTATTGCTTCGATAATCGGTATATCCTGTGCAGCAGAAATAACTGCATCGAGATCGCAGTGTTGTGCGATAATGTTGCCAAACTCTTCAGTCACAGCCGTTTCATGCGCCATCTTAAGACCGAGGTGCCGGCTTGTGATCGCCAGGTCATCATGACGCGGGATCCACCCAAAGGACGGCACCATGCGGGAGTTCCCGATCATCTGCCGGTGTCGCTCACTCCCGATCCGGTTAAATATCACACCGGCAATACGGATGTCCGGATCATACGCCCTGAATCCATTGATGAGTGCCTGTGCGCTCCGCGACATCCCCCGTGCGTCAACAACAAGGATGACCGGTGCATCAAGGAGCTTTGCTATATGGGCAGTGCTGGCACAGGCGGTTCCGTCAATCCCGTCATACATGCCCATGACACCTTCGATCACCGCGATATCCGCCCCGTCACAGGCTCGCAGGAATGTATCGCGGACGCCGTCTTCTCCCATCATGAATGCATCAAGGTTCCGGGATGTGCGGCTGCAGATCCTGGTATGGTGCGAAGGGTCGATAAAATCAGGACCGACCTTGAAGGGCTGGACACACAACCCCCGTGCAACGAGTGCTGCCATCAGCCCAGTTGCGACGGTTGTCTTGCCGCACCCGCTATGGGTCCCTGCGATGACAATGCGTGGTACCGAAGTCATGGTTGCCGCCCGGATTCCTTCTTTGCCCGGCCTGTTCCGGGTGCAAGCGGGTTCACCGTGATGTGGATGCCGCTCTCTGTGACATAGGCATCAACCCGCGTGTATACGCGCTCAACCATGCTCTCTGTTGTCAGGATCAGGGTATCTTCCCCTAAAAGGGCCTTAAGAATACATTTGTCGATAACACCATAGGTGAAATCAAGCGGGATATGTTCATTGGACGCACACTGCTTTGCACGCGTTCCCATTGCACCCACCGGTATTTTTGGCCTTGCCAAAAGCCATGCTGACAATAATTCCTGTCTGTCCTTGTCAACATTGCAGACCGTTATTGTACCCGTGCCGGTATGGCAGCAGGTTGTCTGGAACAATGGTTCGATGATATGCATCATGTCCAGCACAGTTAAGGGTTTTTTTTCCGGCAGGGGAAACCCGCGTTTCTGCAGCTCGATGTACAGTTCAAGCAGGGTGGGGAGTGAAAGGTGTGCCGTGCGCACGAATTCAGGGTTGCCGAATGCCACTTCAGGAACGTCTTCACGGAGAATTGTTCCCGCAAGCAGCAGAATGGCACGGTCAGCCCACGGGTAGGCAAGTTCAACATCATGGGTGGATATGATCACGGTTTTTCCCTCAAGATTCAGTTCATCCAGAAGCTCCATGATATCTTCCGATCCTGAGGGATCAAGACCGCCCGTCGGTTCATCAAATACCAGCACATCAGGATCCATAGCAAGAACCCCGGCAATTGCCACCCGTTTCTTCTCCCCCCCGGAGAGCTGGTGGGGCGGACGGCGCTCAAACCCTTCCAGCCCGACATGCCGGAGCGCCAATGTAACCGCTTCTCTCACTTCAGTTTCAGGGTAGCCAAGATTGGTCGGACCGAATGCCACGTCCTGGTATACGGTTGGGGCGATGATCTGGCGATCCGGGTTCTGAAGCACAAACCCCACACGTTTGCGCAGGGTGCGCAACGACGCAGTATCATACCGGACAGGCTGGTTGTCAAAGAGGATGATCCCGGTGTCGGGGCGGATCATGCCATTGAACATCATCAGGAGGGTTGATTTTCCTGCACCATTAGGCCCGACAAGGGCAATTTTTTCCCCTTTCCGTATATGAAAACTGATCCCCCGGATTGCTTCCATGCTGCGCGGGTACCGGTAGCGGATATCCCGCGCTTCGAGTATGATGCTGCTCATGCTCTGTTTCCTATATAATTGTCATATCTTTTGAGAGGATCACGACCAGCGATGAGAGGGATAAAAACACCATTACCGCAAACAATGGTAAATACTCCACCGGCCTGGTCTCACCCAGCAGCGCAAATTTCCCGTCATAACATCGTGCGTTCATGGCCCTGATCAGGTCTTCCCCAGCATCCCAGCTCGCTATGAATACAGCCCCGCACATGGATGCAAAGGAATGAATCGATTCCAGGAATGTTGAATATCCCAGACGCATCACCTGTGCGTTATAGATCTGTTTTACCTGATCAACAATGATGAAGATGGTCCGGTAAATGATCATAGCAAGATCAATGACGACCTCAGGAATCCTGCACTGGCGCAGCACAATGAAAATATCAGTCATAGGAGTGGTCAGGGCAATAAAACACATCGCAGACATTCCTCCCATAACCCGGCAGAAAACCAGAAATCCGAAATTTATGCTCTCCCGTGTGATGGATAACGAGAGCCAGGAAAAAGGATCCCATCGCCAGAATACCTCCTGTCCGCCTGATACAAGAATAATACCGGCAACACTGAACAGGGCAAACCAAAACGGAACAATAAAGAGCCCGGCATAGGTTTTTGCATCCACCCGTGCAAGGACAAGGATCGAGCCCGTGAGTATCAGGGCAATAAAGAGAGGGGAAAAATAACTTGTGGAGAGGAGGCAGAGAATGATAGCCCCCAGCCCGGTCGCTAGTTTTAGGTACGTGTTAACCCCACGCAGTCCGTTCTTCTGGGCAATATCTTCCAGAAATTCCTCAAACATGGATCAGTAATCTCTCGTTGTGTCGTTTATGCATTCTTTTTCTGCCCTATCCAGTACCCAAATACGCCACCTACAAAAATCCCGCCAACGGCTGCCTGAAGGGCAAACAGGCAGGCTTCAATCTCCCCGCTCGGAGGTACCCACTGGGGGATCAAGGGAGAGAAATTTTCTTCCGGTATACCAGAAAGTTCTGCTATAAGTCCCGACCCGACGGTATCAGAACCAGAAAATTCTGCACCGCTCATGGTCGAACTTGTATACAGGAATAGCACACAGAATGCTATGATGGCAATCACGGAAAGAATTTCCAACGTATATTTATGCACCATTATGCATCACTCCGGGTTGCATTGATCTTTTCCTCAGAGAATATTTTCAACCGGATAAGGATATCCGGTTTGAGCGTAATGATGTATTTGAATACGAGTGCAAGGACGATTCCTTCGACAATGGCAAGGGGGACCTGAGTTACTGCAAATATCCCCATGAACAGGATAAATGAACTTCCGATACCGCCAATCTCTGCCGGGTATGCGAGAGCCAGTTCAAGCGAGGTTGTCACATAGGTAAACATATCTGATAAGGCGGTTGCAAGAAAGACCGTGATATACAGGTTCACCGAAGTGTTACGGAGCGCCTGGTATATCGCATAACCAAAGAACGGTCCGACAATACCCATCGAGACTATGTTTGCACCGAGCACAGAAAGGCCACCATGGGCAAGAAACAGGCTCTGGAATAAAAGGACAATCGCACAAACGACAGCAGTGATCCAGGGTCCGAACGATACTGCCGAGAGCCCGGTCCCGGTCGGGTGGGAACAACTCCCGGTGACTGAGGGGAGTTTTAAGGATGACAGGATGAAAATAAATCCCCCCGTCACGCCAAGCAGTGGCAGGGCTTCAGGGTCAGTGCCCAGCACTTTTTTTAACCGGTATATGCCGAAGATGAGGCAGGGCAGCGCAACGATCCACCAGAGAAGGCACCATTGCCAGGGTAAGAAACCTTCCATGATATGCATCGGATCACTTCACAAATTTAATTGTCTTAACGAAATTTTTTTTTAGTTAATTATGTTGGCACGTTCATATTTATAGTTTGTTTCCTTCGGGAACTCTTCCATACCATTTCAGAATAAAGCACTGTGATTCGTGCGTTGGAGGCAATAAAGGGTAAAAAGAGAGACGTTACCGGAAAAACGATCTGTTGTTTAATTGCCTCTGCGCCGGTATTTATAGATACCAAAGCCGACGCCTATGATTGCTGCAATGATGATGATCATCATGATCGGGTTTGAAAGGATTGTGGATATGCCGCTTTGCGCAATCACGTTCACCCGTACCTTCATGATGTCCGATATGTAGGTGTTGTCGAGCGCATCCCGGTACCGGATTTCAGAGTCAAGACCATATTCCTTGATAGTTGCATCCTTGGCAACAGTGATCTCATACGAGGCGATGACAGATTCACCTGACCTGATGTCTCCAAGGTAGGCAATATCGTCATTGCTGGTAAACGGGTCAACCGCACTGATCCTTCCCTGTGCGCTGTACACGGTGCTGTCACCGGTATTTTTGTACGCAACCGTAATCACCTTCTTTGTGCCGGGAAAAATTTCCATCGGCTGGGATATGATCTCAAAGTCGATCTTCCCGCCAACCGGTACACCGACCGTGTCACTGCGCGAACTTACTGTGTCGCCGTCATTGTTTTCATACACAACGGTGACATCAACCGGATAGGTGGAACGCTCTGCACCGGTGGCAACCAAGACCTTGTACCGGCACGAAACAGTCGAACCTGCTGGGAACTCCCCGATATACACGCTGCTGTCGGTTGGGAGAATGGGACTCTCGCCGTTCCTTGTGATTTTTACAATCGCTTTTTTCCCATCTTCAGAACCGGTGTTTTTAATTTTCAGGTTCAGGTACCCTTCCGTACCCACATTCAAATGTTCTGGCTCTGCAGAGAGCACATCAATGGAGATTTCTGATTTGATTTTGACGGGGACGGTTAGGATCTCATCCTTTTCCTTGTAATAGTACCGGACGGTGTCAACACCATACTGCTCCACTTGGGCGAGGTATGTATATTTGAGGTTCAAGGGGAGATTGTAGGTTCCTGCCGGGGCGTCGGAATTGATTCTTGTAATAAACATGCTTTTAACAGTACTTCCTCCTTTCAGATCCCCGACCATCTGGGGGTCGGATTTGATGATAAGCGGAGAATCTCCTGAAAGGAGAGATACAACAAGGAGTTTTGCAGTATTGGGGAGATCGTCACGTTCAAGAATGCTTGACTGGTTAAATTTGAATTCGTTCAATCCGCTGTTCTCGATTACAATTGTCAGCGTCGCATCCGTACCTGGTGAGAATTCATTCGTGTCTGATATATATGCGGAAAGCTTAGGAGTGCCCGCCATATAATAAGTCCCTGCCACCACAGGATTGATCATAAAGAGACAAAGAGCTACCAGAATGATGAATTGCCTGTTTACCGAAATCATCCTTGACATTATATTAGTGGGTATTCGTCATATATAGGACATGATGGTTGAAAGGGTATTTGCTCCCGTATAAAAATACCACGATCCTGGTTTGGTCAGGCCGGTTGATTCCTCGGATTCAACTGGATGACCTCAATTGGATGAGTTTTGGTATAGGAGATGTGATGGATCGTAAATAAGAATTAAATATATGGTTTCTCAATAACGTGTAATGAAAACCTTAACGCGTAACCTGTTTGTCTTTTTGGTTATCTTTTCTATCATTATTACCGGGTGTGTAGCTCCCCCAAAAGCAGGCACAGGAACATCATCATCAACGGGTGGCGGGGTATCGACAGTGCAAACTGTCGGACAGAATACCCCAACCCCACAATATGTGACGATTGAGATCCCCTATGGTACAAGCACAATACAATCGTCGCAACATGTTACGATGCCCCCAACACCCCCGGCTCTCGATGAGTATGTGCAGATTTATAGTACAACACAGTCCTATGGCTGGAACGGAACCGCATTCTCATTTAATCTCACAAAACCACCCATGATTATTACCTTTGTTGTGACCCCTGTAAACGTTACCGGGACAAAGGTAATATCGGGCAGGTCTGGAACCAAAGAAGACATAACCGTTACATATGATTATTACAGCCCCTATGCATGGTTTGAGATTACTGTCAGGGATAAAAATTCTGAAAGGGTTATAATTAAGGACGGATTTGGTACTTATAAACAATATTCTGTTGACACTGGACAAGATGTACCGAGAATTATGAAGGTAAATCAACCTGGAATAGTGAAAATAGATCTGGCTGGCAATCAAATCACTGCGATGGTGAATGTATCAGTTATCAAGGCAGGAAATTTTAACACGTAATTACTTTTTTTAATTTTTACTTTTAGTAACCAATGCGTTCATTCATAAAAAGGATTGTTTTTCCTACACGGTGAGTTATTTAAGCGATGCGGGCATTCTGAATAAAGCAGGCAACATTATATTTCCGTGTCCCGGTGGGGTAGTGGACATCCTAGAAGCCTGCGGAGCTTTTGACCCGGGTTCAAGTCCCGGCCGGGGCGTCCTTTTTTTTACAAAGTAAAAAAAGATCAAGGTATTGATTTTATCTTAAAGATTTGGCTTCACCCTTAACGCCGAAATGAGCAGTTCAACGCCTGTCTCGATATCATTGATATCGAGCACCTCAACAGGAGAATGGATATACCGCGAAGGGATGCTGATGGTGGTGCTCGGGATCCCGCCTTTTGTCAGGTGAATAGCAGTCGCATCAGTTGTGCCGCCTGTCCCAACCTCCATCTGTACTGAAATCGAATGTTTATCAGCCGTATCCTTGAGCCATTTTACAATCTTGCGGTGTGCAATCAGCCCGCGTCCGCTGGAATCGACAAGGGTGATTACCGGGCCTTTGCCCATTTCCACAGCCGCGTCCTTCATCTCAATGCCAGGGTGGTCGCCGGGAATCGTCACATCAGTAGCGATTGCGCAGTCCGGATCGATCATATAGGCACTGGTACGTGCACCTTTCAAACCCACCTCTTCCTGTACCGTGAACACCCCGTAGATGGTAAAGGGTGAATCAACCTGTTGTAACGTTTTAATGAGCAGGGCGACCCCTGCCCGGTTGTCAAACGCCTTCCCGGTCACCCGGTCATTGGCAAGCTCAGTGAACTCCCGGTCAATGGTTACAGGTGTGCCGACTTCGATACCGAGTTTTTCCACATCGTCGCGGTTGCATGCCCCGACATCGATGAACATGTCATCGACTTTTACTCCCTTTTTTCGTTCCTCGTCATCCATCATGTGCGGGGGTTTGCCACCAATGACACCATAGCAGGTACCTTTTGTCCCTTGAAGGACGACCCGCTGGTTGTACAGCGTTGGTGCATACCATCCTCCAAGCGCGGCGAACCGCAGGAAACCTTTTTCATCGATATATTTTACCATGAGCCCGATCTCGTCCATATGGGCGGCGATCATGACCTTGAATTTATTCCCCTTTTTAACCGCAATCAGGTTGCCCATCGTGTCTTCGTGGATTTCATCAACGTGCCCTCTGAGTTCCTTTTTGACAACAGAATACACACTTCCTTCACTGCCGGAGACGCCATGCGCATTTGAGAGTTTTTTCAAGAGTTCCTTTGTCATGTCATTTACCTCATTGCATCCCGAATCCTATCAAGGGCTCGCTTCAGATTATCCCGCGATGTCGAATAGGTCAGCCGTGCATAATCCGGAGCGTTCACTCCAAACGCCGTTCCGGGAACGATAATAACCCCCCGTTCGATGATCCGGTTGGCTAAAGAAGGTTTCATCGGCACAAAGGCATAGAACGCACCTTCCGGCTTTGGGAATACAAAACCCATATCGGACAACGCGCGGTACAGGAGATCGCGGCGTGCCAGGTACTCGTCACGCATCATCATCACCGGACGCTGGTCACCGGTATAGGCCGCGAGAGCCGCATACTGGGAGATCGATGTTGCGCACGCCTGGCAGTACTGGTGAACCTTCAGGCACTGTCCCACGATCTCCGGGGATGCAGCGAGATACCCCAGCCGCCAGCCCGTCATCGCATAACTCTTGCCGAAACCCCGCAGCAAAAGTGTCTTCTCATAGCAATCTGCTACGCTTGAGCACCTTCCGTCATAGCAGAATTTCTCATATATTTCATCGCTTATAACCAGTATATCTTTCTCCGCCGCTATTTGTGCTAACGCCCTTATGTCCTGTTCTGAGTATACTATGCCGGTCGGATTGCAGGGCGAATTGACAATAATCATCTTCGTTTTGGCTGTTATCCCCCCTGCTATCTTCTCGACAGGCAGCTTAAAATCGGGGTAACTATCAACAAAGACGCATCTTCCGCCTAACATATTGACTACTTGCTTATAGATTACAAAG
>JAPKXY010000049.1 GCA_026394605.1 Methanoregula sp.
CTCATTCTGGTCGATTACCCGGTTGTTGCGCGGGTCATCCGTCCTGATGTTTGCACCATACTCCCACAGGTTGGGTCCGACAATGAACAGGTAGGTCCAGTAGGACTCGGTGTTCGTACCGGAGAACTTGATCTCCTCGCCAAGATAGTAGCTCTGGTCGCCGGCTGCGGTGATCGTGACCGCGCCCTTCTCGACCTTTACGTCAACCTCGTCGGATTTGTACTCGTCACCATCCTTGCGCTCGACACGGATCGTGTAGGTCTGTGCCTTGGTCCAGTTGGTGGTCTCGAACTCGATGGTCCGTGTGCCTGAGGTGGACGTGGTGATCTTGGCATAGTGTCTGGTTGCATTAAGATACTGTGAAACATCCTCCCAGACGAGATAATTCCTGTTCTCTGGGTAGAATTGACCGTTAGTATGGACAACAACGCCACCGGGGACATCGAGATCCGTGAAGACCTTCTCCTGGTACAGGGTGACCAACGGCGCCTGGTCGTCATAACCACCAGTCATTGACCGGGTGTTCTTGACCCAGACCCAGTAGTCGGTGCTTGGCCTGCCAGTGACCGTGACCGAGAACGGCTTGCTGCGGACAACGGAGTCCTTGTTTGTCACAATCTTCACGGTGTCAGAGACGAGCGTAACAGTCCGTGCTTCCGTGACCGTCTTGCCGGTGTAATCTGCGCCCGCGTTCTTGTAGTTGTCCTTCATCTTGTTCAGTGCGGACTCTGCAGTGACCGTGTAGGTGCCTGCCGGGTATGCATACTGACCGGTTGTGTCAATGGCCGCGGTTGCCCACCTGAAGTAGCCTATCGCTGCCGGTGTGTCAGAACCCCAGAAGAACGGCTGGGTGTTGACGAACTGCTTTAAGAGGTAGTTCGGGCCGGCGTTGCCGGTAATGGCCGAGTCGTTGTACAGGTACTGGAGCGTTGTGCCGGATTCGGGCTTGACCTTGATGGTGATGAAGCCATCCTTTGCATCAGGGTTGGGAACTTCGTTGTAACCCGCGGCCGGATAAAGTACCAATCCAGTGATCGGTACACCTAGCGGCGCGCATCCTGGTGCTGAATAGAGTGCATCTACGGTGAAGTTGTTGTAATTCGTAACAGATGCAGTACTATAGGTTGCACAATAATAACACACTTGGCTGAACTTTGTGTCCGTGTAGGGGGTACTCCAAGTCGTCAAGAAACCTAGTGAAGTGTAGTTGGTATAGGTAACAACCACATTTTCCGGAGCAGGTGCCGTGGCGTTGCTCCAGACGCCATCAACGCTGCCTGTAGCCATGTTGGTACCGGCGATACCCGTTGCGGGGGCGCCATAGATGTAAACGTTGGTCAAGTCAATGACGTTGTTCCTCATCCGGAGACCTGAAAGAGCTAACGAAGTGTCAAGTGCTCCGGCCATGTTGGTGTCAATGCGGAACCCAAGTCGTGATCCCTGCGGTACCGATTTGCCGGTCACATCCGTGGCCTGCCCGAAGTCCCAGACCCTGATATCAAGGGTGGGGTCCTGGACCGTAATCACAGCTAATGGAGATATGATTATGTTACCGGCGCCAAGCAGGTACCAGTTGCCGGTATAGCCGACGAATTCAGCCGGGGTAACCATGAAGTTGTTATTCCGGTTGAGCGTGTCGACAATCCTTGAGGGCGGGGTAATGGTAATATCCGCTGCCGATGCCCACCAGCCCAATCTGGTGTAGGTTGGTAGCTCGTCGAGTGTTAGTGCACTCCCGACAAGGTTGAGGGCATGGGTAATGTTGAGCCCTTCTTCTCCAATGTACACTTGGGCACCCGCTTCGATAACCGTTCCGTTCGGACGTACTGCAGATACTGGTAAGACAGCAAGCAGCACGAACAGAGCGAGGGCGACCAGTGTTATGGTCAATCGCTTAGTCATTCTTTCTTTTCCTCCAAATTTCATTCCATCATACATTCACAAGCCGCGAACCTGGTATTCGACATCTGCCGAATAATAGTTCTACGAGCCCGATACTCCGTTTTAAACGGAATATGAATCAATATTGGTAAAAGAGCTGATATATCCTTTGTGGTTGTTTTTTTTGGGTAATTGGACGAAGATATGGGGCGTTTTTTCAGATTCTGGCATTTTAATTCGTTTAACGCTCTGCAAAAATGCGACCCCCCTGCAATTTTTACTATCTAAGTATATGGTGTACCTGTACTATGGTACGCGCACAGTATTAGTATTTTAATGTATATTTGTGTGCATCGGATTTTTTTGGGGCTGGGTGCATGTGCATGGATGGTGTAGAATTGATCTATACTGGTTGTGCACCCATATGATTTCATTAGAGGTACATGCATCCCGGTGCCCATGTTGTTCCGCGACAGACGATCTGTCGTGTAGTTACAATAGTTCCGCGACAGACGTGTAACTACCCAACAGACGCTCTGTTGGGGAACTACATCTGTCGCGCAGTTACAAAACGCCATGACGATACTGTATTATCGCCAATAGCCAACAGTTATGCATGAGAGTGATCCGGGCACCTTCCATCGGGCGGGCGCACGAACTGGTCGTAAAAATGATCCTTGAGAAGGGGTGGGTGCTCCGGACAGAGGACGACGAGGCGACGATCGAGTTTGAAGAGGTAGCAATGCAGGTTGATACGCCGCTTGCAGCACCGATGACCAGCCCGCACTCGCGGTTCCAGCAAAAATTCGTGGACCAGTATGCCCGCGACCTGATCGAAGGGTCAAAAGCGTCGTTCGAGTACGACTACCACGGACGCCTCTTTGACTGGGGCGAACGACTCATCACTGAAGGTCAGCCGGTGCATGTGGACCAGATCGCCTACATCGTGGATAAGCTCAAAAAGTTCCCGGAAAGCCGGCGGGCGATTGCGATTACGTGGAACCCGGTCATCGATGAACAGCTCGATGACTGCCCGTGCCTCCAGCTTGTCCAGTGCGTCCTGCGGAACGGTTCCCCAGTAGTTCCGCAACAGACGATCTGTCGCGCAGTTACAAAACTCCATGACGATACTGTATCATCGTCATGTAAACTACACATGAGGGTGGTCTTCCGGAGCAATGACATGCTCACCGCAGCAGGCGCCAATATGTACGCCCTTGTCCGGCTCCAGAACCATATCGCCGGCCGGCTGGGAGTGCCGTGCGGCAGCTATACCCACATCTCGCTCGTCCCGCACATCTACTATCTCAGGGATATCCCAACAGACACTCTGTCGCGGAACTACATCTGTCGCACAGTTACAAAACTCCATGACGATACTGTAACTCCATGACGATAATATAGTATCGACATGTAACTACACGCGGTCACCGTCACTTTAATTAATTTCCAGCACGATTGTAACTACGCGACAGATGTAGTTCCGCGACAGAGCGTCTGTCGCGTAGTTATGTGTCTGTCGCGGAACTACAATAAAAGGCACACAGCCCGGTAGTGTAGCGGTCAATCATGCGAGACTCTGGATCTCGCGACAGCAGTTCGAATCTGCTCCGGGCTATTTTCCTTTTTCGGATCATTTCGAGAGAGAAAAACTTTTTTTTATGCAATCAGGGCTGCGAGGATCCCGCAGATGAAGACAGTACCAAACGTCCCCGCCCCGCCGATGGACAGCGAGGGGATGCCGGTGGTTTTGAGGGAGGGGATGGTAAAAATACCGGCACCGAGGAGCGTTCCTGTCGTCCCTGCCACAAATGCAACAACAGCAGCCGCAAGCCCCGTGCTTCCGGTAAGGATCACCCCGCACAGCAGCGCAGATGCCGCGGGAACAAGAAGGGGCGCCCTGACACCGCTCGCGGGGGTCACCGTCGTTAGTATCTTCGTAATGACCGCCACGATCAGAAGTGCAACCCCTGCCTGCACATAGACGGATTCCCCGATGACATGGTGCATCTGGAGGAGGAGATAGACGGAAACGGCACCGGGGATCACGGCGCCGCCAAGGTTCAGTGAAATGGGGGTAATCGCCCGCTCGTCAGGGATTGCCTCGCCGGTGAATGCATCGAAAACGGCAGGTCTCTCTCCTGCCGTCTTTTTCATCGTCCGCTGGACAGTCCAGAGCGGGATATTGACAAAACTTCCTAACAGCATCAAAAGAATCACGGCGACTGCCTCGGTCCACGAGAGCCCGAGCCTGCTGAATGCCGCACCGACCAGCCCGAGGAGCAAGAGGGGGATGAGTACAATGAGGAGTGCGACAAGAACAACGATCGCAACAAGAGGGAGAGGTCCAGTGGAGGAAATTTTTAAAATCCCGCTCATGATGGTATCACACGTAAGGGTAAGGTCAGCTCTTTGTGCAGATGATGGCTGCATGGTCACGATAATAGGGGGCAAGCCATGTACTGTCTCTCACCACAACTCTCCCTTCGCCGGTGAGATGGGACACGGCATCAGAAAACACGATTCCGGGTTCCTTGCGGGTGTCAACACTGCGTGTCTTGAACATGAGAATGAGCGTGCCGCCCGGTTTCAGAAAAATGCAGTTGGCGAGCGCAATGGTCACCTGGTCAGGCTGTGCCACATCCTGGTAAACCAGGTCAACGGGTTCAACGAGCGGGGCATACTGTTCCGGCTGAGCTGCATCCGCCATGATCGGCACAACATTTGTTCTGCGCCGCGCCACTTCGAGCAGGTCCTGCATCGGTCGCGCCGCGATCTCGACAGCATACACCACCTCCACATAATCAGCCACGTGAGAGACGGTGGTCCCATGGGCGGCGCCAAGGTAGAGCACCCGCATATCCGGTTCCAGCTCAACGCCCTTCTTCTGGTGATAGAGCGCCGATAGTTTGCTCCGGTACGGGTCCCAGATGCGGGCGTTCGAAAGCATCCGCTCGCCATAGACACCCCCCAGCCCCCGCGAGACGAGCACCCCGTCGATCCAGATCATGGCACAACCCCCGCGGCATCAATGCGTGCCTGCGACCGTTCAATGAACTCAGGGACGGCGACACAGCGGTAGAGATCAAGCCGTGCAGCGATCGCGAGCTTGGCCGCAAGCACGCGGGCGACCTTTCCCCGCACCTGCTGCGGGGCGTTATGCACACGGCGGTGCTGGAAGATGATCCCGTGCTTGGGGCAAGGTGTGCGTGCACAGAGATGGGAGAACAGTGCCGCCCGTGCACCGAGTACCTGGATCGCACTACCCGGTAACCGTGCGAGCGGCTCAAGCCCCCCGGCGTGCAGGAGGAGCCGTGCCGCGACAAGCCCCCCGATAAGCGCACTGCAGTTCGGCATGACCACTTCCGCCCGTGCCGACACCTCCCGCGCAAGCGCCGTCCTTGTGGCAGACAACCGCTCGATATCCCCTGTCACCCTGCCAAGCGCCCCGCCACTGCGCCGGGACATTGTCCTTACGAGCGTCCGTGCATCGAACCTGCGGAATTTACGGGAAAACGCCGGGTGTCTGGTCTGGTACCATTCTGCCATCCGCCCGGTGAGCAGGTTGATGACAGTGTCCAGTTCGTCAAGCGTCCTTGTCATCTGGAGCAGCTCGACATCCCTGCCGCTGTACTTCTCCCGGATCCTGTGCTCGGCGACAAGAAAACAGACTTCCCGCAGTTTTGCGAGGTAATCCGCCCGATCGCGGCATGCACCACACGCCACCGCCACCTGCCAGTCAGGCGGCGCGAACTTGTCCATGCTGGTTTCAAGTGACCGGGCCCTGTCTGCAAGAGTGCCTGCATCCCCTGTACATGGCTGGCACGTTCCGTCAGCCATATCACCAAACCAGTAGGACTGCATTATCAAGATCTAATCGTAGTGCGGCGTATTAAACAATCGGGAGGTGCTCAGATCCATGCAATTCCGAATGAATAGAGCATCACGGGGATCATGACTGCACCCATGCAGTACATCCTCGGGACATTGACAAGGTACGGGACAAGCCCGATCAGCGTGGCAAGCAGGAGGACAAGCCCGCCGAAAGGTCCGGTCAAAAGAAGACTGACAGCAACAACAAACGCAATCACGGTACCATGCAGCCACTTCCCCTCAACTCCGCCAAGCCGGTGTGCGAAGCGTGATAACATCACCGTGATTGCATACGCAGCACATGCAGCAAGAACACCGACCGTAAAGAGTGCACTTAACGGGGGCAGGGTGAGCGCAGAGAGTGCAACCATCACGCCGTTGCGCATCCTCGACAGGGCAAAGAGTGCCGCAAGCCCGATAAACGCGTTTGCCGTGTTTGCGGCACTGGTCGCAAGGATGTAGGTGCGGCGATCCTTCTCGTAACCGACAACTGATGCAAGCAGACCGTTTGCTGTCGCGTTCGAAAGCCCGGGAAGCCAGCCCACCGCGACACCGGCAAGGGTCCCGAGCAGTGACCCTTTTGCCACCGATCGTTCATCCATTGAGATGCCGGAGAATACCTGAACCGGCATTTTTCCCTGCGCTGCCGTCAGAAGGACCGAAATCCCGAACAAACCGGTAAGAAGGGGCATAAGAAGCGCGTTCCCCCCACCGATGGAGTGCCAGCCGAGAAATCCATAGCGGAGTGTAAAAATTCCAAGGGTGCCGGATACACCAAACAGGGCAAGAGCCCAGCCTGGCGATTCGCTCGTCACGATCATATACCCGATGACCGCGATGAGGATCAGCCCGATCCCCCAGTCAAACAACGGTTGAAGGGCAGGGAGGAGAAAATAACAGGCAACAGAGAGCGGTACCGAGATGATCATGGCGCACGCACTCCCCAGTGCTGCGATACGCACCGCCTCCTCGCCATTCCCCTCGAGGCAGAGGGCATGGGCGGGAAGCACGGCGAGAGCGGTGTCGGCATCAGGAATTCCGAGAAACGTACTGGGGATGCTGTCAACGAACGTGTGGGTGATGAGCGCTGCAAACATGGTTGCCGCGAGTGCACCCGGACCGATAACAGGGAGCAGGACGAGCTCGAGACTGAGCAGCACTCCCGCCAGCGTGTTTGCGTGGATACCGGGGAGCAGGCCGCTTATGGTACCCAGCACAACACCCAGCAGGGTTCCCACGAAAATCTCGATCATTAAAAAAGATGTTAGGCACGGGGAAGATAAAGGAACCGGAATGCATACAGTCATATTCTGTTGGGGCAATGATTTTCTCATGAAGATCGCGGTCACACGGCTGGCGGGAAAGGAGGACAGCGATCCCGCACGCTGTTCACACTATGGGCATACCTGCTACAGCGTCCACCCGCTCAGGTCTCACGTGGACCAGAGCGCCGTGACCGCATTTGTTGAGGCAGTTGACCGCGGGGAATTCGACTGCCTCTTTTTCACCAGTGCCCTGCCCGCCCAGATTATCGCACCCCTCCTGAACCGGTTTCCGCGGGTGATCGCGATCGGCCCGCAGACCGCAAAAGCCCTCCAGCACGTTGAGATCGATTGCGAGACGCTGCCCGGGTTTTATTCACGCGACTTTGTCCCGTATCTTGGCAGCTGGATTACGGGGAAACATATCGGGATACCCCGCGCAGATGTCCCGAATAATGTCCTGCTTGAAACAATTGTCGCTGCAGGAGGGATCGCGCATGAGTTCAGGTGCTATTCCCTCGAACCGACGGGTTATGTCCTCCCCATAAAAGATGCCGATGCCGTACTCTTCACCAGCACCATGTCATTTTCCAAGGCGGTATGGACCCCGCACCCCGATCAGCTGATCATGGCAATCGGCGAAGTTACTGCCGGTGTGATGCGAACTGCGGGTGTATCACCTGCTGTTGTAGGTGATGGTTCACTCGAAGGCACGCTGGCGGCACTGAATCTGTACCTGGAAAAAGAAAGACATTGAGGTAACAGGGAGAAGGTGGCATGGTGCATACATCGCTGTGGAATGGTTCCGGTATCATCCTCATCGACAAACCACGGGGTCCGTCAAGCCACCAGGTCACGGCATGGGTTAAAGAATTGCTCGGCTGCCGGGCCGGGCATTCCGGGACCCTTGACCCGCAGGTTTCAGGAGTCCTGCTTGTCATGCTCGGCAACGCCGTGCGCCTCGCCCCGCTCCTCTTAAAGCATGATAAGGAATATGTCTGCCTGATGAGGCTTCATGCTGATGTGTCACGGGAACGGGTGGAGCAGATCGCACAGGAGTTCACGGGTAGGATTTACCAGCGCCCGCCAAGAAAGAGTGCAGTTAAACGCAGCCTGCGCATCCGCAGCATCCATCGCATCGAGATCCTTGACGTCAATAACCGGCTTGTCCTGTTCAGGGTGCACTGCGATGCAGGGACATACATCCGCTCGCTCTGCCACCACATAGGGCTCGCGCTGGGCATCGGTGCGCACATGCAGGAACTGCGCCGCACAAAGTCGGGATCCTTTGACGAGCATATGATGCACACACTCCATGACCTCAAGGATGCCTGCATACGTGCTGCCGCAGGTGATGATGCGGCGCTCTGTTCGATGATCCTTTCAGTTGACGCCGCTGTGCCGGATCTCCCGCGGGTAATTATCCGGAACACGGCAATCGATGCCATCTGTCACGGTGCGCAGCTTGCGGGCGTCGGGATTGTAACATGCGACCCGTTCAAAAAAGGCGATGCCGTTGCAGTCATTTCCCGCAACAATGAATTTATCTGCCTCGGTACGGCGCTGCTCCCATCATCGGAATTTACCCCTGGAGCACCGGGGCTCGTCATCGCACCAACGGCGGTGTTTATGAGACCCGGCACCTATGCACAGGGCTGGAAAAAAGACCGCATGAAAAAAACGGATGCTGCCGATACAAAAAGATAGCATTAAAAAAAATCCCGACCAAGAACTGGGATACCTTTGTGCTGAGGTAGTCTAGCGGTAAGGCGCAGGCCTGGAAAGCCTGTGGGGCATTTGCCCCTCGGGGGTTCAATTCCCCCCCTCAGCGTTTTTTGTTTTTTCCTGCCTGTTAATCAATGGCGGGGTTTTTTTTACACGCCTATGAAGAACACGCTCCGCCTGCCTCCCTTCCCATCTCGAACGCCCGCACATTGATCGGAACAGTCTTTGGCGGCACCAGCTGTCTGACCGCGTCAACCAGAGACGCCGGTTTCAGGGGCATCGCATGGGATGCGGCGCCCAGCATCACGACGTTCTGGGAAAGCGGGCTCCCCGCCTCCTGTGCGATCCGGTCAGCATCGAGCAAGCAGAGCCGGTACTGGCTGAGCGCAGCGACAATACCCTCGTCAGTAGGAGCCTCCATCTTCTGCGTATATACCGATGTCGGGAGAACAAGGTGGCGGTTCACTACCATCGTCCCGCCCTGTCTCAGGTAGTGCGAATACCGCAGTGCTTCTAAAAGATCAAAGGAGATCAGGAGGTCCGCCTGTCCCGGGGCGATCAGCGGACCGAACTCCCCGCCAATCCTGATATGGCTCTCAACCGACCCGCCGCGCTGCGCCATCCCGTGGGTTTCAGCCCCCTTCACGTGCCTGTTTTCCCGCAGGCACGCCACGCCGAGAATATTGGAGGCAAGGATAGTCCCCTGCCCCCCGATCCCGACGATCAGGATGTCAAAACTTTTCATCATCGCTTCCCCTCCCGCATCATTGCACCCGATGGGCAGAGCTGCGCACACACGCCACACCCGCTGCACAGCTCATTTATCCGTGCTTTCTCGTCCTCCATCTCGATTGCAGGGCACCCGAACTGCACGCAGATGCCACAACCCGTGCACACTTCAGCATCCACTCTGTACTTCCCCCGCTTCACACCAGCACGCCTCGCCGATATCACGCACTGCTGTTTTGCGATGATCACCTTCACCCCTTTGCGGGATTGCGCATCCCTGAGCACATTCATCATGCCGGTGATATCGTACGGATCGACGGTCTCGACAAAAGCAACGCCGCAGGCACGGCAGATTGCATCGAGCGAGACGGGGGGGCTCACGATACCGCAGGCAGTGACGCCGGTATTGGGATTGGGCTGGTGTCCGGTCATAGCCGTAATCCTGTTGTCAAGGATTACCACCGTGATGTCCGCTCCGTTGTAGACCGCGTTCATCAGCCCCTGGATCCCGGTATGCAGGAACGTGGAATCCCCGACCGTGCAGATGATATCGCGGGTTTCACCGGCATGAGCAATCCCGCTCGCCACTGTAATCGACGCTCCCATGCAGATGGTGGTGTCAACAACACCGAGCTGGAGTCCCAGCGTGTAGCACCCGATATCGCTGGGGTAGATTGCGTCCTTGAACACCCGTTTGATCGCGTAGAACGCAGCGCGGTGCAGGCACCCCGCGCAGAGGATCGGGGGGCGGGGGGGCAGGTTCTGGACCGGACTTACTGCAGGATAGGGGTTGGCGGAAAGAACGCCTGCTTTTGTTAAAATAACCGCAACTGATTGTGGTGAAAGTTCACCTTCATAGGGCACATAGCCGTTCTTTTTGCCAAGGACGTTTGCGGTACCGGCGACCTGCAAAACCTGCTCCTCGACTTCCGGGGCAAGCTCCTCAATAACGAGCACCATATCATGCTTTTGGACAAAACCAGAAAGCCACGCTTCGTCAATCGGATAAGCGCCGATCTTCATGAACGAAATAGTATCCGGGAGGAGTTCCTGCACGTAGGACGCAGCAATGCCGCTTGCGATCACCGCTTTTTTACCTTTCAGCGTACAGGTGTTATACCCGAGTTCAACCAGCCGCTTTTTTACCGCGGGCTGTTTTTCGTTTAGTTTTTTATGGAGGATGCGGGTGTGCGCAGGGATGACAACATACTGCCGGGGATCTTTCTTGAACTCGCCTCTACGCGTGGATTGTACGATATCGCCCATCTCGACGTCGCCTTTCGAGTGGCAGATCCGCGTCGTTGGACGGAATATCACCGGAAGCCCGAACTCCTCTGAAAGCGCAAACGCATCCCGTATCATGTTGTGCGCTTCCTGGATAGTTGACGGGTCAAGACATGGCACCCGTGCGAAGTGCGCATAACACCGGCTGTCCTGTTCATTCTGGGAACTGTGCGCGAACGGGTCATCCGCGCTCATGATCACAAGCCCGCCGGTCACGCCGGTATAGGCGCTCGTCATCAGGGCGTCAGACGCCACATTGAGCCCGACATGCTTCATGGTACAGAGTGCACGTAACCCGCACCATGCAGCGGCAAGGGCGTTTTCCAGTGCCACTTTCTCGTTCACCGACCACTCGATATAGTATGCCCGGTCAGAGTGCGAGCGGAGTACATCGATGACCTCAGACGAGGGTGTACCGGGATATCCGCTCACAAAATCCACCGGCGATTCCAGACATGCGTGAGCGATCGCTTCATTACCGAGAAGATAGTATTGTTCCATGATCCCAGATCCTTCCCTGTACCTTATCTTGAAACACCTATGACTATTTATTTACCGAGATCGCGATCCGAAATTCACAACCTATAAAAACTCGAATGGAATACTTATTAAGGTAAATTTTGTGATTTTTTAAAGGGCCCGTAGCATAGCTCGGTGGTGCGCCCGGCTGATAACCGGGAGGTCATGAGTTCGAATCTCATCGGGCCCATCCCATTTTTAATAATTCCGTATTTTTGATATAGTCACGGAACGCAAACCTTTGGATATGGACACACGATCGGTAATCATCCTTACGGCAGGGTTTGTGATCTGTGCCGCCATTTTTTTCATTGATTTCTATTTCTTTCATGACATCTATGGTGGTGGAATGGCAGCGGTCATCCTTGTTGTCATTGGCATGTCATTCTTTATCATGCAGGATGCGAGGTTCCTGCCGGAAATCGGTGTTTCTTTAACTGATGATGCAAAGGGCATCATTGTCATCAACCATGGGAATGATAATGCCCGGCTGATTCATGTCTCGATCGTCCCGCATAATATTGAATTTGATATCCCGTCTCTTGCAGCTGACGCAAGGCATGAATACCCGCTTTCAGCGATGCTTACCGAGGCTAAAGCCGTGGTAAGCTACCAGAATTCAAAGGGATTAAAATATTCACAGACATTCGGCCTGTCCGCGCTTGGGAAAAGTGATGATAATCTCCTGAAACCGGCTTTCCCGATGTTCAAATGGAAATAAGAGAAGTAGGGGGCCTGGTCTCCATGTTACTGCGGGAATACATACAGGATAGTCTTTTCAAGGGCATCCACAAGCCCCTTTTCCTCTTCGAGATAATCGTGCATCGCCTTATAGAGCATATACATCACGTCATAGCCATAGATGTCAAGGGCAGCCTTGGGATCGATGCGGTTCAGAAACGAATCGGTTAAAAACCCGTCAGAGCTGTACATCAACTCGAAAAATTTGCCATCTTCCGAGAGGAGGCAGAACTGGTCGGTCACCTTCTTTGCCGGGTTATCCGGGCGGAACGGGGATGGTTCTGATTTTCCTAAAATAATCATCTTTTCTGGGTAATAACTGGCATTATAGATCTCCCCCTTGGTGTCCTGTTTGCCCTTTTCAAGCATCGCAAGCCCGATTGATTTCACGATGGGGATAACTGACTGTGCCATCCGTTCAAGGATCGCCGCATCGTTCTTGCGGATTTTTTCAGAAAGCACACGGGTTTTCTCCTGTTGTCCCGCAATTTTTTCCATGATTTTTTCAAAGCCGGCTTTAATCTCATCCACGATAATGATACCCCATGTCAGTACGATCAGGGGATATGAATAAGTATTGATTTTTCGGCTGGTATGAAAATCCCTTCAGTATTTTCATCAGCTATCTATGTCGCAAAGCGATATAGCACATTCTGTAGAAAACCTCATTTTTATTACATATTTTGAAGAAATTTGAGTAAGAGAGTTGCGAATGTTTTGGCAGAACTGTCCTGACTGATTATCGCAATAGGGGAGAATTCTGCCGTGACAAAAATGTCAGGGCGGACTCAAGAAAAATGTTTCAAAGACATTTTTCGAGCTGCCCGAGCGGCGGGGGCGCAGGTAAAAAGTCCAAGCTTTTCCACAGGAAAAGGTTCTCCCATCAGTCCTGCCACAGGCACGACTGGTGCCCCCAAGAGCGTCATAGCTTTTTTTTAGCATTTCTACAGAGCCGTTTTCTACTCCGTGCATGCGTGAAACAATCGATCGCACCTGCCAGGAACTGTAAAGGCATTCATGGGATTTTAAAATAGGTGTATACAAAATTCTGGCGTGGGAATTGCCCCCGGCACGAGGTGCTGGTAAGGATTATGTGTCCACGGGTTTTGCACGGGTGCCGGGATTACTGCGCTCACCTGAAAAGAAATACATTTTTTCTTTTTTGATTGTCGCCGATCCTTCAAAACCGAAAGGAAGATCTTCTCCAAGAACGATGCCAAGATACGATGGCGTCCTCGCCATCACCGATCCCTTCCTGATCCGTTCCGTGACAATGAATGGCACATCCCTGCCCAGATACAGAGCATTGATGATATGGTATATCTGTTCAGCACGGGCATTCATGATGCGTGAACGATCCTTTTTTACTGCACCCGGTACCTCTTTAAAAAAAAAGGCAGGAGTGAATGGGCGCTTTGAAAATCGCGTGATATTCACCTTATTCGGGCGGACCCTGTCGATGAGCGCCAGCGATTGCGCGAAGTCATCGTCCGATTCACCGCAAAATCCCACAATCATGTCGGTTGCAAGCGTGATATCTGAAAATTTTTTCCTGAACGCGGCAACAATCTGCTCAAAATCATCGGTGGTATAGTGCCTGCCCATCTTCTGCAGGATGCGGTCAGAACCCGATTGAACGGGGATATGAATGAACTTAAAGAGATTGCCGCATGAAAATGCCTCGACCAGATCATCAAGAATATCAATGACCGTTGCAGGGTTCATCATGCCAACCCGCACATAAAAATTTCCCCTTTGATCTCCAATCCTGTGCAGGAGCTCAGGCAACGATGTGCCCCTGTCCCGCCCCCATGCGCTTACATCCTGTGCTGTCAGCTGGATTTCCACGGCACCGGCGTGTACAAGGTCATGCAGTTGATGAACAATTTCCTGCGCCGGAAAACTCTTCTGCCCGCCCCGGGCTTTTTTCGTAATGCAATATGTGCATTGCCCGTTGCAGCCCTGTGAAATCTGGACAATACCTGCAGAACAGGGTGAAACCGTACCGGTGGAACGATAGTGCGCCTGTATTGATTGGGGAGGAATAATGGTCGGTGTGCACACTGCCATGATTGCATCCTGCTGTACCATCGGCATGCACCCGGTCACATAGAGGTCCCTGCCCCGGAAATGAAAGAGCCGTCTCAGCATCCGCCGTTCTGTCGGTGCGACAACCGTGCAGGTATTGATGATCACTGCCTCAGCGAATTCTTCCGATTGCACGATGGAACAACCCTGCTGTTTGAGGATTTCGATGAGTTTTACGGTATCGCCAACATTATACCGGCACCCGTAGGTTTCAATATAGACCTTTTTTTTGATAAGCTGTTCAAGACCTGTCTTTCCCATAGCTGACCTTAACCCTCATCCTTCACAAACGGTGGACATTTTTTTTACCTATGCGGTATACCCATAATAATCTTCAATATCCAGTCTGCCATTGAGAATGACAATTTTTTTTAGAGATGTATCTGCCAGCACAATGCTTAACAGATACCACCAACAACCTGTTAACGATGATCAAGATCGGTCTGATCGGGTGCGGAAATATCGGGCATATCATTGCCCAACAGGCCGATGGAGTCAGGATCGTCGCCCTCTTTGATAAAGTTTTCAAAAGAGCACAGGAGCTTGAGGGGATCACCGGTGCACGGGCGCATGAACGTTTTGAATCATTCATCAGCGACGAAATTGACCTTGTGGTTGAGGCAGCGTCGGTGAACGCCGTTAAACTCTATGCAAGGGACGTCATCGCCAGTAACAGGGATATTGTGATCATGAGCGTCGGTGCTCTTGCAGATCCGGCATTTAACAATGAATTGCGGGAATCCGCCCGAAAGAACGGTCGCAGGATCTATATCCCCAGCGGCGCAATATTCGGGCTCGACAACCTTAAGGTCGGACGCATATCAACGATCACAAAACTCCTCCTGCGGACAATAAAAAGCCCTGTCTCTCTTGGGATTGAAGCAAAGGAGCGCCGCCTTATCTTCTCCGGCAAGGCATATGAATGCATAAAAGCATTCCCAAAGAACGTGAACGTCTCGGTGGCAATGAGCCTTGCAGCGGGAAGGGATGTGGACGTGGAACTCTGGGTTGACCCCGCGGTCGAACGCAACGTCCATGAATTAATAGCCGAGGGTGAATTCGGGGAGACCTTCATCCGGGTGACCAATGTCCGAAGCCCCAATAATCCTGCAACAAGTTACCTTGCGGCTCTCTCGATTCTTACGCTTCTTAAAAATCTCGATGACCCGATCGTTGTTGGCACATGATTAAACTCGACATACGATGTGAAAAATCACCATGGTTTCGATTGATTATTTGTTGAACTTCATTCGTGAAGACGCCCCGTTCGGGGATCTCACATCGGAAACGATCGTTCCCGACATCGACTGCCGTGCAATAATCAGCATCGAGCAGCCTGCAGTCGTCGCCGGGCTTGCGGAGGCTTCCTCCCTTTTTGAGTATTTTAATGTAACCGTCAGACAGGCAGTCTCTGATGGTTCTTTTGTCAAGCGCGGGGATACCCTCCTGGCTCTGCAGGGAAATGCAAAGAAGATCCTGCTGGTGGAACGCACGGCGCTCAACCTCATCGGGCGGATGAGCGGGATAGCAACAATGACACGGATGTTTGCTGATCTGGTGCAGAACGTAAACCCGGCATGCAGGGTGGCGGCAACGCGAAAAACCTGCCCGGGACTGCGCGAACTGGATAAAAAAGCGGTCGTTCTTGGCGGCGGGGACCCCCACCGGTCGAACCTCAGCGACGGTATCCTTATAAAAGACAATCATCTGGTATTAATCAGCCTCAATGATTCGATCAAAAGAGCAAAAACACGGTCCGCGTATTGCCCGATCGAAGTGGAGGTGACATCTGCAGAGGATGCGGTTCGTGCTGCGCACGCCGGATCCGAAATCATCATGTTTGACAACATGAACCCGGAACAGGTTCAACAGTCCCTTGATGCATTAAAGAGCAGTGGTCTGCGGGAACGTGTCATTATCGAGATTTCTGGCGGCATTGACGCAGAAAATATTGTACAGTATGCTGCCCTTGGGGTGGATATGATCAGTATCGGTGCACTGACCCACTCGGTAAAAAACATTCCCGTTCATCTTGAGATCCTGCCCTTATGAACGTAATATTTTTTTAGTTCTTTCTCTGACAGCCGGATACTTTTTTTATTGACTGTTGAAGTCCGCAAAGAAAGATTAATAACACTCCATCTCAAATTGAGGGCTGACGGGGATGATGGATGGTAGAACCAGGAACAGAGCAGCCAGAAGACCCAGAGCAGGTAAAGGAGCGCCAGAGACAACAGGTGAACGCATATATCGGATTATTACAAAGTGAACACCTTGACACCCGGTGGAAAGCTGCAGAGGCGCTCGGGGACCACGGGGATGGAACAGCGGTGGAACCGCTCATTGCTGCACTGAATGACCGTTTTGTGGAAGTCCAGTGGATTGCCGCAAAATCCCTTGGAAAGATCGGTGACCGGCGTGCAGTCGAGCCCCTGATCGGTGCACTGAAGTCCCCAAGCAAATGGGTGCGCCTCGGGGCTGGGTGGGCTTTGGGTAAACTCGGGGACCCGCGTGCCGTTGAACCATTGGTTACGGCACTTAAGGATCCAAAAAGCGCAGTCCGGAAAAATGCGGCATGGGCTCTGGGAAGACTCGGTGATGAGCGTGCGATCGTACCGCTGGGCGAACTCCTGCAGGACAAGGACGAGGATGTCCGGAATACCGCAACAACGGCACTCGATGCCTTTAAAAAGGGAAAATCCACAGCAGCCAGGTAATTTTGGTTAAAATCTGGTAAAAAATTAGATTTTCGTAACCTTCACGTCGACATGGACTTCTTCATGTGTTGAGCTGTGCCAGCCTGCATGATCGCTGCTAAACCGCGGGTCGATGATCAGGAAATATGTGCTCTTGTCTTTGATGGTGATGGTCATATCCTTTCTTAATACATTGCTCTGACCGAATATCGGAACAAGCGGGCTGTAATCCCACTGGTCTTTTTTCAGGATCGTGTTATATTCCGGTTCAACAGTAGGGAATTTAATCTCATCCGCCTTATCAATAACGAGCACGTTTACCGGTTTGTCGGCGCTGATTGAGATGCTGATGGTATCCTTCGGGTAGAGGTACGTATATCCATAATCTGCAAAGTTATACTTCTGGTAGGTTGTCTGGTACCCTGACTGCAGGTTGATCCGTTCATCGATGAAGACGCGTCCTGATGCTGCAGGGGTGGTTGCAAGAACTGGAGGCGCCGTGGTGGCAATGGTCGAAACCTGTGTCGTGGCAGGTGTCTGTGGGGCAGGTCCGGTACATCCGCATGCGAAGAGGATGCCAATAAAAGCAAAAATTACAATTACAGGGATAAAAGGTCTCATAGGCTTAATGTTACATGTTCAGGCTAAAAAGGTTTTGAACAAAGCTCGTGCAATACCCGTGCCTGGGGAGGGAGAGGATTTTTTTTTAATGCATCACGGGACTGTCAAAATATCCGATGTTGACTGGACAATAATTTCCTTGTTTCCGCGATATGTCTGGACAATCCCAATGATCGTGACATTCTCCCCTTTGCGAAGGGTCAGGTCTGCTGCAATCTGGTTGCTGATAAATATGGATATATTGTTCACATCGATAATGAGGTGCCCTCCGCTTTTTGTGAGACTGAGACGGTTGATGGTACCGGAAAAATATACCAGCTCGCCATCAGCAGAATTGTTTGTAAATGGGGAGGTAAACGGGCGTTTTCCAAGGGTATCCAGAACCAAATGAGAGGCAATGACAACGAGGGCTACAGCGATCAGGAGCAGGAATGCAATCCGCTCCTGGCGCCCGAACATGAATAGCATTTGCTATCGGACCTATAAATCAGCGATAGATTGATATGTTAACGCTGTTAACATTACTCTCATGTATACACCAACCCTTCCACCATCATCCAGAACCGTACTCCAGATACTGGATACCGGCGGTGCGATGACGCACAAGGATCTGGTAAAAAAGAGCAACCTGGCACCCCGCACGGTGCGCTATGCCCTGAAAAAATTAAAGGAGCGGCACATGATCATCGAGAAATTCAACTTCCGCGATGCACGGCAGATCATCTACCAGAACAGACCACAGCAAACCCGTGAAACACCCCAAGTCTGCGCATGAACACAGAACCCTGCCTGCTTATCCACTGCGATACGCTGGTACGAAAGATGCTCCCCGGCATGCGTGCCGAGATGGTATCCCGTCTTGTCATCGGGCGGGGGCTCAGCCAGAGCGAGGCAGCCAGAAGGCTTGGTGTAACACGGGCTGCTATTTCCCAGTATGTAAGTAAAAAGCGGGGGGGCAGTGACGTGCAGTTCTCTTCAGAGATCAGCGCCATTATCGACCGGTGGGCTCTTGCCGTGGACACGGGGGAAAGCGATATCAATCTCTGCGATGTCTGTAAATGCGCTCATAAAAAGTTCAACAAGATCTAGCTGCCGTTTTTGTGTTTTTTAGGATATGCAACGACTTCACCATCCGCTCGTATCTCATATTCTCCTCGTATCTCATATTCTCCGTCGCCTCCATACATAGATGACACCAATACCAAGAATGACTGCGATCAGCCCGGCGATCTTGAGATAATCCGGATTCTTTGCACCTTGTGGCCTGACTGGTTGCCAGTCATCATCGAATACTTCCTTAAAATAGCCCGCGACCGCCCGGTCTTCGATGATGACCCCTGCTTCCCGGTTGAAATTCGGTGAATTGCTGTTCCAGTTGATGCTGCTGACGAGCACGCTCCGGTTATCAACAATAACCCCTTTGTTGTGGATTTTTTCAAGATTGTTTGATTCGAGATCAGCACACCGTCCTTCAAGGGGGATCGCTTCGGTGGCGGCGATCCGGTTGATGAGCGCAACCATTTCGTCATTGTCCTTCTCGTCCTCCACATTATACCAATAGGCATCGAGCAGGACTCTCACATGCACCCCGCGCCGGGATGCATTTATCGCAGCGCCAAGGTACGGGTTCAGGGTAAAGGTGGTTTCATTCGTGATGTACGCCTGCTCGATATCGATCGTTTCCTGCGCATTGTTCAGGAGGTCAAGGATCAGGTAACTGGTATCGGGCGCAATGACGGGAGTGACGGTTGTGTCAGAAAACCTCCGGGGTGAGAATTCAACGGTGTACGGGACGGACGTGGCGGACTCAGGAGCCCCGTAAGTTCCGGTAACCGGCACGCTGTTGATTCGACCGATATCAGAACGATATACTGCCTCGAAATACTGCGCGAGTAAAGCATCCTCGATATAGACCCCCCATCCGCGGTTCCCGCTCATCCCTTTTTGGGGAAACCCGCTGGACTTGAAGTTTTCACTGGAGAGGACGACCGCCTGACCGTCAATCACAACGTATTTTGCGTGGTCGAACCGGTAGGGTGCCTTCCGGTCACCAACCGTTGCCATCTGGTAGACCGGAATCCCGCTCTGGTTTACCGTCCAGATAAGCGCCTTTTCTTCTTTGGTGATACCGCCCACCGGGCCTCCTTCAACAAGAACTGAAACCTCAACACCCCGCTGGCGTGCATCGATGAGTGCCCGGGCAAGCACAGGGCTGGAGAACTCATAGACATTGGCAAAAAGGTTCTGTCGCGCTGAAGCGGCTGCCTGTAAGAACACCTCACTGGAGCAATCCGGCGAGACAAATGCTGTCATGGTGACGTTTTTAAACGTTTTTGGCAAAAACCGCGACTGCCCGATCAACAACGGTCGCCGGTCCCATACCCCCTGCTCAAGATAATGCACCTGCCCCTCGCGGCATGGTACCTCAAGCGGCCATGACACGCTCTGGACGATCTTCCCGTGGTCATACAGGATCAGTTCATCATGCGCATTCGCCATCCGGATCTTATCACCGGAAATGACGTCCGGGACGTCTTTGGAATAATCGTACCATTCATAATTTGGCAATTCTCCATGGGACCGTTTAAAAGCCAGCGCGTCCCGTGCCACGGTTATCTGCCCATTGATCACGGTTCCGGCAGGGAACCGGAATCCCCCTTCGCCATCTGACACCGTGATGCCGTCAAGGGATCCCGTGCCGTCAAGCACAACATATTCATCTGCATCATCGAAAAGATAGGGATCCGGACAGAATTCGATGATCTGAACAGCACTGCACAGCACCACACACCAGACCAGGATGATGGCGGCAACAGTCCAGCGCATACCGGATCTGTTTATCGATGCTTCTTTTTATAACCTGACGATATGCGTTTCTGGGGCATATGGCATACAGTACCTGTAACCTAGTCAGCCGCTCATGATCAGCATGTCATAACAACAACCAGCTACGACATTGAAATACGTGAAACGACGGCGTAACGATGGTTGATGCATACATAATTGTGGTATATACCATGATGGATGCAATCTTTTAATGGTCATAAGTGAGATAGTATAGGAACCGGTTGAGGAGGAGATCCATGGCAGAAAAAAAATGTTCATCCTGCAATGCTCCGCTTGCAGAAGAGGGCGCAACGGAATTCGGGTGCCCGGCGTGTGGTTTTAAGATCAAACGGTGTTACCGTTGCAGGGAGCAGAGCATCCCCTATATCTGCCCGAAATGCGGGTTCAGGGGACCATAATACATGGGCAGCGTTGCAGTCATCGTCCGTATCATGCCGGAATCTCCTGATGTGGACCTTGAAAAACTCAAAGTTTCGCTCAAAAAGAAACTGCCCGGCATCCGGGATATCAGGGAAGAGCCGATCGGGTTTGGCTTAAGAGCGCTTAAACTCGCTGCGGTAGTCAACGATGCCGGTGGCGAGACCGATGCAATCGAGCAGTCGCTTTCAGAAGTAGCCGGCGTCGAGCGGGCAGAAGTTATTGAAGTGACCCTGACCTAGGGTGACCGTTTTTATATCCTTGAAACGTTTTTAAAAAGCAGGTTATTGCTCAAGCGTTGAAAGGACCTGCCGGGTAATTGTCCGGATCTTTTCAACCGACTCGCGGAATGCAATGACCTCAGATTCATCAATCCTGATGGTGACCGGGAAGACCCCGCTGCGGTTGATCCGAGCAGGAACACCGATGCAGATGTCCCCGATATCGTGGACCTCGCTTTTGATGTAGGCAGACACGGTCAGGATGCGGTTTTCGTTCCCGAGAACGGTCTTGACAAGCGAAGCAATTGCTTCGCCGGGCCCGTATACGGTCGACCCCTTATTTCTGATAATAACCTCACCGCTGCTTTTGACCGAATTGATGAAATCATGTACAGGAAGGTGAGAAAACGCAGGCAGGTTTGAAATTTTGATTCCCCCGATCGTCGTTGCAGACCAGAGCGGAACCATGCTCTCGCCATGTTCCCCGATGATACGGGTGTGCACTTCGCTTACGTGGACTTCGAAATATGAAGCGATGAGTGATTTCAAACGCATCGAATCAAGGTGCGTCCCCAGCCCGAAAACCTGGTTGGGCTTCATACCGGAACATTTGAGCATGACACAGGTCATCACATCGACCGGGTTTGTCACGACAAGGATCTTTGATTCCGGTGCAACGACCCCGATGGTCTGCGCCAGCGGTGCCAGAATGCGTGCATTTCCTAATGCAAGATCCATACGATCCTGCCCGGGGAGGCGGGGAGAGCCCGCGGTAACAACAACAATATCCGACCCGGTGGCATCTTTTAAATTCGTCGTCCAGTTGATGGTAATGTCAATGCCACGGGCAGCAAAAGAGTCAATAAAATCCTGTACAATTCCCCTGAGCAGGGCGTCCCGTCCTTCCCGCCCGTACAGCAGGATTTCATGTACGTGCGGGATGATGGATATGGCATGCGCCGCATAACTGCCGACATTGCCGGTCGCACCAATCATCGTGACTTTGGACATTGATGCCCTCATGGGGACGCGTTATCGGTCGACTGTACGTTACTGCTTTCACCAGAACATCCATCCTCCGCCCCGTTACCCCATGGGCGCCGGATGTCTACGGTAAGTCTGCTCCCTTCCGGGCCTGAACCGGTCCCCGCAGCAACAGGTCGCCATTCCCTCCGGAATTTTGATCCCTGTCCATCGACCTCATGGGACGAGGTTTCACAGTCAGGACGCACCGGTTCCAGCAGGCCGTTGCAGCCTTCGTCAAACTTCGCCCCCCGCGTACCGACGGTTTCAGGTTACAGGTGACGCCGAACCACCCGGGCTAGTCCCCATATATCTTTACACACCTTTTAAAAAAAGGCTTTGTACCGGATAAAGACCG
>JAPKXY010000032.1 GCA_026394605.1 Methanoregula sp.
GGGACATGTGTTGTCAATTACCTTTTACGGCATTTGCCTTGAGGACTTCGATTAATATTTTTTAGGCTCTGTAGAAAACCTCATTTCTATTACATATTTTGAAGAAATTTGAGTAAGAGAGTTGCGAATGTTTTGGCAGAATTGTCCTGACTGATTATCGCAAAGGGGGGATGCCCGAGCGGCGGGGGCGCAGGCAGCGCCGAAGCCCCCAAGAGCGTCATAGCTTTTTCAAGCATTTCTACAGAGCCAAAAAATAATTTTTTAAAAAATGAGTTACTCAAACACCCGGTAATTCGGTGCCTCGTCCGTGATCAGGATATTGTGGGGGTGGCTTTCAGTCATGCCGGCGTTTGTGATCCGCACAAACCTTGCTTTTTTATGCATGTCGGGAATTGTCCGCGAGCCTGTGTAGCCCATTGCGGATTTCAGACCGCCCACAAGCTGGTAGATGACCTCGCCGACGTGCCCTACGTACGGGGTGACGCCCTCAACCCCTTCAGGTACGAATTTCGTGCTGCCAATATCCCTGCGCTGGAAGTACCGGTCACTCGACTGCCCGGCGCTCATCACGCCAAGTGACCCCATACCGCGGTACTGCTTGTACCGCCTGCCCTTGATTGTGATAACCTTGCCCGGCGCTTCGTCTGTTCCCGCAAACATGCTGCCCATCATCACACTGTCTGCGCCTGCCGCAATCGCCTTTGCAACATCACCGGAGAAGCGCACTCCGCCGTCCGCGATGATCGGGACATTTGCGCTGCGGGCAACATCTGCAACCTGCGACACTGCGGTGATCTGCGGGACACCAACACCTGCAACGATCCGCGTGGTGCAGATCGAGCCGGGCCCGATACCCACCTTCAGCCCGTCAATATTGGCGTTGAGCAATGCCTCTGCCGCCGCGACAGTTGCAATGTTGCCTGCTACGACGTCTGTCTTTGCGCTCGCCTTGATCTCGCTAACCGCTTTCACGACATTCAGGTTATGCCCGTGGGCGCAGTCGACCACGAGGGCGTCCGCACCTTTCTCATCGAGGAGCATTGCACGGGAGAAGTCGAACGGACCGACCGCTGCCGCCACCCGGAGGTTGCCTTTCGCGTCACGGGTGGCAAGCGGGTACTGCCGCTTCTCAAGAATGTCCTGCATCGTGATGATCCCGACAAGTTTCCCTTTCCCGTCCACGACGGGCAGACGCTCGACTTTATTGGTGTACATGATCTCGAGCGCCTTATCTGCGGTGATGTCATCAGATGCCGTAATCGGCTTTTTCGTCATGATTGCGGTAATCTTCTCATTACCACGCTGGGAGATGATCGCACGCACGTCCCGCCGGCTCACAATCCCGATTATCTTTCCTCTGTCCACGACCGGGACGCCGCCGATGCTATACTGGCTCATCAGCTGCTCGGCATCGGCAACCGTCGCCGTCTCCTCTACAAAGAGGACTTCGCGCTCGATCAGCTCCTCAGCCTGCTTGACAGCGTTTACTTCCTGAAGCTCGCGCTCTGGCATCATGTTCCGGTGGATGACGCCAATCCCCCCTTCCCGTGCGAGAGCGATCGCCATCGCTGCCTCAGTCACCGTATCCATCGCGGCGCTCACGAGTGGAATGTTAAGTGCAATCCTTTTGGAAAACTTCGATCTGATATCAGCCTCTGCAGGTTCGAGTTCCGATGCAGCTGGTTCCAGCAGCACGTCATCGAACGTGAGCGAGAGGGGCACGTCCAGTTTTTCGGTATACACAAGCATCACCTGATCATGGCGAGGGCGGTTGCGATCAAATCTTCCTGAATTGTGGCGTTCCGGTTGCCGCCGCAGACCATGCCCCGCACCCCGATAATATCCGGATTGATCCTTTTTATCCGTGCAATGTCCTCGAACCGGAGCGATCCCGCGAGGGCGGTCTTCAAGCCCAGGTCCGCGTTCTTTATGGTAAATGTTTTAAGGTCAGCCTCGTCCATAAATTCAAACGTACTTTTGCTGTCCTTGATCCCGGTGTCCACCATGGCAATGTCCGCGCCCAGCTCGGCAGCGATTGGTGCCATGTCATAGGGAGAGATCGTACTCATCCTTTTGTAATCGGAGTAGGCAGCGATTACGACACCCTTTTTTGGGAATTCGTCCTTCACCGCCTTCACCACCACTGCTATCATGTCCCGCGCCCTTGTTTCGCCATCGAATGCAAGCCCGATTTTGATATAGTCAGCCCCGGCGCAGGCAGCGCCATATGCAGCGAGAGAAGCTCCCCCTGGCTTGTACGTGAAGTCACCGATCGCCGCACTCACGGGTTTTTTTGCAAAGGATTTGATCTCTTTGATCACCCAGGGGAAGTTGGCGCCAAGCGACCCCTCTGACGGTCTCTTTACATCGATGATATCAGCGGCAACAGAATGCCTTGCCTCCTCGATGCTGCTGGGGCTGACCAACAATTGCATAAACTTTAATGATCGTTTTGGCTAATAGTGATTGCGTTAGACATGGATCTGGTTCTGGCGATGGATTTGCGGCACGGTGCGGTTGTGCACGGAAAACAGGGGAACCGCAAAGGTTACCGGCCGCTCGACTGGGGGCAATCCCCGTCCGCAGAACCCATAAGGTTCGTCTCAGAACTCAGGCCGAAATATCTCTACATCGCCGATCTCGACCGGATCGAAGGTACGGGTTCCCATGATGATGCGATCAGGGCATGTGCCAGACTCGTGGTGTGCTGTTACGTTGATCGGGGCACCCGCACACCAAATGAACATCTCGAGGGTGACCATATCGTGAATGTGATCGGAACCGAGACCTGTGGCGATGACCTGTCACGGTACCATAGCGGGTTTTTAAGTATAGATGTCAAGCGCGGCAAAGTGATCCCGTCCGGTCGCACACCGGTTGATGTACTGATAGAAGCGGATCGTTTGGGTTTTGAGGGGTGTATCATCTTAAACCTCGGCGCGGTTGGTACACAGGATGGCATTGATACCGCTACACTCCGCCCGATGCGGGCTGCGTTTTCCAAAAAGCTCCTGTATGGTGGAGGTGTTGCAACCATTGATGACTTGCACCGGCTTGCCGGCGAGGGGTTCGATGGCGCAATCATTGCCACTGCCGTCCACCATGGTGTCATCCCGCTGGAGTTGGTGCAGGAGGGTTGTCTATGCTGATCACGCTTGAAGGCATCGATGGCACCGGAAAAAGCACGCTCCATGCAGCGCTCGCAGAACCACTCGCGGATCTCCAGCCGGTTTTTACCCGTGAACCCGGAGCAACGTGGGTAGGGGATTCCGTCAGGCGGGCAATTGCTGAACAGACCGATCCGGTGACTGAAGCTCTCCTCTTTGTTGCCGACCATGCGGCGCACCTTGCTACCATTGTCCGTCCTGCACTTGCGCAAAAAAAACTGGTGATCTCGGACCGGTATACGGACAGCAGGTATGCGTACCAGTCCGTCACTCTTGAAGGCGTCATTTCCGAACCGCTTGCATGGCTCCAGTCGCTGCATAACGGTTGGACGATCGTTCCCGACCGCACGTTTCTTCTTGTCTTACCGGTTGATGTGGCGTTCGAACGCCTCAAGGCAAAGGACGGGCGCGAGCACTTCGAACGAAAAGAGGTCCTTGAAAAAGTGCAGAAAAACTATCTTGAACTAGCCCGTAGGGATCCGTCGCGATTCATCATCATCGACGCTTCATTAGAAAAAGAAGAGATTGTGCAGTTTGTCGCCAGTGCAATCAGGCAGCTTTCTGGATTGTCACGATCACGCCGCCGACGGTAACCACGTCCACCTTTGCCCCTCCTTCCATGTAGGAGAACCTGGGGGTGAAGGAATTAGGCGGAATTTCAACATCGGAGCCTTCGAGTTGTATCGTTCTTGGCGGGTGCTCGAGCTGTTCAGGAGGGAGCGCACGCACAGCATCCATGAATGCCTGTGCCTGTTTGCGGAATGACGGACCGACAACCGATCGGTTAAACTCAATATCAGTGACCACACGGTCAAGTTTCGCCGTGTCGGTGCGCCATAGGATATCGGCGTTGAGGGTACGGGTAGTATCCCCCTCATCATCGATCGTGTGCGGGGCGTAGATGGTCACTTTCCCAAGCGGTGCATTGAGGGCTAACCCTGTATCGTGCTTGTACTTGCGCACTTCGGCAACGACCTTTGCAAGCATATCTCCCTCAACGCGTGCCTCCGGGTCATCGTACGTGAACGCGACCCACGGCTGTTTGTGGACACTTCCTTGATGAAGGTGCGTATAGCACTCATCAGCAAAATATGGGGTGAACGGGGCAAGCATGCGACAGAGGGCGTCATACGCCGTGTGCAGCACGAGGCAGGCGCTCTTTCTCGGTTCATCCCTGGCGTACAGGCGCCCCTTGACCAGTTCAATGTAGTTGTCGGCGAGCACATCCCATGCAAACTCACGGATCGCTTTGAGGGCGGTATCGAACTGGTACTGTTCCATCGCCTCCGTGACCTTGCCAACCGTTTCAGAAAGCCTGACTAGCAGCCAGCGGTCGGTGAGCGCGGTAACAATCGTATTCTTTTCAATCTCCTCCTTTTCCAGCTGGAGAAGCACGAACCGTGCGATGTTCCACATCTTGGTCTGGAAGCGCGACGCTGCGACCACGTCGTTCCAGTTGAACATGATATCCGAGCCTATGGCGGCACCGGTCGCCGCCCACTGACGCAGTGCATCGGCGCCGTACTTGGACAGGATTTCCTCGGGTACGATGATGTTGCCCCGGCTTTTGCTCATCTTGAAACCGTCTTCACCGAGCACCATACCGTTGACCAGGATCTGATCCCACGGGCGCAAGCCCGTGAGTGCCACCGACCGGAGGATCGTGTAGAATGCCCACGTCCTGATGATATCGTGCCCCTGCGGACGGATCTGGGCGGGGAAGATCGCAGGGTTGCCGGTGCCGTCCCAGCCGGTGACATTAAGCACCGAGATTGACGAGTCCATCCATGTGTCGAGCACGTCCTCTTCCGGTATAAACTCAGTGGAGCCACACTTGCGGCATGGGTGATGGGGTTTTGTAAGTGTAGGATCGAGAGGGAGGTCCTGTTCTTCAGGTACGGTCATCTGACCGCATTGTTTGCAGAACCAGACCGGGATCGGCGTCGCAAAGATCCGCTGGCGTGAGATGCACCAGTCCCATTCCATCTGTTCAACCCAGTTCTCCATCCGGAGCAGCATGTGTCCGGGATACCACGCGACCTGGTGCGCTGCCTCGAGGATCTCGTCGGGCTTGATCTTCACGAACCACTGGCGCTCGGAGAGGATCTCGATCGGTGTCTTGCAGCGCCAGCATGCACCGACCCGCTGGCCGAGCTCTTCCTGCCGGCGAAGGATCATCTGCTCCTTCATGTCGGAAAGGATCGCCTTGCGGCACTCGGCAGCGGTCATACCCTCATATTTCTGCGCGAGCATGGTCATTCTGCCCCGGCGGTCGATCGCCTTCCGCAGCGCAAGATTATGCTGTTTCCACCAGTGGACATCCTGCTTGTCACCGAACGTACAGATCATCACGGCACCGGAACCGAACGCGGGATCAACTGCCTCATCCTCGACGACCGGGACTGGATGACCGAAAATCGGGACGTTCAAAGTCCTGCCTTTGAGCATATGATACCTGTCATCGGCAGGGTGGACTGCGACAGCGACACAGGCGGCGAGGAGCTCGGGGCGCGTGGTCGCGATCTCGATACCATCAAAATCAAAATAGTTGAGCCGGGTATCCCGCTCATCATACGCCACCTCTGCAAACGCGATTGCAGTCTCGCACCTGGTGCAGAAATTTACAGGGTGCTCGCTCTGGTAGATGTAGCCAGACGCAAGCATCCGTAAAAACGAGAGCTGGGTTTTCTTGAAGTATTCCGGGCGCATCGTGATGTATTCGTTGCTCCAGTCAACAGAGAACGCCATCCGGCGCAGCGTCTGGCGCATCTGCTCGATGTTTTTTATCGTAAGTTCTCGGCACATCCGCCGGAACTCCTCCCGTGAGACATCGTTTTTGGTGATCTTGTTAATCTCCTCAACTTTTACTTCAGTTGGGAGGCCGTGGCAGTCCCAGCCCTGCGGGAACATCACGTTAAACCCCCGCATCCGTTTATACCGGGCGAAAAAGTCAATATAGCACCAGTTCAGCGCGTTGCCGATATGGAAGTTGCCCGTGGGGTATGGCGGAGGGGTATCGATGACGAATTGAGGCTTCTTTGAGTTCCGGTCAAAATAAAAATCCTCGTCATGCCACCGGCTCCGCCACCGCTCCTCCACGTTTGCAAAATCATATGTTTTTGGCAATTGATGGGATGGTTCCATTCCGCAGGTGATTGGTTGTGAAATCACATATAGTAATCGAAAAATCGTGCCACAAGCCCCCGGCAGGATTGCTGTATCACAAGGGACGTGTTCGCACATATATGAACAAATTCTTGTCATCTGAGCGCTCATAGTATGGCAATGGAACGACGCCATGGGTTGTTGCTCGCAGCGGTGCTCTCATTTTTCACCGTCCTCGTCGCCCCGCTCCTGCAACCTGCATGGCTAATGGGGCTTGTCGTCATCTTCTACTCCCTGGTCCTCTTCCGATTCTTTGATACAAAATACCTCACCTATGCATTTGTCGTCCTTGCCGCGCTCTATTGTGTCGGTCTCCTCCCGCTCTTTTACTTTTCCTGCACGCTTGCCATCCTTGTCATGGGTGAGATCGTCTTTGGCACGGGTGCAGATGACCTGAACACCTACCTGTATTATATCATTGCCACGGCTTGGGCGGCAACACTTGTCATGGTATATCTCAACCGGATGGTGCCCCTCACCATCATTTTCGGGCTCATTGCGGCAGTGCTTCTCAAGGTGATCCTCTTGAAGTACGAGGATTCTTTAGTCATTGAGGGGCTTGGGATTGCAATGACGATGTACCTGATCGACGAGCTGAACTATCAGGCTGATCTGCAGATGGTGGTCATCGCGGTGATTGTTGCGTTCACGTTTGGCTATTTTGCGTTCAGGTTCAAGACTGCCGACCTCTCCGGTCTCTTTTCTGCAGCCCTTATCGGCATCATCTTAATCGTCTTCGCGTATACCAGCTGGTTTTTGATCATGCTCTCATTCTTTATTCTCGGCTCTGTTTCCACCCGTTACAAATATGAGTACAAGATGAAGATTGGCGTTGAGCAGGGGCAGAGCGGGGCGCGGGGCTATCGCAACGTCTTTGCCAACGGGATCGTTGCAGCAGCAGCAGCTGTGCTGTACGGGGTCTTTGTGCGACCTGAGTTCATCGTGCTTTACATCGGTTGTGTGGCAACGGCGGCTGCGGACACGATGGCAAGCGAAATTGGTGTCACCGGCGGGACGCCGTACATGATCACGACGCTTGAAAAGGTGCCCATCGGAACAAATGGCGGTGTGACCGTGATTGGTGAACTTGTTGCACTCCTCGGCGGGTTTGTGGTGTGCCTTGTCGCCATCCTGCTCAACGTAATTACACCGGGAATGCTTGTGGTCTGTACAATTGCCGGGTTTATCGGAACCAATATCGACAGTATTGTCGGTGCGACGCTGGAGAACCGCGGGTTTCTGGGCAACGCGGGGACGAACCTGCTCGCAACAATCGGCGGCGGTGTGTGTGCGGTTATCCTGTTTTTCCTGCTGAAACTTTAAAAAAATGAGTTGTTCTGTTCTGTTTTGTTTTTCAATATTTATACCAGCGACCTTTACTGTCATACTCCCCAAATTGCTGCTGGACCGGAGCGGTTTTTACCGCAATGAGGCGGTAGAAACACGCCTTATAGGTGTACAGGATGGGAATAAGGAAGGTCATATACCAAAAGATGACAAGAGCAGTAATCCATACGCCGTCAGAACCGATCATCCCGATGAGGTGGTCGGGCGTAAACGACTGGTTCTGTGTTTGAGTGTAGCGGGTGATTGGTTCGAGCCGGTCAGCAAGAAGCGCAGTCCAGACAACCATGAACGCGAAGCTGATGGAAACGAGGATCAGGAGGCAACCGGCAAAAAAGAGAAATACCTCACCAAGGTGCATAGTCACCACTTCGATGCTGCGCCCGAGGGATTCGAATACTTTTTTTTCATCGAATACGACTGCAGTGTCATAAAAGAAGGTGAGAAACACAGTTGGGAGAACCACACCAAATGACAAAAAGGTAAAGAGCCCTGCCCCCTCCTCCAGTTTCATGCCAAGAAGACCGAGGGTGAGCACCACGAGAATAAAGATGATAACGATACTGAAAACAATGATGAGCGTGGGGACGAGCACGTTAAAATAATACGATACCCCGTTAGCGATCAATCCTCTGACTGTATTTGTGTTCTTTTTTATTGCAGCGAGCATGCCAATGATAAAGAGCAGCGCGAACATCGAAAAGATCACCAGCAGCCGGCTCGCAAAAAATGTGCCGGTCTGAATCAGCACGAGCCAGAGCGCCGAGGCAAGTACACCACAGACAAGGCCCGGGACCCAGAGCACGGGGGACTGGGTAAGGGAATCGATTGTGTCCCTGAGTGCGGCAAGCGACATGATCAGCGGACCCTCGGCATTGCAACGATCTCGCGCACCTCAAGATCAAAGAAGTTTGCTGTATGGGCAGGTCTGATGACACAGACGGTGTCGGCGCCGCTCATTGTGCCGCCAAGCGCGATGACCTCTTCATCGATTCGTACAGCGCCCTGGTCCGCAGCGATCAGCACGCATTCCACCCCCACTTTCAGCCCGACGGCAACTACACGACGCAGCGCCTCTGCAATTGCCTCAGTACGTGAACCACCGCTGACTTTTGGGGAACGGGAGAGTGCCCGTTCAAGCCCTGACAGCGCGTGGGTGCCGGTAACGATTGTCACGTCGTTCTTTTTCAGGAAATCAGCCGTTTCCGAATCAAACTCCCATTCACCAGCTTTGGAAAATCCCACGACATGGGTCACAACGACGAGTGAAAGCCCCGTCCCCTCCACCGCTTTAAAACATGTTTTCGCGGTTTCTCCGGATGTGCTTGCGACTACAATTTTTTTAATGTTCAGCTCCTTTGCCCGTTCGATCGCAAACCGGATTGCATCTCCGGTGTTCGCTTTGCCCGGGGCATCAAAATAATAGATTTTTTTCAAAACAAACGCCATACTTACATTTTAATAAACAGGCAAGAAAAGCTTTGTCAGATTCCGTTACCTTCAGCCAGCACCATTTGATGCACATGAAAGGAAGTGGATGTCATGATCACACTTGCGCTTGCAGGAAAACCCAACTGCGGGAAATCGACCTTTTTCAAAGCCGCCACGATGGCGAATGCAGAGATCGCCAACTACCCGTTCACGACAATTAACCCAAACTTCGGGGTGGGTTACGTGCGCACGAAATGCCCCTGCAGGGAACTCAATCTGACTTGCGGGCAGTGTGTGGATGGGAACCGGTTCGTGCCGGTGAACCTGATCGATGTGGCGGGGCTTGTCCCCGATGCGCACAAAGGTAAAGGGCTGGGCAACCAGTTCCTCGACCATCTCAGGCAGGCTGACGCGATCCTCCATATCGTGGATGCGAGCGGCGGGACGGATAGCGAGGGGAACCCGGTCGGTGTTGGGACTCACGACCCTGTAGGGGATATTAAATTCCTCGGCTTTGAGATGACGATGTGGGTATACGGCATCCTTGACAAACACTGGGCGAAGCTGTACCGGCAGGCGCAGGTCAAAGGTTTTTCCATCCAGCAGGGGGTCGCTGAGATTTTTACCGGGCTGGGCATCACACCTGAAGATGTGCGTGATGTGGAGATCGCGCTGAAGATCGAACTGGTACATGCGAAGATGGAGGATCTCGTCCCCTTCTGCGCCGAGATTGTAAAGATCTCAAAGCCGATGCTTGTGGTAGGGAACAAGTTTGATGAAGCGCCACAGACGCTGCGCATAAAACTTGCAGAGCTGCATGTCTCGTTTGCGAGCGCCGCATCCGAGCTCGCGCTCCGCAATGCTGCAGCGGCGCACATCATTAAATACCTGCCCGGTGATTCGCAGTTTGTTGTGCAGAACGAAGCGGCGCTTTCAGCCGTACAGAAAGCGGGGCTCGCAAAGATCGCAGGAGTAATGAAACAGTGCAATGGCACCGGTGTCCAACAGGTGGTCAACCGTGCGGTCTTTGAGCTTCTGGATATGATCGTGGTGTATCCAGTCGAGGACGAGAACCACTATTGTGATAAGAAGGGGCAAATTCTCCCTGATGCATTCCTGATGAAGAAAGGATCGACGCCGCATGACCTTGCGTTCCAGGTGCACACCGATATTGGTAAGGGATTCCTGTATGCGGTCGATGCCCGCATCAAGATGCGGGTCAAGGAAAGTCACCTCTTGAAGGATGGAGACATCATCCGCATCGTAAGCGCCGCGAAATAGCGCGGCAATGTGACGCAGTATGACACCCGGCGTCTCATTGTCAGACAATTCCGCCGCTCTTTTAAAAAATCTCCGTTTTAATTCGGTTTTTTGCAGCAACCCCCTGCATTTCTCCACAAAGTTTTTAAAGAGATGTGGTGAATAAAGAATTTACCTTCACAAGGCAGGAGGTGGAGCAATGGGAGCAGAAATATACCAGGCGCAGGTCATCAGAAATTTCTTTGACACCATCACGGGAACCGACAGGAACCTGTCCCGGATCTATATGTGTGTCATGAGCCTCGCCAAACTCCGTATGGAACCGCCGGAGAAAATGGCGAAGCTCGTTGACCAGCTGCGGAAAAGTAAGCAGCATAAGGAGCTCTCGGTGGATATCCTGGACTACATGTGCGATTCGGCGCTCCAGCTGGACCTGCCCGCCATCGAGACGGCGTTCGGTGTCCGAAATGTAAAAGAGCTCGCGCAGGACTTCAGCGGGATCAGTGTCGATTCCCTCTAAACCTCCGCCGATTTTTTTTTATAATTTTTACCGCGTTTTTTGACAGCTCGCTTGAAAAGATTGCTCTTTTGCTTACCGTGCACCCGGCACTACATTGTATAACCTCTACGGACTGTGCACTTTGAAAAACGGTGGCGCGTGAGGGTTTTTCCACCACACTTTCTCATTTGATTCCGAGTGCTGATTTATAAGATATAAGAATCTTGATGACAAATTTCTGGTGTTCTTCAAGCGCCTGCTCGTCATCCATTGAGGTGTTCTTTGCAACCGCAAAAAGCAGGATCAGCGCATTTTCCAGTTCCAGCGAACCGGGGTCTTCGATTTTCTCCTTTGGGAGGTTGACGGCAACCAAGGAGCGTTCGGTCTCATTAAACGAAATACTGGTAACAGCTGTCACCTCGGCATTTTCTAGACTCTCTGCATTTGCCTGCACAATCCGCAGGGCTTTTTTGAGCGCATCATTGCTCCCGCCTTCAGGAAGAAGCGCAAGGGCGCGCCTGGACTCCTCAACAGTGTTTTGATAGAGCCCGAACTTGAAGCTGAAGAAAGCGGATGCAATCTCGTGGGCGGTCTTTTTCTGGATATTCCGGAATTCCGGTTTTATTCTCTCGATGTAGTCGCGCAGAAATCGTTCCATGGGATCAGATACTCCTCTGGCATCTCCTAATGAACCAAACTTTCTGTTCAGCCGAACCAGAAGGATGGTGATGCTTGCGGCAAACAGCAGCTGCAGTGGAAGGGTGTGAGGTATCTCGCCGGGCAAAAGAAAGATAATAACGGCATAGATCGGTGCACAGAGTGCAACAATATCCTTTCTGGGTCTGATATAAGCAAGGTAGCCGAGTAAGAACGCACCCGCAACACACCCCCAGACAAAGTCAGCCTGCTGGAGTACGACAGCAAAAATGATACCCCCGAATGAAACAACCGGTACTGCATAAGTGAGTATGCGTTCCTGCTGTTGTGAGGGTTTCCACAATGTTGCTGTGTTCATCGGGAGTTCCCTGAAACTATTGGCATCATAATGCAATGAACGTATCCGTTGTTATACCGTCATGCAGGCAGGGCAATGGTTGTAGATCGTGTGGATGCTGGATCGATCCTGCGTGTATATGAGCATGCAATGCCAATGAGCTATCAACCGTTATGGGTGCTGTGGTCTTTTCAGATGTGCACGCCGATGCCGGAGCGATCGCCGCCCTTCGTTTGTGGATCAGGAAACCGGCATTTACCAGGAAGTTTGGCACCATCGATGTTGTGGTGAACCTCGGGGACATCCTCCATCGGGGCGATCACCCAAAAGAGGCGCTCGAACACATCCATATGCTCGCACAGGAGTTCCGGCTCGTTTCTGTGATAGGAAACCATGATCACGCCTTTCTCAACGGGCTTCTGGTGAGCGGGAGTGATGCGGCGAGCACGTACCGTCACGAACAGCTGCGTAGTTCACCGCTCCTCTCCATCTTTTCAGGGATGCCGATGGAATGGGTAGATCAGGAGATCCTTTTTGTTCACGGTGGGCCGATGGAGCTCGACAGTTCCACGCTGCACCTCAAGTGCTGGCAGCGGCTCGGGCGCGAAGCGGGCGATTCGTATACCGGCTATCACTACACGCCGGAGATGGCATTTGCAGCAATTCGCTCACGAGGGCTCACTCACATGTGCTGCGGGCACCAGCACGACAATCTCTGCTGTAAAAATACCTTGGAAGGGATTAGAAATCACGAGCTGGTGTTTACACCTATTGTGGATAAAGGATCAGGTCTCGGTGCGCTCCATGTGGCAGAGGTTCCGCTCGATGTTCCGACCATCTTGCGTGTTGGCGCATGTCACGGGGAGAATCCGGAATTCGCGTACACGGATTTTACCACCTTTTCCTTTATCAGGATCGGATCGCCAACACTCCCGTAGTAACGTTATGGTGCATCAGGTTGTTGTGCAATCTGGTTATTTTTAGGGCAGTTACGCGACATGTTTATATATCATAACCACCCAGTGGTAATCATGCCTCGTGCAGGCCAGGGGCGATCGATCAAGATCGACCCAGACGTGTATGAGGCGTTGCTTGCGCTAAAGCACGGGAAAATGACCATCAGTGGTGTCATTGCACAGATGCTGTGTGACTGCTACGGCTGGCCTTCAGAATTTCCCGATGATCAACGCGAGCTCGAGGATTTCACGCAACGATAATGGAACATCTGATGCGGACGGTTCTCGTGGGCACGGCGCAGAACCTAAGCACAACAATAACATAGCAAACAGGACATGGTCTTTGAAGAAGAACTCACACTGGATACCCTGAACCAGCTGATTCAGCGTATCGATGAGGAACTCTTCATGTCTGATGAAATCGGGCATGAAGAGTGATCGCCCCCAGCGCAGGTGTTACCCTCCCTGTGAAGGGGTGAAAACCTGGGAATATTGAACCTGCACGTCGTTCCCTGATATCTCCCCCACCATTTTTTGTAGTTTCTCCCGCAGCGAAGGGATGTTCTTTTGCAGCTCATCGTGCCACTTGATAATGTCACTACAGGACTGCTCTTCCCTTGCACACATCATCTCGAGCTGACTTTTTTCCCGAATAAGTTCCTCACTGCGGGCAACAATGGGATGAGAATGGAGGGCATGTTCCGCGGCATCACATTGCTGTGTTTGATCAATAAACATTGTGCAGATTGTGGTTATCTCACCGATGAATTGCTCTGGTGCAGTAAAGAGCGCACGTTCTTCCTTGTTTTTAAGATTGATGTCGCCCTCATCGATCATACGTTTCGCGATAGGGCATGCGGCAGTTAATGCCTGTGCAATATCCCCACTGTCAGGAACAGCATGGTCTGACAGGAGAACCATTGCATGCCTGAGCGTCCGCTCGTCAGTACTCTTGTGTCGTTTATGGGTGAGCTTTTCAGCCTTGCGCAGGACATGGGATGCGGTCATCGATAGCACCGTATACCGACGGATAGTCCTGTCACGCTCCTCGGTCATACTCTGGAGGGTGCGTCGATGATTGTTGAGGGCGTGCACTGCTTCGTCACGCTCCAGTGCGCGTAGTTCCAGTTCACACGCCCCGACACGATCCCTGATAGCCTGTATGCGCTGATGGATCCGAATCTCCTTTTCGCGGGATTTTTCGGTGTCTTTTTCGATATCAACAAGCGCCCCGTACGTCTTTCGTGCTTCTGTAATATTGGCCATCTCCCTGCGAAAGGGTGCGAGCGCTTCGGTCATCGCATTGATCTCTCGTCCGATCGCATCGATCCCAATCCGAACCGATCTCATATCCTCGGGAAATACGGTCTGGAGGTACTTTCCCTGACCTCGTGTGCTGTTAAGGCAGCCCTTGAGTATCTCAGCAGCGGTTGTGTAGAATCCTTCAATATCTTCCGGCAGGGGTTTTGATAGTGCGGTCTCCATCGCCTTTGCAAACTGGGGCAGCGCATTTTTCGCGATGCTTTTCAATTTTGGGTGTATCTCTGCATCAAATTGCGCTGCACGGAGCGTCTGGACAATCTGTTCAAGGTTTTTGACTACTTCACGTATCACCTTCATCGGCGAAACAGTGTTTTTTGAAAGCACTTCAAATACTTCCTTTCCGCGTTTATCGAGCCAGGGAGGGATTTCATCGAACCTGATGACCAAGGGCGCGTGGGGTTCCGTTTTGATAATGTTTTTTAACAGTTTGAACATGTATAACCTAATTGACCCCCTTTTTCTAGGGACTTTATCTCAAGGTGTGATAATCAGTCGCCCTGCGCGATCTCTTTGAGCCGACTGACCCCGTCAATCTCTCGGATCACCCGAACGATGGCAGATGGCACGAGCGTCTTCCATGGTTCGCCTTTGAGCATGCGTCTGCGGATCTCGGTGCCGCTGTGGGTGTCACGCTCGTACATCGCCGGTGACTGGACATTGATTCCGGCTTCCCTGAAAAGCTGCACAACGAGCGGGTTGGAGGAGTAGCAGAGATCGAAGGGAGGAGTCATAGATCGGATATGGGCGACCCAGAGGGCGTTGCGTTTGATGTCCTCGATAGGAATTACATAGAACGGGCAGCCAAGCGACGCTAGCGCCCTGGTGATCATGAGCACGCGCTCGCCCGCGGTAAAGGGGTTATCCACTGTATGGGAAAGCTGGGCGCTCCCGACCCCTATGATGATCTCATCTACTTCATCTGCGATACGCTCAAGCACCGACTGGTGCCCGTTATGGTATGGCTGGAATCTTCCGATGTAGAAACCCCGTTTCATGGATGTGCCCCCATAGTGGCAATACGGGCAGCGAATGCGCCGGCAGTAAAGCCGGCGTCGATGTTGACCACGGCGATCACCGAGCAGGACTGGAGCATGCTCGCGAGCGCCGCCCTCCCCTCACCCATGTACCCGTAGCCGGTGCTTACCGGAACCCCGATAACCGGTTTGTCCACCAGCCCGGCGACGATTGCGGGTAAGGTCCCCTCGCGTCCGGCGCAGACAATGAAGGCATGTGCGTCAAGCAGGGGTTTTAATGCCGGGAAGAGCCGGTGGATGCCCGCTGCCCCCACATCGTACGCGGTTCGCACGACGCACCCCATCTCCTCGGCGATGATCTTTGCCTCTTCGGCAACGCGGATATCTGATGTCCCCGCGGTGATAATGGCAACGATCCCACCCGTGAGGTTCGGCGCCGCACCTTTGGAGAGGACGAGCACGCGTGCCCCTTCCCTGTATTCAGCTGTGATACCTATGCGCCGGGCATGTTCCTGTACCTGAGCCACCTGTTCGTGGTTCACGCGCGTAACAACACAGCGCCCTGTCGCTTCTGCATGGCGGACTGCAATCTCTGCAAGTTGTGCGGGTTCCTTACCCTCACCGAGCACTACTTCGGGCAACCCACAGCGCACTGCCCGGCCGAGGTCAATGCACGCAAATTCCCCGAGACGTTCGAGGCGCAGTCCCTCGATTGCCTCCGCGGTGTCTTTGAGGGATATTTCACCGTTTTTATAGCGTGCAAGCACGTCATTGAGCGCTGGGTTTAGCGGCATAATTATGATAATACAGATATGGGGCGGCGCATAATAATACGTTCATTCTCATGACGTACCTCGTCTATGTCGCTGTTTTCGGTGCGTTGGCAGTCATATTTCTCTGGCTGCGCGATGCGAGGATCTATTATCGCACCGGATTTTCTGGCTACCGGCAGGCGTCATACCGGGGAGTGGTATACGGCGCCCTTGCGACATTCGGGGTCGCGTGTGCGATGTTCATGCCGGAACTCCTTGGTCTGGGACTGGTCCTCGCTGCGCTCTTTCTCCAGGGAAAGGTCAATCGCGAGAAGTTCTGGGGAAACGAGGGGGCTCTTGAACGTCTGTTCGGGAGTGTCCCAAGGCAAAAGGCGAATAAGAAATAATGGAGAGATGATTACTACTGAGAGGGATTTTTTAAATGCTCCAGAAACCGAGAGGGACAAGGGATTTTCTACCTGACGAGATGGAGGCGCGCCGCAGTGTCGAGTGGTGCTTTCGTGAGGTAGCGCGGCGCTGGGGATACCGGGAAGTCTGCACTCCGGAGTTCGAGGACCTCGATCTCTTCACCATGCGCTCAGGTGAGGGGATCATCGAGGAGATGTATGTCTTTCTCGACAAAGGAGGACGTAAGCTTGCCCTGCGTCCGGAGATCACCGCTTCTGTGATCAGGATGTATGTCAATGAAGCGAAGGTAGCAAAAAAACCCCTCCGCTGGTACTATTTTGCTGACTGCTTCCGGTACGAACGCCCCCAGAAGGGCAGGTACCGCCAGTTCTGGCAGTTCGGTGTGGAGCTGATTGGTGCGGACACCGCGCTTGCCGATGCTGAAATGGTTATTCTCGCCGCTGACATGCTGAATGCAACAGGAGTCATGTATGACCTGAGGGTGGGGCATCTTTCGTTCATGAAACAGCTTTTGCAGGATCTCGAACCAAATATACAGCGCAGGGTCATGTCATACCTCGACAAGAAGGATTTTAAGGGACTCACGGTCACGCTTGAAGCCATGAAAAAACCTGATTTATATCAATCCCTCACTGCACTGATCGACTGTCGGGAGCTTGCCGAAGCATTCGATATTTCAGGGCTGGTCCCAGAAAAGGAGCGTATTGAACAGACAATAGGGATTCTGGATGCGACAGACGTGAAGTATACGCTCAACTTTGGTATTGCGAGAGGGCTGGACTATTATACCGGTATGGTCTTTGAAGGGTTTGCCCCAAATCTCGGGGCCGAGAACCAAATCCTCGGTGGCGGTGCATACCGGCTCGCCCATCTTTTTGGCGGGGATGATGTGGCATCGTGCGGGTTTGCGATTGGGTTCGACCGGGTAATGGTCTCGCTTGGTGACGTGAAGCAGAGCAAGGATACAGTCGTAGCGATTGTCTGTACGAATGAAGGGCAGAAGCGCGCGCTCGCAATCGCCCGTGCATTCCGGGACGCGGGTATCCGTGCGGAGATGAATCTCATGGAGCGGGGACTTGGCACCCAGCTTGCCCATGCCTCGAAGTCCGCCGACTATGCGGTTGTGATCGGGCAGCGTGAAGCGGAGTCGGGGAACGTGACCATTAAAAACCTGCAGACCGGTGAGCAGAAGACTGTGGAGCTTGCAGCAGCCATTGCTGAGGTGAGAGCGCATGGTCCTCGCGGATGAGCTTGCAAAACAGCAGCGCAGCATCAGTGTCGCAGAATTTTTCGAAAAGAACAAACACCTGCTTGGATTCGATTCTCCTACCCGCGGTGTCATAACCACGATAAAAGAGGCAGTGGACAATGCATTGGACGCCTGCGAGGAAGCGCAGGTACTTCCTGACATTTTTATCAGTATAAAAAAAACCGGCAATGATATTTTCCGGATAATCGTTGAAGACAACGGGCCTGGCATAGTACCCGCTCAGGTTCCGTTTGTGTTCGGCAAACTCCTCTATGGCTCCCGGTTCCACCAGATCCGGCAGACGCGCGGGCAGCAGGGGATCGGGATCTCGGCAGCAGTGCTCTATGCCCAGCTGACAACCGGCGTGCCGACTATTATTATCTCACGGACGGGTCCGAAGGAAACCGCTCACAGATTTGAAATCCAGATAAAGATTGAGACGAACGAACCAGATATTATCCTGCAGCAACCGTTTGAATGGGACCGGATCCACGGCACCCGGGTTCAGATTGAGTTCAAGAGCACAATGTCGGCAAAGAAAAAGCTACTCGAGTATCTCAAATACACCTCGGTGGTTAACCCCCACGCACGGATCCGGGTCGAGCTCGATGACGAAGCATTCACGTTCGAGCGGGTGAGCCAGGATGTGATCTCCTGCCCCACTGCGATCCAGCAGCACCCTCATGGCATCGAGTTCGGGCAGCTGAAACGGATGGCTGCAACAAGTGAGCAGAAACTTTCGGATTTCCTTGTCGAGACATTCAGCCGTGTCGGGAAAAAAACCGCGCAGGAGATGTGTGGGAAGGCCGGTCTTAAGGGCACCGCGAAGGTGAAGGGGCTTTCCAGTGATGAACTCAAGACGCTGCTTGCCGCGATGCAGGCGGTTGTTGTGCCTGCTCCGCCAACAACGCAGTGCCTTTCTCCCATTGGCGAGGAACTGATCCGGCGCGGGCTTGACAAGGAGTTCCAGATGGACTTTGTCGCAGCGCGCACCCGCCCGAGCTCGGTCTACTCCGGACACCCGTTCATGGTTGAGGCTGCAATTGGCTATGGGGGTAGATTACCTTTCGAGGGAAATGTCATAATCCTCCGGTTTGCCAACCGTGTTCCGCTCATGTACCAGCAGGGCGCCTGCGTGATCACCCAGTGTGTTGCAAATGTGAACTGGAAAATATACAACCTTTCACAGCAGGGACTACCGATGGGACCTGTCCTGATCCTTGTCCATGTCGCATCCACGAACGTGCCGTTTACAAGCGAGAGCAAGGACGCAATCGCAGGCATCCCGGAAATCGAAAAGGAGATCATGCTCGCCCTGCAGGATCTCGGGCGTGAGCTGAAGATTTTCCTCTCCCGCAGGGATAAAAACAAGGTTGCCGAGGACCGGGCGCGGGCAGTGTGTGCGATCATCCCGGAGCTTGCGGCGAAAGTCAGTGAGATCGTGGAAAAGCCGCTCATCGATACCTCGCCGATTGAAGGAAAACTCATGCACAAGATAATTGCCAAGAAATGGACGCGGGACGAGAAGGTGACCATTGAAGTGAGCAACTATACCGGGCATGAAGAGGAAATTTCGGTATACGATATCTCATCTGATAATGCAGCTAATGCCGCACCGAAACCGGAGTTCGTCAGCGAGGTGGACGGGCAGTTCACGAAGGTCTGGAAGGCAACAATCCCCCCACAGACTGTATGGCTTGTCTCGTATACTGGTAAGGGTGGTGGCATGCTCGACATCCGGGGTATAGAGGATACCAAGAAGATGGTGGTGGATCTCGATGTCTAAAGAGGAGCTGGAAAAGAAGTCGATGGTGGCGCTGCTGTCCATTGCATCTGCATGGTACGACCAGATGAAGGCGGGGGAGATCCCCTCAATCTCACTCCCGACGCGCACAAAATATAATATCGAGTATGATGACACAAGCGAGGTCTGGAAATATGGCGACAAGGAGAGCATGCGCACTGCTGCATCCGCGAAGAGCGCGACGCACCTGCTGAAGATGGCGTACGTGATCGGGTTTGTGAAGCAGCAACTCCTTGAGAACCGCTCGTCAACGCTAAGAGAAATGTATTATATCTCTGAGGGCTGGAAACGGGCGAAGTTCGGTGCGCAGGAGGAAAGTAATTTTCTCATCGAAGACCTCGAGATCATCTCCGAAGTCCCGCGTGAGGGGTTCCATCTCCACCCTGAAGAGAATGGTGCATCCATTTACGGCCCGATGCGGATCCGGGAAGAAACGCGCAGGGGGATGCGGGCTATTCACTGCCAGGATGATGTGGGCCAAGCGGGGTATACAATCCCAAACAATGTTGAAAACATCGAGTTTGTGGATCATGATGCAAAGTTTGTGATCGCGCTGGAGACGGGTGGTATGTACGACCGGCTGATCGAGAACGGGTTTGATGAAGAGTACAATGCAATCCTCGTCCACCTGAAAGGACAGCCGGCGCGATCCACCCGGCGAATGTTAAATAAAATCAGCACCACATGGAACCTCCCTGTCATGGTTTTTACGGATGGTGACCCCTGGTCGTACCGCATCTTCGCATCGGTTGCCTACGGTGCGATCAAGAGCGCGCACATGTCGGAGCTGCTGGCAACGCCCAAGGCGCAGTTTTTGGGCCTGCAGCCCAGCGATATCAGGGACTACAACCTCCCCTCAGATAAACTGTCGGAGAAAGATGTGGAGGCGCTGAACTCTGAACTCACCGATCCCCGGTTCGCCACCGATTACTGGAAGAAACAGATCAATTTGCAGCTTGAAATGGGGCTGAAGTCAGAACAGCAGGCGTTTGCTGCACGCGGGCTGGATTTTGTGACGAAGAAATATCTGCCGGGGCGGCTCTCAGAGATGGGGATTATTTAGCATCACTGGCTGAATACGATGAATGTTGCAGACATGTATATTGATGGCGAGTATCTGAAACACAATCCCACATGGGATGTGGAAGATGCCCCGTGGAAGGCGGATCTCATCTTCCGTATGATGCAAAGACACCAGATCGAACCAAAGACCATTTGCGAAATCGGCTGTGGCTGCGGGGAGATCCTGCGCCAGCTCCAGTTGAAAATGCCGGTATCCGTAAAATTCACTGGCTATGAGTTCTCACCCCAGGCATATGAACTCTGCACGCAGCGATCGAATGAATGGCTCTGCTTTAAGCTGAAAAATTATTGCGATGAGCCAGATAATTCCTGTGACCTCATCCTTCTTATTGATCTCATTGAGCATCTGGAGGATTATTTCCAGTTTTTACGCGATATTAAGGGTAAAAGCCAATATAAAATACTCCATATTCCCCTCGAAATGTTTGTATTGGCGGTATTACACCAGCAGTTCCTGCTTGGGCAGAAGAAAAAAGTCGGGCATTTGCATTTTTTTTCAAAGGATACGGCACTCCAGATTTTGAAGGATCTGGGGTACTCTATTATAGACTACTCTTATACCGCTGGATATTCCCTACCAAGGGACTATGGACTTAAGGATTGGCTGTTAAAAATCCCCCGCCGGTTCTTATTCCCCGTCGTCCCTGATTTTACAGTCAGGATATTTGGCGGGTATTCCCTCTTGGTGCTGGTGAAATAATATGCGAATCCGTTTGATTGGCTCATCTCCGCAGAAACGTAGCAGTAATCAAAGGGGCTGGTAATATGGCACGAGGGTATACACTCGGCCTTTTTGCCAACATGTATCCGGCGTTTGAGGGAGATTATCGGGGAATATTTATCGGGCAAATGGTCAGGGATCTTGAATTGAGGGGTATTACCGTGAAAAAGGCGGTAAAGACCACATCATCAGTGGCTGGATACTGCCCGTTTTTCTGGCAGTCCCTGTCTCTTGCGCGCGACAAGGATCTGGACCTGATGCAGGCAGAATATATCCCGCACAGCAGTCTTGTTCCTGCATTGGTTGGAAGGAAGGATATCCCCCTTGTGCTGAAGTTTCATGGCGATGATGCACGGATATATCCTTTTCAAAACCCGCTTAACCGGAGGATAACCCGTTCCATGCTTGCGCGGGCTGCTCATATTATTACCGGCAGTGAAGAGATGAAAATGATCCTTATCGGGCTTGGATCCCCGCCTGACCGCATCTCAGCGATTCATACCGGTGTCGACACCTCATTTTTCTCGCCTCATGCACAAGAAGAAATCCGGAATCTGCTGGGGTTACCGCAGAAATCGACAATATTTCTGTTTGTCGGGAGGCTGCACCCTTGGAAAGGTATCGGGGAAATCCTTGACGTCGCGAGGCGATCTCCGCAGCTTAAGTTTTTTTTCATCGGTCCAGGTTCGGTTCCATCGCACCCGGAAAATTGCACATTTTTGGGTACTCAAATACCCGAAATGGTGAGAGTGTGGATGAATGCGGCAGACTGCCTTCTCCTGCCTACATATACCGAGGCGGTCCCGACATCGGTAATGGAAGCATTTGCATGCGGGATTCCCGCCATCACCAGCAATATCGGCGGATGCCCTGAGATTGTGGAGCAAGGGAATAACGGGATTCTGATTCCTCCCAGAAATGCCTCATCATTGTATGATGCAGTTGTATGGATGAATCATAATCCCGAATCACGGATAAAAATGGGTGAACAGGCCCGTAAAACCGTTCTGGACCGGTACAACCATAACAAGCTGACTGAGAAACTCATCAGCGTCCATCGCAGTCTGATTGATTCTGCGGAATAAATTGAAGCCTTTTTAATAGGTTTGAGAGAGAAAGGATATCAAAGATTGAGCAGTCGTAGATTTTTTTCTGTGCAACGGGGAGATCAAAATCATCTTTTGCGCGGGAATAGGCATTTTCTGAAAATAGTTTCATTAGAACATGTAAGTAAGATACCAGCAAATCTATATTCAGAAATTTTAAAGGAATGAATCCAACATATGATGCAAGCAGCACCCTTGGTTTCAATAATTACTCCTTCTTTTAATAAAGGACCTTACATTGAAGAGACAATTTTGAGTATACGTAACCAGACGTATAAAAATATTGAACATATTGTTATTGATGGTGGATCAACAGATGAAACCATTTCAATTTTAAAACACTATAATAAAGACCTGAAATGGATTTCCGAACCGGATAAAGGGCAATCTGACGCCATTAATAAAGGTTGGAAACTGGCAAAGGGAGATATCATCGCATACCTGAATGCAGATGATACGTACTTACCTGATGCTATCGAAACTGCGGTGAATTTTTTTGAAAAAAATCCTGATATTTATATGTTGTATGGTGATGGCATAACCACTGATGAACATGGAAAAAACCAACGTCCATTTCATTCTGGGGAATTCAGCCTGAAAGATCTTGTTTTTTGTCAGGACAATATTTTTCAGCCATCTGTTTTTTTACGAAAAGAGATATTCGATAACGTTGGGTATGTGGATGTAAAACTGCACCTAGCCATGGATTTTGATTACTGGTTACGAGTTGCTCTAGCATATCATGTTGGTTATCTGCCTCAGCCACTATCCATTGCTAAAATTTACCGGGATGCTAAAAGTTCTGCCCTGATGCACAAGTATGCTATTGAATGTGAATATATTCTGGATAAATTGTTTGCAAATACCCATATACCTCCGGAAATTCTCCAATACAAAGATGACGCGTATAATTTTGTATATGTAAAAGGTGGGCTTGATTATATTCATGCGAAGATGATAAAAGACGGTATACGGTATTTATGGAAAGCTTTTCGAATGAGTCCGGGAGGCTGTATAAAAAATATGATAGCTCTTATTGTGCGATATGTTATCAGGAATTCAATAGTGAGAGAATAGTCCGATATTGTCATTTTTAATTTTTTACTGAGATCCATAACAGAAATTCCACGACTGTATTCAACTTCACTGCCAGTCATCATTTTTACATAAGTTATTCTCGTACTACTAATGAGTAGTATATGCAAAGTGCTGTAAAAAGTGAAGATGCCCTGTATCCAACAGTGAATTGGAAACAAATTGTCACATGGTTCCTGAACAATGTGATGAATGAAGAAGTATCGCAACAGGCCGGGGTGCCCCAATATGCGAGAACGAATTCACGAAAAGCACACCGTAATAGATATCGGAGCAGATCCCTCAAGACGCGGTATGGAGAAATTAATCCCCTGAAACCCCAATTGCGTGAGATTCCGTTTGAGACAAAAGTGTTCGAACGATATTCCCGGACCGAGAAAGCTCTCGTGAATGCGATCATCGAATCGTACCTGCAGGTAGTATCGACCCATAATGTGGAGAATGTAATCACTCACTTGGGTATCTCCCAGATTTCAGCGTCATACGTTTCGAAAGTGGCGCAAGAACTCGATGTAAAGGTAACGGAGTTCATGGAACGATCCATCGATTCGCACATTCCCTATCTTTTCGTCAATGCATCGTACTTCAAAGTGAGAGAGAGAATTTGGTATGTAAACGAAGCTCTTCTCGTGGTGGTGGGAATTAGAACCGATGGTTACCGGGAGATTCTTGCAGATCGTGTTGCTGATGCGGAACATGAATTAACCTAGGAAGGGATTTTCTCGGACCTGAAGGAGCGAGGTCTTGCCAAGGTGAACCTCATCATCTCTCGTGGCCATACCGGAATAGAATCTGCCACCGGGAAAATGTTCCCGGGTTCTTCATGGCAGTTGTGCCATGTTCACTTCTTCCAGGCAGTTCTCAGAAAAATTCCCCGAAAATATCATAAGGAGATAGCCGAGACCCTAAAAGAATGTCTGAGTAACTCCAATAGACTGCTAGAGTTTGCAGTTCAATTCGATGAACGGGGACTTTCTCGTGCAGCTGATACTATTCACCGGTTCCACCATGGTCTGATGAATTACCTGGTTTATCCCCCGGAATACTGGAAAAAATCCGGACTACCAATATCCTGGAACGAGTTAATAAAGAACTTAAACGTCGGAGCAAAAAGATCGGGGCCTTCCCAAATGATGCCTCCCTGCTCCGACTCGCTGGTTCGATCCTTATCAATATCAATGAAGAATGGACCACGGGTAACCGGTATTTATCTTGAATAGTGAGATGATCTCTTTGGATACTGGGGCTGATTTTACAGCATTATAGAGACACTACCGAATTGGTTTGGTGAATTCGCTTTTTGTGCGAATCTATTACCCCGTTTCATGATGATTTTTTGGAGGGAGTTAAAATTAATTTAAATCCAAAAGATCTAAAACAATTTTCTCATAGTTTTGTGCGAAGACTTTTTTTTGCCCATTCAGTTTTTCAGTAACTTCTTTCAATAGATTCATTTCCGGGTACTTTATTTGATCTGTCTGATATTCAAACAAAATATCCGCCAGTTTTTTAGGATCATGCGGGGGGAAAAAAATACCGTGTTGTGGGTTCTGTTCATGGTGTACCGGAATGTCTGAAAGAATGACATTCAGATTCAGTGCTTTTGCTTCTTCAACTGAGGTACTCCATCCTTCAAATAGAGAGGGATTGATAACTGCAATGGAATGAATCATAAGTTGAAGCAGATCTTTGTATGGAACAATCCCCAGCACTTTAAAATTCTCTGAAATGTGATCGTCCTTATTCTTGTTTTGTATTGTCCTGAAATACTCCGGTTGACGATAATCCGCAATATTACCTGTAGCAAGGACAAAAATTGACGTTTCTCGCGATTTTAAAATTTTTAGTGCTTCAAGGATTACTGTATGGTTTTTATGAATCCAGAACTGGTTGGGGCTAATGAAATACGGATATTTGATCTGATATTTTTTTTTCAAAGAATCAAAATCAGGAAGATCATCAAGATCCATATTGACGGTCACAAAATGCAAAACCCGGTATTTCTTTGCAAAAGCAGGATAAAATTTTTCTGCATCCTTTTTTGCAGTATTACTGCTGAAAATTACACGGGTGCATTCTTTACACGTTATCTGAAATCGTCTGTCACGACCAAGTACCTCTTTATCGGAGAAAAACTCCGGGAGGTATTTATGTTGGAAATCAGGGATCCATCCAATTGTCGGAATTTGGGATTTATCTCCCAGTGAACCATAGTGTGACAAAACAGAAATATTATTTTTCTTCAGAAGCCGCTCCAATAAAACATCCCGATGAATAATTCTTGTGAGTACTTGGCGGGTAATCGAGTACGGATGAATTAAATCAAAGATATGATCTTTAATTATCTCAACGTCTGGTAAATTCTCAAAATCTTTGGTATTGCAATCATATCCAGTAAATATTACTGGCTCAATTTTTCTATCTTTGTTTGTGCAAACAGCGTTTATGAGATTCCGATAATAATTTATACCGCCCAGCCAGCTATTATCTTTGAAGTTGAGGACAAATCCTACCCTGATCACGGTGCACCTGACGAGTACCAGTGGACATATTCTTCAATACCGTCATGAAGAAGAAATTTTGGTCTCCAGCCAAGACTTGTCGCCTTCTTGATATCCGCAATATATCCCGGGGGATCCCCGGGCTTTGTTTTGTTGGAAAACTTCAGGTTATTCTTTTTATCCATTCTTCGGGATACTTCCTCAATAATTTCATGAACCGTTGTTCCTTTCCCGGTTCCCCCATTGACAACCAGTGCATCAGATGATGCATGTGAGGATAAGGTAAGAAGGAGCTGTGCAGCATCTTTTACATGGAGCCAGTCCCTGACCTCATTTCCGGTTCCATAAAAATTGAAAGCACCATTTTCAATCTTTTTGCAGCTGTCCCAGAGTAACTGTTTCCGGAGTCCGGGACCATATAATGAAAAAAATCTCGCTATTGCAACCGGGATTGAGAAATGACGTGCATAGGATTGACTAATCTCTTCTACGATTTTTTTATGGACTCCATAGGGGGATATGGGATTGAGGGGTGCTGATTCTGCGATAGGCAGTTTTTTTGCAATTCCATATACTGCTGCACTTGAAGGATATACAAATGACGTTTTGGGTGAATGCAACCGGAGGAATTCCAGGAGAGTAACCGTGGTTGAGACGGTACGTTCATAGTCCTGCATCGGATGCGTCATGGAGTATCCAACAGATCCGCTCCCTGCACAGTGAATAATAACATCCGGTTGTAGTATATATGTCGAGAGATTATCGATTGTTATAGTACAGGGGTCCCACTCAGACAATCCCCAGTTCTGCCATTCGTTTCTCAGCCAGGTTCCATGACCAATTCCGGTGACAGAGAAACCATTTTCGGAAAAAACTTTGGCTACATGCCTACCGAGAAATCCATATGCACCGGTGACGATTGCCTGCTTATTGGTCATGTGTTTTCCTTCCGATAAATGAATATAATCTGCCGGGATTGTGATTGAATTTGCCAATTACCTTTAAAACGGCTGCGGGAATTAATGATGGGAATGGTAAATGTATTTTTTGTGCAATTTTATTTTTTATAGTCATTTGTGATTCCGGAAACAGATTAATATCGGAAGCGAATGGATTTAAAATCTCATTGATATGTATTCCACTTTGTTGAATCGCATTGGTGTAGTTTTGTAATAAATATGCATTCTCTCCTCCATACATCTTTTGAAGTGGATGCTGTGCCAGAAAACAATTGAGATCTGTTGGTTTGCTGATCACATGTTCACGTGTTGCTATGAATATACCCCCGGGTTTGAGGACCCGTGATATCTCATTACACATTACTACTAAATCCCGTGCGTGATGTAATATTTGGCGTCCATATACCACATCAAATGAATTATCCTTAAAAGGAAGTGTTTCCGCCAATGTTTGAAGCACTGAAATAGGAAGTTTTGTCTCGTCTGCAAGCTGCTTGATTGCCATGACACCTACTATTATGCTGCGATCAGGTTCGATGGCAATAACTTCCCATCCATCATGCGCAAATGCGAATGATGAAATGCCCCTGCCTGCACCCAGATCTAATACTCTTCCCTTATTGTATGGCACTCTTTTCTGGATCTCCATCCATTCGGTGCTCTTATGAAAACGTTCCGCAGCGTCAAGTAATGGCTCATCATAATAACAGGCTTTTACTAATTCAGCCTGGTCCGGCTGTGATCGAAGCCATTCTACTGCTTCTTCCCAAGTCAAAGCTTTATCGTTCATCTTCAGGAATCTCCCGAATTATTCGAGCCGGGTTACCTGCAACAATTGTATAAGAGGGTACATCTTTTGTAACAACACTCCCTGCGCCGACAATTGCTCCTTCTCCGAGGGTTACACCTTTTAAAATAATTGAACGAGCCCCTATCCAAACACCTTGTTCAATTTTGATTGATGCACTCTTGGTTGTACTCCAATCATGTTTTTTATTTTTCCAATCGGCTAGATCTTGCTTTCTTTGACTATATTGTATACTATGATTATCACTGTCTGCTAAAATACAATCATATGAAATAAGTACATCATCTTTGATAATAATAGAAAGGACGCAATCGAGTAGTGTTCCCCCCCCAATATATACATTATTACCAATCGTTATTTGACTTTGATCATGTTCTGTAACTAGGTTACCTTCTATCAAGCAATTATTTCCAATTTCAATAATGCTATCAAGACTTCTGATATCAATAGATCCATGGATTGTTGATTGCTTGCCAATTCGAATTTTATTTTTAAATCTCAAAATTTTGAGAAAATTTTTAAAATCCATTATCAATTCTTTAAGCAATATTGACTCCCTCTTTAATACAAACAAACCATTTACCCTTCGATATATTATCTTGCCATTTGGAGTTAAGGATATATACGGTTAAATAGGATTCTGAAAATTTTTTGAACCACCAATCTGTTGAATTATTATGGAAACCCTGAATTGTTTTCGTCCACCCCTCATCTTTTTCTTTTTTCGAGACTGGGACCATATGAAAAGAAATCTTTTTCGTTACACGGTAACTTTCATTAATACACTGTGAAATCCCATCAGAGGTAAAATGTTCAAGCGAACCTATAGAATATGAGAAATCAAAAAAATTTGTTTCATAATTTGTATGTGTTGCGTCACATATATCCAAAAACTCTTCTCGAATTCCTTTTGATATGGCTTTTTTAATTAAAAAATCGGAAATATCACAGCCATAAATGGTTAAATTGGGATACTTCGATAACAAATCGATCGTTTTTCCCGTTCCACAGGCAATATCCAGGACTCTACCCTCCCTCCCAACTAAAAGGAATTGGATTTCATCCCATACATTGCCTTCACCCCAATTTTCTAGCGAATCTGCAAATTCTTCATCCCAATATGGATCCAAATCCTGGTTTTCTCCATTCGAATTTCCACATTTTCCATTCATTTGACGTTTAATTTTCCTTTTAAAATCTTTAAAGAACTCAAATAACGACATAGTTAATCCATCTACCTTATTCTTATTATTCGCAATATTGTTTGAATATTATTCCCCTGAGGGTAGAGTCATCACCATAGATTCAAATTTTTAACTGCAAATTACTACATACACGTGATCGATCATGTCAAAAAAAGCATTTATTACGGGTATAACAGGGCAGGACGGGTCATATCTCGCGGAGTTACTGATCTCAAAAGGATATGAAGTCCATGGGTTGATACGACGCTCTTCAACATTTAACACCAGCCGGATTGATTCGATATACCTTGATCCCCACGATCCTCACGCACGGTTGTTTTTACACTATGGGGATCTATCAGATTCAGAACAGATTGCCAACATTATGTATAACAGTAAACCAGACGAAGTGTACCATCTCGGTGCGCAGAGCCATGTCCGTGTCAGTTTTGATACTCCGGAATATACCAGCAATGTTACCGCACTTGGAACTACCCGTCTGCTCGAAGCAATACGCCGATGTTCAAATCCAATAAAATTCTACCAGGCCTCATCTAGTGAGATGTTCGGAGAGGCACACCCGCCTCAGAAAGAGGATACCCCCTTTCATCCCCGCAGCCCATATGCCTGTGCGAAGGTATACGCATACTGGATGACCCGGAATTACCGGGAGGGGTACAATCTCTTTGCATCCAATGGCATTCTCTTCAATCATGAATCGCCGCGCCGGGGTGAGACCTTTGTTACCCGTAAAATTACCAGGGCAATTGCAAGAATCCTTGCCGGGAAAGAAAAAATCCTGTATCTGGGAAACCTCGATGCAAAACGGGACTGGGGATTTGCCCCCGAGTACGTGGATTGCATGTGGCGGATCCTGCAGCAGGAAAAGCCGGATGATTTTGTGATTGGAACCGGGGAGACTCATTCGGTCCGGGAGTTTGTC
>JAPKXY010000041.1 GCA_026394605.1 Methanoregula sp.
CAGGCACCAAAACGGTGGGATATCGGGTTCATCAAAAAGTTTCTGTTTGTGTTCGGGCCGGTCAGTTCCCTCTTTGACATCCTCACCTTCATCAGCCTTCTTCTCATATTTCACGCTCCGGTTGAGATGTTCAGGACCGTATGGTTCCTTGAATCGCTCTGCACGCAGACCCTCATCATTTTTGCCATCCGGACAACGAAGGTGCCGTTCTTCAAAAGCCTTCCCAGCAGGCTTCTTGTCGCGAGCAGCATATCTGTCATCCTTGCCGGGATCGCAATTACGCTTACGCAGTTTGGCGATCTCTTCGGGTTTGTCCCGCCAACGCTCCCGTTTTTTTTCCTGATCGCAGGACTCGTTCTCGGGTATATCGTGCTTGTCGAGATGATCAAAAAATGGTTCTACCGTAACAGCACCGTTCAGGCCATCACTCATTGAATTTCCGGTACAGGTGGTTCGCCGCCAGCTGGAACAGGAGGATAAAACCCCCGATCGCGACCAAATCGACGAGCGGGTTGAAATGCGTGCTCCCTTCGAACGCGGCCCGGATCAGGTCGTTGCCGAACGTGAGCGGGGACAGCATCACGATGACCTGCCCGATTGGCGGGAGGGCATTGACCGGTATGAATACGCCGGAGACAAAGATAAGCGGCAGCCGGACCAGGTTGAGCATCGACATGATGTCGCCGGGGCTCTCGGTCGGGTACGCGGCAAACAGCGTCCCCATCGTGGCAAAGCAGAACGCAGTGAGCAGGATACCCGCGATCAGTGCTGCCGGCTGCACGAGCGGTGTCTGAAAGATGATCATGCCTGCGGTGAGGGGCACGAGCGCGATGCCGGCGCTGTACAGAAACCCGCTCAGGCTCTCACCGAGCACCACAGAATGGAGCGAGATGGGTGCCGACAGGAGCCGGTCGAAGGTCTTTGTGCGCCGTTCGATCGGGATGGAAACCGGTTCAATCGATGAGGCGGAGAACAGGATCGTGATCGCGATGAGCCCTGGGACGAGTAGGGTCGGGGGCGCATCCCGCCCGATCGCAAAGGCAAGGAACATGAAGAGCGGAAAGAGCATCCCCGAGACGATGATGTTGGGTTTTAAGTAGTAGATCCGGATATCTTTTTTCGCGATTGCCCATGCTGCTTTAAGCTCCCGGCACAGCTGCCCGCAGCCTTCGGAAAAGTCAGTCAATCACCTTCACCCCTTTCACCCTTGGCACAAGCCCGGTCAGCTTGATGAAGACATCTTCGAGACTCGGGCCGATCGTGGTCATGCTGATGATCCTGACCTGGTGCTCTTGTGCGTACGCAGTCACACCTTCGATGACAGTTGCCGGGTCCTCGGTTATCAGCCGGAACTTGTCACCTTCCTTGCGGACCTCGCTGACAAGTGGAAGTGCCCGCAGGCGGTTGAGACGATCCAGCGAGGGAGGATCGAACGCGACTTCAACGGACTGGACGCTCTGGATGGTCTTTTTCAACCGTTCGGGCGAATCGATCGCCGCGATCTGCCCCCGGTTGATGATCGCGACCCGGTCGCAGATGAGATTTGCCTCCTCTATGTTGTGGGTGGTGAGAAAGACCGTAACGCCCTGCTCGGTGAGATCATGGATCACATCCCGGATAATCAGGTTGCTCTGGACGTCGAGACCTGAGGTGGGCTCGTCCAGAAACAGGAGCCGGGGGTCATTGACAAGACCCATCGCGAGCGTGAGCCGCCTTTTCATGCCTTTTGAGAAAACCCGCACCCGATCGTCTTTGCGTTCCCAGAGCCCGAACAGTTCGAGCAGTTCCTTCCCGCGACGCTCCCTGACGGATCGCGGGACATTGTAGAGTTCAGCGGCAAACATCAGGTTGTGCCATGCGGAGAGGTCGTCATACACGTTCGAGGTCTCGTGCACGATGCCCATCTGCCGGCGGGCAGCAATCGTCTCTTTCACGATGTCTTTTTCAAAGATCATAGCCGTCCCCGCGGTCGGCATGGTGATCCCGGTGAGGATGCGGATGGTCGTCGTCTTGCCCGCACCATTGGGGCCCAAAAACCCGAATGTCTCCCCCTCTGCCACGAAAAAGTTCACGTCAGAAAGCGCTAAAAGATCGCCAAACTTTTTTGAGATCGCGATCGCTTCAATGGCATGCACGATTAATCACGATTCCTGTACATGGGTTGTCCGAGATAAAACAGCCACTGACAGTGCATATCAGCCGGATGCGGATCCGGGGGAGCAAAGATACATTCCACGCAGATCCGCGAGTCAATCTCATGCGCAAACACCGTGAACTCCGCACGATGCATCTCCCTGCAGGAATATTCCCCGAGCCCCCGGCGCAAGCGTGCCTCCTGCGTGGGGCACGAGGGCACCGAGATGATTACTTTATCCTCCCGCTCCTCGATTTTGTAATCCACGATGATCGCCCAGGGAAAGTGCCGCAGTGCCTTGACAAAGCCGATAAGTCCCTTCTCCGTGATGTTGAACCGTGCGATGATGTCTTTTGCCGCCATGGAAGCGACACGTTCCCAGACCCGTTCATTGAGCGCATCCGCGGTGGACTCCCCGAACTGCTCTGCGATGTAAATATACCAGAACGCATCCACCACCCTGTAGTGCCAGAGAAGGAACTCAAGGTACCGGTGTTTCTCGTCATCCGTCATCCGGTCGAAAATGGCAAGGTTCATTCCCGTCACGCAGCATCACATCAGTTCAGCACGATGATCATTGCGTTCAGCATTGATGCAAAACACCCCCAGCAAAGGTACGGGACGAGCAGCCATCCGGCGGGTCGGGAGACCACGTAAAATTTCAGGATGGTGGCGGCAACAAGGACGATCAGCACGGCAATCGTGATGAGCGCGGCAAGGGGTGATCGCAGGCCAAAAAAGATGATCGACCAGAGCGTGTTCACCACCAGCTGGGCGGCAAAGAGGACGATGCCCTGCCGTACTGGCGGTGTATCCCAACCCCCCCGGATCACGAGGAAGAGCGCGATCCCCATCATGATATACAATGTGGTCCAGACCGGGCCAAAGACCCAGTTCGGCGGCGTGAAAGCAGGTTTGCTGATCGTGGCATACCACGTCGGGATCGATGACATAGTATACAAAGATCCGATCGCCCCGGCAAGGAGCGGGAGGGCGAGGCAGAGGATTAAAAGGGCACCGGAGCGGAGCAGGGTTCGGTTCATAGTGTATCAAGGGAAAAGATCGGGCTCAAACGGGATGAATGTTATGGTAGCCACATGGATTGTGAATCATCTTACTGTCAGAAAAAACCAAATAACATATTACGATAAACATCCACGTTCTCCTCACAGAGTATCCGTCACACCAGCGTGAGCACCTGTTCACTGCCATGACGTACACTACTTCGGGAGCAATGTGGAAACCAGCCTCTTTATCCAAGGATTCTTGATCGGTTGTGCACTTGCGGCACCGGTGGGTCCCCTCGCACTGGTCTGTATCCAGCGAGCGCTTGCCGGCGGGAGACTGCATGGCATCATATCGGGGCTCGGGGTTGCAACCGCCGATACGTTCTATGCCGCGGTAACGGCATTTGGCCTGACCCTTATCTCCGGATTCCTGCTTTTGTATCAATCGTTCTTCCGGCTCTCCGGCGGCATCGTCCTTGTCTATGTCGGCTTCCGGATATTCCGGTCACGGGCTTCTGGCATTCCTGCACACCAGGACCACGAGACGTACGCAAAGGATTACTGGTCCATGGTTGCCCTGACGCTCGCAAACCTGCTGACGATGGTGTATTTTGTGATATTTTTTTCAGGGCTCCCCGTGGTCATCAGCACCGGATCGTGGGTTCCTGCAGCGGCGTTTGTGGCAGGAGTATTCGCCGGTGAAGCTGCTTGGTGGATCGTACTCTGTAGTGCGCTTGGATCCGTACGTATCCACATCATGGGAGAACACTTAAGTATCATCAACCGGATCGCGGGGCTCGTTATTGCAGGATTTGGCGTAATTATGGTCGTGTCTGTGCTGGTCACGGCTGGATCAGGCATGCCCGGATTTCCCTGACAGCCGGCATTGCGGGACCCCCCATAGAAGAACTCTGATGGAATCTTCATCTGGCGGTCTCCACCATCCATACCTTCATCGTGCCAGACACCATTAATATAACCCAACGGAGTTGTTTGAATTAGGAATCCCAACAATAACAACAACGAAGACGTTGATGTTAACGCAGTAAATCCAGATGGCACTCCAACCGTCCGTGTCCGGTTACCCAAGAAATGGAACAAAGAGCAATTCGCCTGTGCCGAACTGATGATGGGCGCAAATCACATCCGTGTCCGGTGTTATGATGGCGTCACCCGCATGGGCAGGATCAAGGGAAAGATCAAGAAACGGGTCTGGATACGCGAAGGCGATATTTTGATTGTCACTCCCTGGAGTTTCCAGGATGAAAAGTGCGATATTTCGTACCGGTACTTACCCCCACAGGTGGACTGGTTGCGGAAAAACCGGTATATTTAACCATCTAACGACTCTTTTCTTGTTGTTTCGCACACCGGTGCCAGACATGGTAAGATTGTAACTACAATCTGATCGCCCTTACCGGATGAACTGCCAGATCCCAAGACCAAACTCAAGTGCGATCAGGATGATGATCACCCATTCAAGGAAGTTTGAGTGCTGGATGCGGACCTCGTCCGAGAGCATGGAATAATTCTCCCGGATCACCTCGATCTTCCGGCTCACGCTCTCGCTCCACTGGCTGCTCCGGAACACCTTGAGCGCTGTGGCATAGACACGGGCATAATAGACGTCCTCGGTGACTTTGATCAGGTTGTCGACCTTTTCGAAAATCTCGGATACCTCTGCATAGATCTCCATCTGCTTTGCCATGATCGTATGATACCGGCGCATCCGGAGAAACCGCCACATCTGTTCAGCCTGCTCGATATCATCATACATCTTCTCCATCTGCCGAGTCAGCTCCCGGTCATAGTACCGGAGCTCGAGGACCTGAACGTTGGCAAATTCGATCAGGTCGATTAAATCAGTCGGGGTTTCAGGGTCGCAGAGAAGGGCAGAATCCCAGGAGATGACCGCGAGGTCGCTCGTGGTGTAACTGAGCGAATTTTTGAGGATCTCTTCCCGCATCTGGGGCGAGATGGTTGTCCGTTCCCCAATTAAGAGGGGTACCGGGTCGACAGAATCGTCTCTTTTGTTTGTGACATAGACCGTATAGTCTTCAAAGAACTCCGGATTGATCGCGAAGTTTTTAATGTGAGGCCGTATGATCTCCGCCAGCGTCGTGAGATACTGGACATAAAAGTCAGAGAGCCCCTGCTGCCCGGTAAACAGGAACGCGATACGTTCAAGCGCGGCGAAATCGGCATCCGGATTTTCATATACAAAACAGAAGCTGATCGCGCCGATATCATACACCCGGGCAACCACCGAAAACTCAAAAGGCTTGTCGTCCCGCTCCACCCGGACCTGGGGCATCCGGATCGTGAGGGGCGGGTCCTCGATGACGATTGACTTTTGTTTGAGCCGGAGAAAACTTGTCCGTGCGGTGACAAAACTCTGGGCAAGCTCCCGTTCCAGCCAGTCGAGATCGATCTCCCTGCCGATATCGTATATCCGGTAAAAACGGAGTGCAATCACGGTCAATTCCCTCATTTACAGGCGTCTGCCCGGTACCTGCTACAATGAACAACGATAGAGAAGATAAATCCTTGTGGTGAATTTTTCACCACCAGATACGGGGTGGATGAATTAGGGAAACCCTAAAAAAAGCTCGATCGATCTACAGTGCTTTACAGCGTAAGCAAAAAAAAGGATGTTGAGAAGACCCTGAATGGTTATTAAAGCGCCGCACGCTGCAGGGCCATACGACCACCCGATGTCATCATCAGGCGGATTTCGCAATTGGACTTTCCCCCATCAAGATATCGCTTGGCAAGTAACTTGTGAACACCAGTCCGAATACTACTCTCACTGTGTTCGGCGAGTAACTGATGAACAACATGACTTATATGACACCCGGGTTTATCCGCGACTGCCTGCAGGATCTGGATTTCAGTTTTATCAGGAACAAACACCTGTGTTTCGAGAAAAATGCCTCTGACTCTCATGTTTCGTCCTGGTGATAGGGACTGTCTGTGAACTAATCACCGTGTACATATATGTTCGTCCGAGTTGAAGTAATCACCCCACCACCACACTAAGACATATAAAGACCTCATACCACCCATCATGATACTAGTGATACAATGGATGACTCACAATGGATGACTCTTTTCGTTTTTCAACATTCAATATATCCCAAAAAATACTCCGGGCGATCGAAGATATGGGCTTTGAGGAGCCCACACCCATCCAGATAAGCGCAATACCATTAATTCTTGCCGGCAGCGATGTGACCGGGCATGCAAAGACCGGCACCGGGAAAACCGCAGCGTTTGGCATCCCCGCACTCGAAAAGATCGACCCCCACAACCGGCAGACGCAGGTCATCGTGCTCTCCCCGACCCGCGAACTTGCCATCCAGACTGCCGAGGAGATCGCACGCCTTGCCAGCCACCTCGGGCACATAACCGTGCTCCCCATCTATGGAGGACAACCGATTGAGCGTCAGTTGCGCTCATTAAAGACCGGGGTCCAGATCGTTGTTGGGACTCCGGGGAGGGTACTCGACCACCTGCGCCGCGGTACGCTCACGCTCTCACGGGTAAGATTAGTCGTCCTTGATGAGGCTGACCAGATGCTGGACATGGGGTTCCTTCCCGATATTGAGACCATCCTGTCAAAGACCCCGAAGGACCGGCAGACCGTCCTCTTCTCGGCAACACTTCCCAAACCGATCCTGGCGATCTCAAAGCGGTTCCAGAACAATCCCGAGTTTGTTGAGATCCCGCACAAAGAACTGACCGTCCCGCAGGTGGAGCAGCGGTACCTTGAGGTGCACAGCAGGGATAAGTTTGATGTTCTCTGCAGGCTCCTGGACCAGATGGACCCAAAACTCGCGTTGGTCTTCTGCAACACGAAACGGCGCGTTGACCAGTTGACCAAACGGCTCAAAACCCTCGGGTACAGTGTCGGCGGCATCCACGGGGACCTGAAACAGTCGCAGCGCGACCGGGTGATGGCGCAGTTCCGCAGGGGCGAGATCGACCTGCTGGTCGCAACCGATGTCGCGGCACGGGGGATTGACGTCGAGGACATCGATCTTGTCGTCAATGTCGACGTCCCGCAGGTCGCCGAGTATTACGTCCACCGGATCGGCAGGACGGCACGTGCGGGCAGGAGCGGGCGGGCGATCACGTTTGTCGGTCCTGAGGATATCTACAAGATGAAGGAGATCCAGCGCATGGCAAATATCACGATTTCCCGCATCCCGCTCCCCACAGCACGGGACGCCGTGGAGAGCAGAATGAAATCCCTTGCTGACAGGATCAAGCAGACGGTGGATGCCGGCAACCTTGAACAACAGACAGAGACTGTTGAGCGGATCATGGTGGACGATTACACGTCGCTTGAGATCGCTGCAGCCCTCTTAAAGATGCATACCGGGTCCGGGTAAGGCTGGTGCCGGATTCTCAAGGTTGCCGGTTCGCCCCTTTTTCCACGTATTCTGCTGAACTCATTCGCCATATGCGCCGGACCCGGTACCCGTGCGACGCCCTGAAACAGTTTTGTGGTAAAACAGTTCATGGATAAAACTATTAATAAACAAAACCAATCGGTACCGGGTGAACTGCTGTGGCTGATGATATCCGGGACCGGATCGCCGGCGACCTGCTGGCGCTTTTGCCCTTCTACCACAAGAGGTTGTTTAGGGCCGAACACGGCATCTCCGGCATGCAGGCAGCCCAGTACCGGGTGCTCGGGTTACTCATGAGCGCAGGCGTCCTTCCCATGTCCGTGATTGGCAAGCGCCTGTATATCTCAAAACCCTACATGACGGTGCTCATCGATTCGCTGGTGGAAGGTGGGCACGTGGTGCGCCAGCCGGATACAGGTGACCGCCGGGTGATCAATGTCGCCATCACCGGTAAGGGCAAAACATACCTGAAACATGCCGGTGCCATGTACAAGAACGACGTGAAAGCCCTCATTGCCGACCTGGATGAACCTGACCTCGCGGAACTCTGCAAATCGCTTGAAAATCTGCGGGGTATTCTTGCAAAAATACCGTAAGAGGACATACCAGCAATGCCGCTTTCAGATGAACCTACAACAAACCACCCGCCACGCGGAGATAAGGTAATGCGCGGAGGCACTGCACATTCTTCCGGGTCAGGCGCATGTTTAACGCCGTCGACTGAAAGCATAATCAGGATTGAACACATCACGAAAATATTCAAGAATCGCCAGACGGTTGTCGCGGTCGATGATGTGACGTTTGAAGTACAACGGGGGGAAATTTTTGGTCTCCTGGGTCCCAATGGCGCGGGAAAGAGCACGCTGATCCGGATCCTCACCACGCTGCTCCAGCCCACATCGGGTACGGCATGTGTCGATACGTATGATATCGCCCGGGACCCGGAAAAGATACGGGGGATCATCGGCGTCTGCCCGCAGAACAGCACCCTTGATGTCGAACTTACCGCATATGACAATTTAGAATTTTACGGGAAACTGGTTAATGTGGATGATGATACACTGGATGCACGGATCTGGCAGCTTTTGAAGATGGCAGATCTTGCCGATCGTGCCCATATGAAAGTCCAGACATTTTCCGGTGGCATGAGAAGAAAACTCGAGATTGTCCGCGCTTTTATTCATCATCCACTCATCCTGTTTCTCGATGAGCCGACCATCGGGCTCGATCCGGAATCACGCAGAGAAGTGTGGGAACAGATTGCCAGCCTGAATGCAGAAAAGACGACAATCATCCTGACCACGCACTATATGGATGAGGCGGAAAAACTCTGCCACCGCATCGCCTTCGTGGATAAAGGGCGGCTGATTGCCCTTGACGTCCTCGAGAACCTCAAGCGGTTGATCCCCGCCGGCGACCTTCTCGAAATCGGGTTCGAGACGATGAACGAAGGAGTGGTCTCATCAATCAGGCAGGATGGGCTGATCAATTCGGTTGAAGTGAAGGAGCAGAAACTTGTCATCTCGGCAAAAAACGGGAGCAGGGTGTTGCCTGCCATTGTTGCAATCTTTGAAAAATTTTCCCTTCCCATCTCCTCCATCTCCATACACTCGCCGTCGCTTGAAGACGTGTTCATCTACCTGACCGGGAGAAAACTGGATGGTGGGAACGGAGATCTAAAACCGGCAGGCAGGGGGCGGGTGCCATGATCCGGGGCGCGATTGCGATATTCAAACGGGATTTCAAGAAATTCCTCGGCAACCCATATGTCCTCATCTTTACCCTGTTAATGCCCATCATGTACCTGGTGATCTTCGGCAATGCGATGGGAGGGACGATCAGTCACGTCCCCATTGGTGTCGTTCAGGAAGGACCCCCGTATACCGAGACACCTCTGTTCAGCTCATCGGTTGAAGAACTGATACATATCCAGCCGCAGAAAGACAATCCCCGGTTGTTCGATGTTGCAGTTTATACGGATGAGACGATCGCCAAACGTGATCTTTCCGAGGGGCGAATTTCCGGCGTTGTGGTCTTCCCGTCAGAAGTTTCCCGCGACCATGCCATCCGCCTGTACCTTGACAGTTCGGATTACATGGTTCCCACCCTTGTCCAGTCGGGTGTGGGTGCTGCGCTGGCAAAGACCGGCTCACACAATCCGGTTCAGGTCAATAAAATTTACGGGGATATCAAATACATCCAGTTCTTTGGTGTGGGTGTTATCGTCATGGCGATCTTCATGACCACGATGATGGGCGGGGGGATCGCGCTCATCAAGGACCGGGAGATGGGAATTCACGAGGGCTACCTTGTGACCCCCGTAAAGCGTTCGAGCATTATTCTCGGCATGATTTCAAGCGGCACCGTCAGGGCATTTCTGGCGGGATTTATCATCTTTGTTGTCGGTATTCTCATCACCGGCATCATCATGAGAAGCATGGAAGACTTCCTGCTGGTCCTGTTCGTGATCTTTATCGCAAGTATCGGGGTTACCAGCCTGATGGTCTCCATTGCATCGCGGTTCTCCAACCAGCAGGAGTACGCCTCAACCACTGCATTCTTCAACCTGATCCTCTTCATGACCAGCGGGGCATTCTACCCGACGATCGGTATGCCGGACTGGCTGCGCTGGATCACCATCATCAATCCCGAGTGGTATTCGGTGCACGCGCTCCGGAGTATCATCCTGCGGGGGCAAGGGCTCGGGGTTGTTGGACCTGACCTCATTGCACTGCTGGTATTTTCCATTCTCGCGATCAGCCTCGGCATCCTGACGTACCGGCGGACGCTGGAATGATCATGCCGTAACATCCAGAGAGGAAAAACGAGAGGGTAAAAAATTTCTTTTTTACGTCCTGCCGGAAAAGCGGTATGCCCCGGCAGGCACTGAAATTTCGAACCTGACGCCTTTCATTGGTTCGCCGGTCTCTTTTATTGTAAGCTCGGTGATGGAAAGGATCTCCCGGGACAGGAACATGCCAAAGCCGGTATTTTTAAAAAATTTCCGGTTAAAGATATTTTCTTTCTGACTGTGCGGGATCCCGCCACCATTGTCCTCGTAAATGACGACACAGCCATCGCCGGATTCCTGGTATGAGACGGTGATCGTTGTAAGTCCTATGCCATGCCTGATGCTATTTTCAAAAAGATTATAAAAGACCCGTTCGAGCAGGGCATCCGCATAAATTTCAAGGGTGCCGAGATCTGCTTTGATGGTAATTCCCTCTATATGTATCAGGCTTATTGCCCGCAGGATCGTCCGGTGCACATCCTGCCACTGCGGCGCCTGGACACCCATCTCTTGGTAATCCCTGGTAAATTCAATCTGTTGAGAGATTGTGTCAACCGCAGCCTCTTCTTTTTTGATTGCGTCAAGCTGAACCGGGTCGGTGGTCTGCATTTTTGCAAGCTCCAGCTGCACCCTGAGGGCGGTGAGCTGGTTGAGGATATCATGGCGGATGATGCTCGAGAGGAGGTTGAGCTTTATATTTGCCGCTTTGATGGCTTCCTCTGCCTTTTTTCGTTCGGTGATGTCCTCCAGCGTCTCCACTGCCCCGATGATTGCGCCCCGTATATCCCTGACCGGTGCAGCAGTGAAATAGAGCCATTTTCCTGCGGTATCCTTTCCCAAAAAAAAGTCTGTCGCTTCGTAGGCGTCCTCAACAAATTGTGATTGCCTGAATTTTCCCTGGTACCATTGCGGGATCTTTTCGATTGCTCCGTCCACCAGAAGATCGGCAAGGCAGGGCCGTTTTGTTGGGTAGAATGCACGCCATTGCTCGTCTGTCCCGACCACGTCTTTTGCACTGATGCAGCTGTATTCTTCAAGCGACCTGTTCCAGAGGATGATGCGGTGGTCTTTGCCGATAACAAACTGCATAACCGGGGAGCCGTTGAAGATAGAATGCAGCTTTGCATCGTTTTCCTGGAGCGCTTTCTGGGTGGTCTCGATTGTCTCAAGCATCCTGTTTGACACTTCTGCAAGCCGGGAGAACTCATCGTTGCCCTTTACCGAGATGCGGGCCGAGAGGTCACCCCGTTTTGCGATATCCCCAAAATCGGTACTGATGGTGCTGATGCGTGAAAGCACGCCCCTGTCCATGATATAGATAACAAGAAGGCCGATCATCAGACCTGACACCAGCTGGATCAGGATAAAGGATAAAACGGTGTTCCTGCCCTGCTGGTAGATGTCCCGGGGCATCTCCACTTTCAGGAGGAACGCATCGTTCCCATAGATATCCTGTACGACCCGGTGACCCTCAATAGTCCTGTCATTTATTGGGCGAACATGGACGGGTGATGTTGCTTCATTTAATAACAGGTCACGGTCATCTGGCGGCAATGATGAGGATGAGAGCGGGGTGATGGAAAGGGAAGGCAGCGTGAGCATACCCAGCCGGCTGATCTCTGCATCGTTGAGGGCCCGCCCCATGATCACCATTCCCGCAGGGGGACCTGAGAAATCAGTGTGCAGGACAGGGTGCGCGGTGATGATCACAGGACCTTCCAAAAGATTGAGAAAACCTGACACCTTCCTATTCAGTGTGGTATTGGTGAGGGGAGAGCCCGCATTCGCCAGTTCCCTGACAAGGCCGGAAGAAAGCGGGGTCATGGTACCGGCCGTGGCATCAAATCCTTCGCCGTAGACGATGGTGTCATTGGGATCGGTAATGATCACAAAATTGAGGCGCAGGCTTTCATAGGTTTCTTTTCGGAGGTTTGTACTGATAAAATCACTTTTCTGTCCTTTGATATAGGAATAGGTATCGTCCCACGGGCCCCAGTCCGTGACAATGGCATTCAAGTTGGCAATTTCATTGTTGACATTATTGAGTGTGAGATCCAAGGTGTCGGACACATGGCTTGCTTCAAGGTTTTCATAACTTCTTAAAAGAATTGTTGAAGAAAATATGATGGTGCCGATAAGAATGAGCATGAGAGCCCCGATAAGGCTCAGGAGGGTTTTTTCCCTAAGATCCATACACGTTCAGTCCATGATCCGATAAAAAAAAAATTTAATTTAGTCAATTTGAGTTCATTTGCTATCTATTTAAACAGATGCAATTTGGTGGTAAAACCCTCCTCAGGCACCTGACCCGATCTACCACCGGCAACTGCTGCTACCCGTCAGATGGTACTCTATACCTTCACGCCCCTTTCTTCATCACGAGCCACTGCCCCTCGCCGGCTCGTCTGAACCTGACGAACCCGTACGTTCCGGAGAAGCGCTGTCCAAAAAGATCGACCTCAATTTTGTCTGCCGACCACATGACCACCCGATACGTGCCGGCATCGGCAATCTTCACGTCGCCGGCGCCGTACTCGCCTTTAGGGATTGTACCTTCAAAGCTGATATAGGAGAGTTCATGATCCTCGGTCTGGATGGCAAGCCTGCGGTCATTCTGGGAGTCGGGCAGTCCCCGGGGTACCGCCCAGCTCTTCAGCACTCCGTCCATTTCCAGCCGGAAGTCGAAGTGGTGGTGTTTTGCGAAGTGTTCGTGGAGGACGAAGCGGGAGGACGAGGCATTTGGAGATTCTGTGGTCATATCAATGGACATGTGAATCAATCCCCGCACACCCTCCTTACCCTTTCCGGTACTTTCCTTTTGGCACTAGGATCTCGAAGAACAATCGCCCGGCCGTTCAAGGAACAGCCTGCCGATGTCAAGGAGCGCTAATTCATCGTCGACATACAGGACGGATACCGGGGGAGCTGGCATAACAATTTACTTTCTTTTGTGCTTTGAAAGTATTATAAATTCATTATCCTTGGAGCGTGGGTCGTTCGAGGGTTTTGGGCTGTGAAAAACGGCATTTGCGATCCAGCGCCATCTGCAGTACAGCGGGATCACCACGGTCATCCTGCCGATCCGGGTAGAGAAATCACACTGCACACCGTGTTCGCACCGCTCCGGCAATGCTTAACCACCATAAGTTCCAACCATTCTCGTGAACCATGCCAGCCAACAGTTCCGTGACGGGTGGGACATTCTCTCCTGACCGACAGATGATGTACTATCTCTTCCTCCTCGGGTTTTTTGCGATCTTTTCCACGACAATTTCAAAAAACCCTGTACTCCCCCTATTTTCCCAAGCACTGGGGGCGGACGACGCGGTCATCGGGCTCGTTGCTGCTGTCTCCCCGTTTGCCGGCATCCTGTTCTCGTTTCCGGTCGGTCTGCTCTCAGACCATTTCGGGCGCAGGCACCTGCTTGTTGCATCCGGTGCTGTGTTTTTGTGCGCACCGCTCCTCTACCTCCTGATTAATGACCCCCTCTGGCTGATCCCGGTCCGGTTCTTCCATGGCACAGCGACTGCAATCCTCGGTCCCGTCATTTCAGTGGTTATCGCGGAACGCTTCCCGGACATGAAAGGTGAGATACTCGGGCAGTATTCATCGGCAACCCTTGTGGGCAGATCGCTCGCACCACTTGCAGGAGGATTCATCATCTCCTATTTTACCATGTACCAGGGTCTTCTGCCGTACCGGATGGTGTATATCGCCGCTGCGCTTGCTGCGGTGCCGGTGTGTATTCTGATCCTGATGTATCGCGAGGAGCGTTCGGTACCCCTCGGGATTCCCGGGTTTTCGGTGTTTCGTGAGAGTTTTGTCACGTTCTTTACGAACAGGCGGCTCCGGGCGACGGCGCTTGTGGATATGGCGACCTATTTTGCGTTCGGGGCAGTCGAAACATTCCTCCCGGTCTTTCTTGCCTCCCATAGTGTCAATGCCTACGAGACCGGTATCATCTTTGCGGTTCAGGTGCTCATTCTTGCGGCAACCAAGCCGTTTTTTGGAAGACTCTCCGACCGGATCGATAAACGTACCCAGATTGCAACAGGAATGCTAATCCTCGGTTGTTCGGTTGCCCTGATTCCGTTCGCCCGCACGTACGGGGAATTTCTTGCGGTCAGTTCAGTATTCGGGCTGGGTATGTCACTCTCCACCGTTGCCACGAGTGCGTATGTCGCCGATGTGGCAAAAAAAGAGCAGATCGGGGCGTCGATGGGGGCGCTCTCGTCTACCATGGATATAGGGCACTCGTCAGGACCGCTTGTTACCGGCATCATCATCATCTTGGCGGGGTTCGGTACGGGTTTTTTTACCACTTTCCTGCTTGCCATTGCGGTAACCGTGATGTTTGCGTTGTCGGTGCGGGATCGGGCTGCGTAATTCGTCTTTGGGGGAGGGGGGATTACCGCCCGAATGTCGTTGTGACCGTTGCCTGACCGAGCACATGCCCGCTCATCGCCCAGTCGATACCGGCCCGGTCCGCTGTCGGCATCCCGATATCGTAATCGACCGCATACAGGGAAAAGACGTACCGGTGAGCCGGACCGATCGGCGGACAGGGAGGGAAGTACCCGCGGCTGCCGGTGCTCGTGTCCGCCTGCTGGGCACCGCCTGGCAGCACCTTTGCGTTGGGCTGCGCACGGTCAATCCGCCGGGTTTGTGGTGGGATGTTATACAGGAGCCAGTGGGTGAAGGTCCCTTTCGGCGCATCGGGGTCATCAACAATCAGGACAAAACTCTTTGTCCCCTGCGGCGCATTCTCCCAGGAGATTTCCGGAGACTCGCCTGCCCCTTTACAGGTGTATGCATCCGGGAGCACAGCCCCCGGATCAAGCGCATCAACGTGGATCGAGAAACCGCCTGGCACGGTCGCGGGCGCCTGTGTAGGAGCGGCAGACGTCGCCACATGTGTCAATACGGGGAAGGCTGGCGGGGACAGGGGCGCAGAGCAGCCGCTTGCCCATACCACAGTTACGACGTAAAGTACAATGAGCAGGTTGATCCAGTGCTTCATGATCGGCAATAGGGGCGTCCGGAAATTAAGGGTGACGGCACCAGGACTGGCTAAAAAGAGAGGAGAGGATATTTCTGCACACAATTGGCCTGAGTTTCACCTATCTGTTTCAATCACTGAAATGAGATCGGCGCTGGAATTGATATGCCTTTAAAACCGTCAAAAGGAAAATTGAGGGTGCTACCGTCTCCTTATGAGTACCGCCGTAAGGAGGATGCCAAGAACCAGGGTTTGGGAACACACGATCCGTTTCATACACTTCGATATGGGCAAAAGAGCTATTATGGTTAATGGTCTGTACCGCAGGGTCGATTCCAAACGAGAGGGTTTCCGGTAATTTTTATTTAAAAATCATCTGCCCCGTTCTGCCTTGCACTCAAGAACCCTCTGCTTGAGCTGGCGGGCTGCACGGGCGATATCGGGCTGCGCAACAACCGCAGAAATAACCGCGATCCCATCGACTCCCGCGTTCATAACCTCCTGTACATTATTTATCCCGATTCCCCCGATCGCGATGAGCGGGACGGTCGCCACCACCCTGATCCGGCGCAGCCCTTCAAGCCCACAGAATGCTTCCGCATCTGTTTTTTGTGCAGTCGAAAAGACGGGACTTGCAGCGATGTAGTCCGCACCGTCGTGTTCTGCCTGCACCGCTTCCTGTGCCGATCCCACCGATACCCCGATGACAAAACCAGAAGGGACGATTGCCCTGGCAGATGCAACAGGCAGATCGTCCTGTCCAAGGTGCACACCGTCAGCACCGCAAGCGAGCGCGACATCCAGCCGGTCGTTGACGATGAACGGAGTACCCGTCCTGCGGGTGAGTTCCCTGATCCGCCGCCCTGCGAGAACAAGATCGCGTGCGCTGCATATCTTGTCCCGCAGCTGGATGACATCTGCGCCACCTTCAATGGCAAGGCGTGCGATCTCCTCGTGCGTCCGTCCACCACCTACAGTGGTATCCGTGATAACGTACAGGTCGTAGCCCATGGGATCAGAGCAACCTCACCCGCGCATCCCGCACAATATCATCGGGGATTAGTGATGCAAGTTCGTCAAACAGCGCTGTCCTGAAGGAGTAGGGTCCCGATGCAAGGGCTGCTGCCTTCTCACCCGCAATCCCGAATGCTGCGAGCGCCGCCGCTGACGATACCACGTAGTCACCCGCGACCGCGGCAAACGCACCCGCGAGCGATGCTGCCATGCAGCCGGTGCCCGAGAGCCTGCCCATCATCTCATGCCCGTTGTCGACTAAAAGCACGCGTTTCCCGTCAGTGACAATATCGGTCGCACCGCTGATGACAACTGTGATGCCTGCATCCTCTGCAAATGCCCGTGCGACGGTAACTGGGTCCCCGCCGATGCTAGAAAAATCCACGCCCCGCACCTGTGCGTCCGCACCCGCCAGCACACCGACCTCCCCGGCATTCCCCTTCACTACCGCGATGTGAAGCGCATCGAGCAGCATGCGGGCGCTCTCCGTCCGCATCCGCGTCGCACCCGCCCCGACGGGATCAAGGATTACGGGAATATCACATGCGTTTGCTTCGCGCCCCGCAGAGAGCATGGCACCGACCTGCCGGCGCGAGAGCGTCCCGATGTTGAGCACGAGCGCGTCTGCCATCGCGACCATCTCCCTGACCTCCTCGGGTGCTTCTGCCATGACCGGCGCAGCACCGATGCAGAGCGTCACGTTTGCGCAGTCGTTGATGGTGACGGCGTTAGTGATGTGGTGGATGAGCGGACGCTCGATCCGGATTCTGGAGAGCAGTTCCGCAAAGGAGTGGGATGTCATCGGGGATTCAACCCTTTGTATTCGTGTATAGTAAGTAGTTCCTCATGAATTATCAAAGCTAGCGGCACGATGACAGAGTCGTCCAGGATCAGTGGGTTGGCTGATTTCGGGGATGAAGGCCTGACTGATCTCTCTACAGGATGACCTCTCCTGAGTCATATGGTTCAATGAACGATCACCTGCATTGTTCAGATCACCCGCAGCTGTGCGAGCACGAGCCCGATACACCCGTAGGTCAATGCGAATATACCGATGACCAATGCCGGGTCCACAACAGATGTGATAGTTCCCGTTATAACCGCCATGAACAGAAGGTACGCCCCGTACATGACGACTACTGCACCTGCAGCAATACAAAGGTAGAATACCACCACTGCGAGGATCCCGTACACGATCAGGGAGTCCATCGTTCATGCACCCCGTGTAACCATGACCACACGAGAATACCCTCCCGCTTTACACCCATCACTCGGCATACGGCGCGAGCACCTCCTCATACAGGCGCCGGACGTTCTGCGCAGTGCTGGGCATGACGGGGAACCCTGTAAACGGCTGCGCTGCTGCCACATCGCGGGCAAGGTCAAGGCGGTACTGGCTCTGGGACGCAAACCAGCCGTTGTTGTGGTAGTACACGGAAAGGTATTCCTGCTCTGTCTGACCCGGCGTGGGGACAAACAGCCCGTGCCGTTTCTGCACTTCAGCAAGCTCCATCATGGAGGTATAGCCGGAGCGGCAGATGACGACCCGTGCGCGGTTGAGCAGTGAGATCTTTTCACCGGTGTCGACATAACTGACAATCCTGGTATCGGGTTGGGAGCTTGTCAGGGGGCTTCGTGAAGGGCTTCCCAACAGCACTACCTTCGTGCCCTCAAGTGACCTGAGCTGATCGAGAATGATCCGTTCGAAGACCGTTCGCTGGGGTTCGGGCCCGGATATCATGACAAGGAAATCAAGATCCTCAGGTATTTCCAGCTTTTTTGCAGTTGCGAGGATGCCGGCAAAATAGAGGTGAGAAAACGAGGAGGCAAGAAGCGGGCGTGACAATTTACCGGCAAGCGAATTGGGCCCGGGAAGGTTGTCTGGGACGATTATGCGATCAAATTTGGTCTGCACCACGCGGTTCAGCATCAGCGCAAAAAGTTCCACAGGCCATATGACCGGCGGGAAGTGGAAATGGAGCTGGTGAGTGATGAACAGTGACGGTACGCGGTCGGAGTACACACCCAGCCGGTTGTTGCTGATGATGAGATCGTAGCGGTCGCGGGAAAGGATCCGAGCAAGTGCCCGGCGCTCCGCTGCAAGTGCCCGGAGGAGCGCCGGGAGGTACGCACAGAATTTGGGAAGGAAAAGGCTGCCTGAACTGTACGGCGCAGGATAATCTCCAAATTCGATGAACCGACATTCGGGAAACTCCCGGCGCAGCGCAGAAAGGGCGTTGCCGCATGCTGCGAGTGTTACATCATGCCCGCGCCGGACAAGTTCGTGGATGATCGGAATATCCCGCGTGGCATGACCCAGTCCCCAGTTCAGTGGTGATACCAGCACGCTCCCCATACAAGTGCACGATTTCCTTTCGTGAATGTTGAGGCGTTGTGGTCAATAAATGCGCTGATGCAGGATAAAAAGAGTCTGCACACATCAGTTACGCCGCCATACATTCAAGAGCTTGCCAATTAACATGCTAAAGGGATGGACAGCAGGACTCTTGCACCGACCATAACCACCGCCGCACTCCTGCGACTGATCCGGTTCGAGGCGTACGGGCCGCTTTTTATGGCAACCGCCCTGTTAGGCGTCCTGATCACCTTTGCTCGACCCGATGCGGGGCTCGTCGTGCTCGAAATCTTCGTTGCCACATCCGCAGCGTTCGGTTTTGTCATCAACGATATCTCCGACTGTGCTCTCGATGCGCAGGAACCGGATCCCAGAAACCCGCTCGCTGATGGGACGTGCCCGCATCGGGTGGCATATGCGATTGCTGCAGTGCTCCTGATCATCCCGGTTATCTGCCTTGTATTCCTCCCCCTGCCTCTCGTCCTGCTCGGAACACTTGAACTGTTCATCTTCGCCACGTACTCGTTTTGCATCGAGGTAAAAAAGATCGCGGGGCTCGATCTGGTGTACCACGGCCTTTTCCCCGGACTCTACGGTGCAATGGGCTATCTCCTGTACCGTGCTCCCGATTCTACCGGTGCTGTTTTTGTCCTGCTCGTCTTCATTTTCGGGGCGGTCGCCGAGATCTTCAATGAGATACGGGATTATAAAAAAGATCAGGATGTGCGCAGGAACTTTGTTGTGGTTGTCGGGAAGCAACGGGCGTTTGCCGTCACTCTTGCTGCAATGAATGCTGCCATCCTTGGCACTGCATTATATGCCATAATGCAACCACAGTTCCGCTGGCTGCTTCTCTTTGTCCCGTTCGGTGTATTTCTTGTCCACCCCGTCTGGAAAGCGATGCGGGATGCCCAATACGAACCGACCTTTGTGCGCACGGTCAACACCCGTGCCATTGTGCTCGCCTCGTCCATGATCGCAGTCTTTGCTCTTGCACGGTACTATGGATTCACCTTCCCGTAAAGAGCGCGGGCTTGTTATCTTCTCGTCAGGCGGCTGATCTCATGCGCTACCGCATCGCCGAACTCCCGCGTCCCCGCATTCCCGCCGAGATCCCTTGTCCTGATGCCGCTTGTGAGGGTACGCTGTATTGCCTGCTCGATGAGGTCAGCACCCGGATCATCAGCGAGATGGGAAAGAAGCAACGCGGCGCTCCGCATCGCCGCGATCGGGTTTGCGATATTCTTTCCGGCAATGTCAGGTGCGCTGCCGTGCACCGGCTCGAAGAGGGCGTGCCGATCCCCGATGTTGGCACTCGGTGCAAGCCCCAGACCCCCGACGAGATAGGACGCGACATCGGAAAGAATGTCGCCGAATATGTTCGTCGTTACGACAACATCATACATATCGGGGTGCTGGAGGATGTCAAGCGCGAGTGCATCGATAAATTTGTCATTGTGGGGAATCCCTGCAGCCTGTGCCTCTTTTAAACAGATGTCGCGGAAGAAGACATCGGACTTGAGCACGTTGGCTTTATGCCCGATGGTAAGAGAACCGTGCCGGTTCTGCACGAGACGGATTGCCGAGCGGACTATCCTCTCGGTCCCTTTCCGGGTCACCACCCGCAGCGTGGTCGCACGGTCGGCGTCAATCTCCTCGATACCTGAATACAGCCCTTCGGTGTTCTCCCGCACGATCACAACGTCAAAACCGCTGTCCTTGATTGGGCGCAGGTTTGCATACAGGTCAAGGGCTTTTCGTATCCTCAGCACGACGCTCTGGTAATCCTTCATCGGGGGCGTTGTCACTGCCCCGAAGAGGACTGCATCCGCTTCTTTCAATGCAGCAATATCACGGTCAGCGCAGGGGCAGCCGGTCTCCTCCCACCGGTGATAGCCGACATCGACAGTATAGAAGTCATATGTGGGGTGGAGCACCTCCAGCACCTGCCGTGCAACCGGTATAACCTCGTGCCCGATCCCGTCCCCTTCCACGATGGCGATTTTTGTCATCTCGCCCTCCATCCGCTGACCATCCCGTGGATTGCCCGGGCGATCTGCGTAGGTGTCGCACCCCAGAAGACGATCGCACCGAACCTGCTGTGGCACTCACCCACGCCTTCCCGCTCCGAGCGGCAGCAGCGGGCAATAAACGGCTCTTCTTCTATGGCTTCGACCGGGCAGATGTTTTCCAGCGTGAAATCCTTCCCATAACATTCGGTATACACCTGAGAACCCGTCATGCAGCCTACCACCCGCTCGCCGCCCTGCATTGCGTCTGCATCAAGCGTGCGGGAGAACCCCGCGGCCCGGCAGGGGAACGCATCTGCATGCACCTGTGAGATGTCACGGATATGGTGAGAGAAGGTCACGTTAAGTTCTCCGAACAGACCACAGGCTTCGAGCTCCCGGATGCAGGAGGAGAGGCTCGGGCGCGGGGGGGTGACGTCGTATACGTGCACGGTTAACAATCCTGACAGGTCAGGGTCGAGCACAAATGTCATGTGCTCGTCCAGTCCGGAAAAGATCGTGCACCTGTACCCGGTGTCGAGCGCAAGCTGTACAAGCCGTGCACGGTCGTGGATCTGCACCTTTTCGGGATAGCGGTACACTTCACCGGGTTCTGCGATCACCCATGACGAAATAATATGCCGCATCATACCTTTCTCTGATGGGTCGGGGGTTACTTCAAGCACTTCATGCCCTTCACCGACAGGGTGGACCAGGTACCGGCTCAGAAAATAAACGCGATCGCCGCAGGGCCGGGTGGCTGCCATACCGACGTATTTGCATTTCTCCGGAAAGATCACCGCTGTTCCCTCCAGTACTCGACAAGCCCGCCAGCCCGCAGGATCGCAAGCATCCGCGGGGAGAGCGGGCGGACGGGCTTGCGCCTGCCCCCCGTTTCCACCCACCCGGCTTCGAGATCGAAGGCAACCGGTTCGCCATCCATGCAGGAGAGGTCAGCTTCGATCAGCGGGAGCCCGATGTTTACCGCGTTGCGGAAGAAGATGCGGGCGAAGACGGGTGCGGCAACAGCGATTACGCCAGCCTCTTTCAGGGCGATTGCCGCCTGTTCACGTGACGAGCCGCACCCGAAGTTTTTGCCTGCGACAATGACTGCACCGGCAAGGCGCCGCGCAAGTGCCGGATCAAGGTCCTCAAAGACATGCGCCGCCCAGACGCCCCGGTCTTTCGTGCGCAGGTACCTGCCCGCAATCACGAGGTCCGTGTCGATATCGGCGCCAAGACAGACTGCCTTCCCCTTCCCCCGCATCAGGGCACCTCCGGTTCTGTAATCTCGCCTTCAAGAGCGCTTGCCCCCGCGGTTGCCACTGAAGCGAGGTAGATCTCGGCGCCCACGCCCATCCGGTTCCTGAAGTTCCTGTTCGCCGTGGAGAGGCAGACTTCCCCCATGCCAAGGACTCCCGCATGGGTGCCCAGACAGGGGCCGCAGCCGGGGGTACCGATGACACAGCCAGCCTCGACGATATCGGCAAGCACCCCGGTCCGGATCGCCTCAGCAAGCACCGCACGGGAAGCGGGGACGACAATCGTCCTCACCGCGACCCGGTTCCCCTTGACGATGCAGGCGAAGCGGGCGAGGTCGGAGAACCGCCCGTTTGTACATGTGCCGACAAAGACCTGGTCGATGGGAAGCCCTGCAATGTCGTGCACCGGTTTTACCGTATCTACGCGGGGCGGCAGGGCCACCAGCGGAACGACATCCGCAAGGTCAACTGTGATCTCCTGCATGTAATCACACGGTTCCGGCACCTGCTCTGCCGCAGCCGCACCGAAGCGTCTGAGGTATTCCGCGGTCACGTGATCCGCGTAGAACATCCCTGCCTTAGCGCCGGTCTCAACGGCAAGGTTGCAGAGCACCAGCCGTTCATCGATCGAGCAGTGCCCCGCGCCTTCACCAATAAACTCCAGCGCCTGGTACGTCGCCCCGTCCATTCCAAGCTGGTTCACGTAGGCAAGCGCACAGTCCTTTGCCTCCGCCGCACCGGAAAGCTTGCCTGTGAGGTGAATACCGATTGTTGCCGGCACCCGGAACCATGTCTCACCGGTCATCCAGATCGCCGCCATGTCTGTTGCACCGACCCCTGTGGCAAACGCACCGAACGCACCGAGCGTGCAGCTGTGCGAATCCGCTCCCACGACGACTTCCCCGGGAAGCACGATTCCTTCGCTCATGCACTGGTGGCAGATCCCGCTGCCGATATCAGAGAAGTGCATGAACGAGGATGCGGCAAACTCCCTCAGCTCATGCTGGAGCATCGCTGTCAGACCGGTGTTTGCCGGCACGATGTGGTCGAATATTACCGAGAGCCGCGAGGGGTCGCAGAGCCCCGATGCACCCATGCTCTTCCATGCCTCGAGCGTGAGCACCCCCGTGCCGTCATGTACATACGCCCGGTCGACCTTCCGGTCCACATACTCCCCTGCCGCTGCACCAAGTATTTTCTCCGCAAGTGTGCTCATTGCGGCTTTTCCTCCCTTGCCTTCCTGATCAGCTTCTTCAGGATATCCGGGGTGATGCTGCACTTCTGCTCTGAGTGTTTTTTCACCTGGTCGAGCACCTGGCAGATCTGGGGCTCAGAGAGTTCGCAGCCAAGGCTGGCGACAACGTGTTCGAGCGCCTTTTTCCCCGTATGTTTGCCGAGGATGAAATGCCGTTCGCCTCCCACGAGTTCCGGCGGGAAGTTCTCGTACGTGAGCGGGTCCTCGAGGATGGCGGCAATGTGAATACCGCTCTCGTGCGAGAACGCGAATTCACCAACCACCGGCTTGTTTTTGGGAAGCCGGATTCCCGAGAACTTCTCGACCATGCGGGAGAGCTCGGTAAGGTGCGAGAGGTCGTAGCGGCCGATATCCCCCTTCATCCGCAGGGCAACAAGCACCTCCTCGAGCGATGCATTGCCCGCCCGCTCCCCGATGCCATTGACCGTGGTGTGGAGCTGGAACGCACCGGCTTCTGCCGCGGTGATCGTATTTGCCGTGGCGCAGCCCATATCGTTGTGACAGTGGGCGCAGAGTGGCTTATCAACCGATGCAACGAGGTCGGTCATAATCCGGTGCATTTCGAGAGGGGTGAGGCACCCAACCGTATCGGCGAAGCTGAGGAGCGCGGCACCACGCTCTGCTCCCTGCCGGTACACGTCCTTTAAAAATGCAAGGTCGGTGCGGGAGGCATCTTCCGCGGCAAACCGGACCGGCAATCCGTGATCAGTAACATAGTCAACCATCAGGAGTGCTTCTTCAAGTACCTGTTCACGGGGTTTTTTGAACTTGAGCCTGACGTGGAGCTCGCTTGTCGGGATAAAGATGCTCACCATGTCGACGCCGCAGTCAATCGCCGCGTCCACGTCAGGTTTTCTCGCACGGGCAAAGCCGCAGATGCGGGCGGACAGCCCGAGCCGGGAGATTGCGGCCACGCACTGCTGCTCATAGGGTGAGACTGCAGGGAATCCCGCCTCGATCATCTCAACACCCACCTCGTCCAGCTTGCGGGCGATTGCCGACTTTTCTTCACATGAGAACGAGACGCCGGGCGTCTGCTCGCCATCTCTCAATGTAACATCACAGATCTCAACATTCCACGGTTTCATGGTGGCACCCCTCGGGGCATGTTCCTTCAATAATAAGGGTTTGTGGTCGTCTGGGGAGTTTGAGGAGATTTTTTATCTGTCCGGTCTCACCGGCAGGGCAGGTGACCGGGTCTGCCCATGCGAGATACCGTTCTAGGTCATAGACCGGCTGGCCACCGGTCATACCCATACTGTCGTTCTTGAGCACGATGCAGAGCAGTGGGTAGTGCTTTTCATACACATCAATGAGAGCGTTGATGCCGGCATGCAGGAGCGCAAAGTCACCGATGAGCGCCACGTGCGTGCTCTTTGCCGCCACCGCGACCGATGACCCAAGTGCGTAGCAGGCTGTTCCGATGCGGTACGGGGGGTTGCCTGCGAGCACCGCACATCCCATGTCGCAGATCACCTGCATTCCTCTCTTCTTCAGAATTTCCATGAGGGATATAAATGGGCAATCGCGGCAGAACGTCCGGCAAAAACCCCGGGCACCGAAGGTTTCCGGCTTACCAGAATCTTCAGGCGGATTCACGCACCGGTGCTCGTGCACGAACGGGCGCCCGAGTTCCCGGGTTGTTGCAAGGGTATCCGCGTTATGGGGCGGGGGATAGACGGTCACCGCGTGCGAGTCACCATCTGCTGCCCCCACGCCCACGACACCCCCCTTCCACCGGTTCAGCGGCGACGCCCGCGACCATGCAAACATCTCAACGGCTACGCGGTCAGCAGCCTGCACCCTGCCCTGCATCGTGAGGTCGGGAGCCGCAAGCCTTCCCTGCCCCCGCAATTGCCCGGAGGTGCCTGCACGCATATCTCCTTCCAACAGCACGGATGTGATTCGCACGATTGCAACACGCGAGAAACGCTCCGATGCCTCAAATGCGGTACTGATCGCGTCACCACAGGTCTCAGGGTCGGGTTCGATGACCGGCACCTGAGCGAGTTCCCCGAAATACCGGGAGTCCTGCGTATTCTGGGAGCCGCGGGCATAAATGTCATCACCCGCGATAATGACCACTCCCGCACGCACCCCCTGCGTGGTCGCGTTCACCAGCGGGTCGGCGCAGACGTTCAACCCCACGTTCTTGATGATCACTGCCGCACGTCTCCCTGAAAGCGAATCGCCAAGGGCGTACTCAAGCGCCACTCTCTCATTGATGACCAGCTCGGCCCCCACCGCATCGGCAATGCCGGTGACCGGGTACCCGGGCACCGTGTAAAACCGGTCTGCACAGGTGCGCAGTGACCCCGCGATCACCTCAGTGCCCTTCATGCATCCTTCCCCGGGACGAGATCGCATCCCGTGCAGTACGTGCACATGGTGAGCGCCTGCCGCGTGTCCAGCCCTGCTGCAACAAGCGCCCGTTCGTGCATTGCAGAGATCGCAGCAAGCCGTTCGGCAGACGGGCGCTCCATCAGGGACGCACCGGCAACGGGGTTGAGCGGGCGCAGCACGGGAATGACCCCGCGGGCAGTGAGCCGCCGGATACACCGCTCCATCTCAGCATCGGTCTCCCCCAGCCCGATGATGACATTTGAAAAGACCCTACCCCTGCCAAAGAGCTGCACTGACCGTTCGAGCACCCCCCAGATCAGGTCGTAGTCGAGTTCGGGGCACATCGCTGCGAAGAGCTGCGGCGTTGCCGTTTCGATGTTGAACTTCACCTCATCAACCCCGAGCGCATGGAGCCGGTCCGGTGTCTGTTCCGTGGGATAGATCGAGACCCCGATGGGCAGGCCGAATGGGGTGAGGTGTCGCACGACGTCCGATACATACGCTTCTTCTTCTTCTATGGTGGAGAGGACCCCGCTCGTGAGCGCAATGGCACTGATCCGGTGGCGCACTGCCTGCACCATACTGACGATCTCATCGATGCTCTTGCGCTGCCCTTTCAGGTGCGGAACCGGGCAGTAGGTGCAATTGAAGACGCACGAGCCCGTGACAGTGATGAATGCCTGGCCGGGACAGTGGTATCCCGGTTCCTCCAGCCTGCCGTTCTGGAGAATACCTTCAAAAAACAGGTCGGCCACCCCGCTCCCACGGTGCGCAATCTCAACCGGGCTGTCGGGATCGAGCGCGAGCCGTACACGGTGACGCCCGATGGAAAAGAACACCGAGCCGTCACCTCCTGCACCCGGCCCGGCAGTGGAACGGGCAATAAACTGGTCTGCAGGCTCACCGCTCAGGCGGGTCGATCCGACCGCGAGCAACCGGGTTTTCAGTTCCTTCCATCGCATAGTTCGAGCGCCTCCTCGTACCGGGTGAAGAATGGCAGGGCGGCAACCGCCCCGATGATCCCCCTCCCTTCCATGATACGTTTCAGTTTTTTGTCCTGCAGCCTGCCGAGCAGATCCGGCCTGACCTCGCCCCGCTTTACCTTCGTACCGAAATCCGCCAGTTCCTTTGACGGGACAAAACCGGTGTATGCTGCCATACCGGTCTTTTCTGAAAGGGTATAACGTGCAAGCAGGCTGTGGAACCGGCTGATGAGCCGGTCAGGTTCACTGGATGCAAATTCAGCGACAAGGCTCACGCAGTTTTTCGTGCGGTACGGCACAGGATAGAGCTGGACGATGGTGTGCGACAGGTACACAGAACGGTCGTCCTCCACTGCCCGTGCAATATTGTGGACAAGTGTCCATGTCGCCCCCTCCTCAGGCGTATCCGTGTCATCGACCCCGATCAGAATACGCTGCCTCCGCGGGAGCCAGATCGTTGAACCGGCGAATTTCCCGCCGCCCGATTCATCGCTTCTTGACCGCAGCACGCCCTTTGCAGTGTCGCGACAGATTGTTGCGCCAACGCCCCCACCCCCCATGCCGATATAGGTGATGGAAATTTCAGCATCGTCAACAGCGACAGCGGAGATGCCTGCCGGGAATTTCGAACCTTCAAGTGCGAGATCGACACGCCCCGGCTTAAGCAGATACCGCATCGTCCCTCCGATGCATCGCACCGATTCAACGAGCGGGCTCTGCGCATAATGGTGCTGTGACCACATCGCTCCCCCAACACAGTCAAAGAACTCAACCAGCTCCACCCGGCTGCACGTCTCATCTGCCACTGCCACGATCCGGGGATAGTGGATCACGTATGGTTCAGAGAGGTTTTCCATACAGTCCCGCCACCCTGATGCTGCGGTTGAACCACGCCATCGGAGTTCTTACCCGTTTGCGGTTCGCAGTTTCATGTGCGATTGTCCCGCGGATATGGCACTTTCTGATATTCTCTGCTATCCTGGAACGCTCATCACCCATCTTTTCCAGTATTTGGGAAATCAAAGGCCCGGACCTGTGCTTAACCTCATCGGGAGTTAGGGGGATCATGTTATCGCCGAATATTTCGTTAACAAGATAATCGGCAATAAGAGTATATAAAAAAAGCGATTGGTAAAAAATCAGAGAATCTTGTGGAGCTCGAACTTGTAGGGCCCGAGCGTCCCGCCAAAGTTCCCTGCCGAGATTAACTTCACACCCGGTACGTTCACTGCTGCCCTGATGCCTCTTGCCATCCCTTCAGCGACGGATTTCTCGTCCAGTCCGTCAATCACGAGCTCGTAGATCGCCTTTACACCTGCAGGCACCTTGCTGTCCGGCACCTTGTCGCGGAGCGTGGGGCAGTACTTCTCGTTTGTCGATGCCGGCATGAATTTATACTTCAGGCTGCCAACTTTCGAGCCGCTTGCAACGATGCCGCCAGGGAAGCTGGTGATAACTCCCCTTACTTCCATGATCGCATCTACTGCCACCTGAGCACCCATAAGCGCTGACATCTCGTTCTCCCCCATCACAAAGAGGTTGCCACCCGCAACTCCCTTGACGATGCCGAACTCTTCCTCACCTATATATTCCCCCTCCATGATCGGGATGACCCAGCACTTCCTGCCACCGACTTCCTTCTGGTACTCGTACCCGTCGCCGAAGAAGTGGAGCTTCACCGCAATCTTTTCCTCTGCAGTGGTGATGCCGTTAAATACTGCGGTGGTCGGTGCCGTAAGGACACATTCCGCAAGCCTTTCTACAACCTGTTCTTTCAGTTTTTTCTTGCTTGCACAAATCAAAATCGCTACCCCGGGTCTTCCATCGGGAGTCTCGCTCCCGGGAATTAGACACTCGATACCCGCCTCGCACGGGCAGCCGATCGCGGATGTCGCAAACCCTGTTGCCTCGGTTGCTGCCTTCAATGCCCATTCCTTCGTGACTGCCGTGATGATAATCCGGCAGATCCACGTCGGGAATGCTTCTGCATACGTGTTGTCAATAGTAACGCCGTTGATTTCCATACATAACCTCCGGTACTACAACACATGCATGAAAGCAACCTAATAAATTTTCTAATTAATTTTTGTGATCAGGAGCGCACAGAAGAAGGGAGGAAATGTACATAAGAAATTATTAACTTACATAAAATATCAAGAACTTAAAATTGAAAATCCCTTCGTTTTTTTCCGATTTTGCCACGTAATTTCAGAACATTTATCTACAATCTTTTACTACTCTTTGGATAGTCGATTTTTAGGATCGATCATAGCTGGTGCGTGAAAGTATGGCATTTGCAGTGCACATAAACATGGAAAACTGTACTGGCTGTAACAATTGTGTTGTTGCGTGCCCCGTTGGCGCATTGGAGCTCTTTACTGTGGATTCTGCCCAGAAGGACAAGATCTACAAGGTCAAGGACGGAAAATCCGTGGTTCTTGACTTCAAGGCTGAGCTCTGCGCCGGTTGCGGCGTCTGTGTCGAGGCATGCCCGCATGATGTTATCAGGCTGGCAGGACCCTGGGAATCCAGGGTACAGGCAAAGGTACAATAGAGGTATTGCGTGAGGGTTAGTTCATGAACACATTGTTTCCCAAGTTTTCAAAAAAGCGAGATGGTGTCAACGTTGTGATGGAGCAGCGCCTCCTGCAGAGCGTTAACAACCTGATTCTCAATTCAGAGACCTGCACGGGATGCGGCATCTGCGTTGACGCGTGCCCCGAAGAGGCGATTGTACTTGGTCTTGTCGGTGCGGTAGGGCGTGGCGCAATCGATTACGCTGCCCCGGTCGATGTTGACGAGGTCAAGTGCTCGTACTGCGGCGTATGCGTCGTCATGTGCCCGTTCAATGCATTGACTCTGAAAGTGGATGGAGTGGAGAAACTTCCGATCCTTGAAAAGTTCCCAAAATATAATATTGAACAGGAAGGATTCCCGCAGTATGATATGAAGGCGGAGATTGACAACGAAAAGTGTATCAAGTGCACGATCTGCGAAGAGGTCTGCCCGCGTGACGCAATTAGCCGCGACGTCCCTGCCTATGAGGGGACCTACAAGGAACCGGTGGCAGGAGCAAAGCAGCGTCAGACCGCCATCAAGACCAAGACGACATTTAAGGTTGATATGGAGAAATGTACGCTCTGCGGTCTGTGCGGTGCACTCTGCCCGGCAATCGTGGTAAAGCACAAGGAGTTTACCGCTGAAACCGGAAAACCCGAGACCGTCGCGGATCCCAACACCGGGCTCCCGTGGGACGAGACCAAGTGCGATGCCTGTAAGGTATGTGTCGAAGTCTGTCCTGAGGAGTGTATTACTGTCGAACGCGAGGTCATTTCCGATAAAGTTGACGGCAAGGTCGAGATCATACAGGACAACTGCTGCACCTGCCAGTGGTGCTCGCGAAACTGCCCGCCCGAGGCGATCACTGTCGAGAAGATCTTCGAGGGCGATATCGAGTTCCACGCGGAAAAGTGCCCTGGCGGATGCTCCACGTGTGCTGACATCTGTCCGGCGAACGCGATCTATCTTCCGTCAGTAGTCCCCGCAGCAGAGATGAAGGGTAAAGTCGAGCCCACGATTGCGGTCAACAAGGACTTCTGCATCTTCTGCGGCGCCTGTGTCAATGCCTGCCCGGGTGAGGATATCATTATCATGCAGAGGACCGGCGTCCGTATCAAGGGCACCGAGACCGACCTGTTCAAGAAGATCAAGGAGAAGCTCTTCACCAAGAGAACCTCGAAGGTGAAGGAAGATGTGACCGGACAGGTTTCAATTAAAATGATGGAGAAGGCGTGATGAGTATGGCACGAACAAAAGGGTATCCGGAAGCGCTGGATAAGAAGCTCCGTGACCAGCGATACTATCGTGAAGATTCGAATCCTGAATTTCTCCCGAAAGTAAAAGCAATTTCACGTACCATTGCACACATGTGCTTTCAGTGTGGTACCTGCACAGGGTCATGCCCGTCAGCCCCCCGCAGCACGTACCGCATCCGCCAGTTTATGAGGCGGGCGGTGCTGGGGCTCGAGAACGAGGCACTGACCGACCCCGATCTCTGGTTGTGTACCACCTGTTATAGCTGTACGGACAGGTGCCCGCGGGACATCGCACCTACAGATGTTATCATGGCAATGAGGAATCTCGCGTTCAAGAGAGATATTATCCCGGTGAATTTCCTCAAGACCGTGCAGGCGATTTATAGTTCAGGGCACGGTGTACCGAACAATGATGTAAACCGGGCAGCTCGCGAACGGCTCGGCATGACCCGTGACCCGCCGACCACCCATATGTATCCGGAGTACGTCAAAGGAATCCAGAAGATCCTTGACCACTATAAACTGAAGGCAAATGCTGACCGGATCGTTAAAGAAAGGGAGGGCTGAAAAATATGGTAGCAACAAGAAAATATGCCTTTTTCCTTGGATGTATCGACCCGAACCGGTATCCCGGTATTGAATCAGCTGCAATCAAGACGAGCAAAAAACTGGGTATCGAACTTCTTCCCTTAAAAGGGGCAAGCTGTTGCCCGGCCACCGGCGCTTTCGGTTCGATTGATCTGAACGTATGGTATGCAATGGCTGCACGCAACGTTGTCCTTGCTGAGCAGATGAAAACAGACATTGCACTCATCTGCAACGGGTTCTACAAGTCGATCTGGGAGGTCAACCACAAGCTCAAGCACAACCAGGACCTTAAGGATGGCGTCAATGAGGTGCTCAAAGAACTCGATATGGAGTTTAAGGGCACTGCCAATGTCTACCACCTTGCCGAGCTCCTCTATGA
>JAPKXY010000046.1 GCA_026394605.1 Methanoregula sp.
TCAGGGTCGAGCCCGCTTCCCGATGCGGTGACGAGATCGACGGGTATCGGTTGGGTATTTGCGGGGTCGGCCGCACGGAAGGCTTCAACGCGGGCTTTTACCGCGTCCTTAAGTGCGGGATTTGCGGGCCCGAGGTTCGAGCCGGACGAGGCGCTGGCATTGTAGGGCACCGGGGATGTTGCAGACGGCCGGCCCCAGAAGTATTTTGGCGAGGCAAACGGCTGACCGATCAGCGCCGAACCGGCAACCTTCCCGTCATGTTCCATGAAATTCCCGTTTGCCTGGACGGGGAAGATCAGCTGTGCGACGCCCGTGATGACCAGCGGGTAGAGAACACCCGTGAGAAGGGTGAGTAGGACAAAGATCATGACCGCGGGCCTGAGCTGTTTCCGGAGGATTGATGGAAGGGGTTCAGACATCATGTCCAGCGTTCCCAGGATCTGATAGGACCCACTTGTCGTCCTGATTGTACACGCACGTGGACTAATACAACTACCTGACAAACGCCCTGAACCGGATGCTCCTTGGCGTTTGACAAAGTATACTGAATACCGGGATGCAACGTCAATCTGGATCTGCTCAGGATAACCATGAGATTAATTGTGGGATACATGACACGAACGGACTTCTGATGACCCCGGACTTTTATCGGTAATCCGGAACAGTGGAACGAATAAATTCCAGGAATTTTTTTAATTGCCACAGGAAAAAATCTCACCGACAATTTGTAAATTTTTTTTTTTTTTTTGAATTTTTGGATATTGTATGACCGGAAAAATGTTGGATTTTCCCGGTTGCCTCAATGAATCAAATCAGGCTGACTGTAAAAAAGATGGTATCCGGCCTAAACAACGAACGTTTTGTCGAATAAGCTCCAAAAAATTGGGATGGTTATCTCCAAAGAGGGTTAACCTTCTAGAAGAAGTTCTAGTCAATCGAACCTTTTGAAAAAATACGCAACAACCGACACGTGAATGCCGGAAATTTCATTCTAATTCATCAGAATAAAAAGAAAAGAGAGAGGTTACCCGAACAGGGCGCCGAGCCCTGCCATGCCGCTCTCTTCGTCTTCTTTCTTGTGCTCTTCCTTGTGCTCTTCCTTTGCCGGAGCTGCTGCTGCATGTGCTGCTGCTGCAGGGGCTGCGGCTGCTACCGGAGCGATGGCTGCCTTGCTGATGGCCTCCTCAATATTTACGCCATCGAGTGCGGCAACGAGCGCCTTTACACGGGATTCATCAACTGCTGTACCTGCGGCGGCAAGGACTGCCTTCACGCCGTTCTCATCGACCTTCCTGCCTGCCTTGTGCAGGAGAAGTGCTGCATAGATATATTCCATCTCATTTCACCTCGTTTTTGTTTAATTTCACTTGACGATGCTTTTCAACGCAATGCTTTCCTTCTGAGCTTTACCGATAATCGCATCAATTGCATCTTTTTCATAGATGCATGCCTCGACTGCAAGCCCCCGCGCCTCCCTGACCGCCTTTGTCAGGATCATGGCGATTGTATCCTTTGTCGGGATTGCGGCATTGAGCGAGAGGTTGAATGCCTGCTGTCCGGCGAGCTGGATCTGCGCAAGGATTGCGGTTTCATCGATCGCGAGCACTGACGGTTCATACACATCACCCTGGTAGAACGCTGCCTGGAGGGCAAGCCCGACGTCCATCGGCTTGATGTTCAGCTTGATCATCACGTCCGCGACCTTGGGAGAAATGACCGCACCTTTCTTCACGATCGTCCTGGTCTCACGGATCTTCACCTTGCCGCCCTCGATCGCTGCCGGGATGCCCGCCTGCTGGAGCTCGCCTACGATCGGCCCGGGCTTGAAACTGGTCGGACCCTTCTCGACCACGATATCCTGCGGGGCAGTCTCACCTGCTTTTGCCGCCATCTTGGTCTTGGTCTTCTCCAGCTGCTTAAAAAGCCTGAACGGGTTGTCGTTTGAGAAGATCATCGCGGAGTGGCCGGAGACGTATTTTGAGAGCCCCGTCACCTTCCCGCCCATCTCGCCGAGCGCATGCGCAATAAGCGTGTTCCGTGTCACCCTGATGACTGCTTTGCCCCGCAGGTTACGCCGGATCTGCTGCACCTGCGCCGCGGGGATGCCGTACATGTCGACAAGCCCGACAAGCGTGTACTTGCCCGCGTTCTTCTTGATCTCGTCGACCTCGTCTTTTTTCCATGCCGGCAGGTGCCGCGTGTAGAGTGCCATTTACACCAGCCTCACGGGAGGACCCATCGTGGTCTTGACGTAGATCGAGCGGATGTTCAACGGACCCTGCTCGAGGACAGACTCAATCCTCTTTACGATCGTCTCGATATTCTCTGCGACCTGCTCCGGTTTCATTGTCGTGGACCCCACCTTGGTGGAAAACACTGTCTTGTCCTTGGTGCGGATCTTCACGGAGTTTCTCAGACGCTCCACGATCGGACGGATATCCATCCCGCCGGTGATCGGCATCGGCATCCTGCCCCGCGGGCCGAGCCGGGGACCTAAAAACCTGCCGACCTGCGGCATGACTCCCGTCTCTGCAAGGAAAAACCGGTACTGTTCGGCGATCTTGCGTGCCTCACGCGGTGCGCCCCCCAGTCGCTCAATCTCTTCAGGGCCTAAAATCAGATCAACCTTCGCATCCTTTGCCTGGGTGACAATGTCCCCCTTCCCCAGCACGCAGATCCCGACATTTTCGCCGGTGCCATTGGGGAGAAGAATCGTCTCGTCAATACGATTTTTCGGCTGCGCCATGTCGATATTCTTGAGATTGATGGTGATATCTATACTCTCAGAGAACTTACGTTTTGGCGCCTTCTCAAGAGCCGTTTTTACGGCTTCCAGAATTTTGGCCTTTTCAACCATCAGCTACCTCCATAGTTCGCGACCTTTCGATCTTCTATGGGTTATTCACAAACTAGTTTGCGAGCGCGCTGTCGTACTTGCCCTCGTTGATTAAGGCAATGACTTCTTTTGGTGCCTTGCCGTCAACGGTGACGCCCAGACTCACACAGGTGCCAAGGACCTCTTTTACCGCGGTCTTCAGCTCGTAGGAGAGCATGCCGTCCAGTTTCATTCTGGCAATCCTGACAGCGGCCTCAAATGGTAGGTTACCTACCACCTTGACGTTGGGCTCTGCGGATCCTTTCTCGATACCAGCCTCTTTTTTGATGAGCGCCGTTGTGGGCGGGACGCCCACCGTGACGGTGAACTGCTTCTTGTCGTCGACCTCGACCCTGACAGGCACCTGCATGCCATTGAATGTGCCGGTCTTCTTGTTGATCTCATCAACGACTGCTTTCACGTTGATACCGAGTGGTCCGAGTGCAGGCCCCAGGGGGGGGCCTGCGGTCGCCTTTCCGCCGGGTACTAAAACCTCAACCACTTCTGCCATAATATGTCCACCATGCCGTCCCGTGTAACGGGCATCTGGCGTGGATTTGTATAGGTCTACGTTGCAGGACTTAAACGTGTTGTGTGAAATGAGGTTTTAAAAAAAAAAGTACCGGGGTTACAACCGGTCACTTATAATCCGAGGCTTTCTCAACCACACGGACATTGTCGCCGCGGACAGTAATGGGGATAGGCACAACGCTCTCGTAGAGCTCGACCGTGATCTCTTCTTTTGCGGAGTCGACACGCTTGACCACGGCTTTTTCACCCTTGAACGGTCCGGCGATCATCTCGACAATTGTCCCCTCCTCAATCCCGCTCACCACCGGTTTGGGCACGAGGAAGTGCGCCACTTCGGCAAGTAACATCGAGCTCTTCTCTCCTTCATCCTTGCCTTTGCGTACGACCGCGCGCGCATGGGGGATCTTCTCAACGAGCTGCTCGATCCGGTTCAGCTTCTCCGGCGTCTCGATGAGGACGTAGCCCTGCAGCTCGTTGGGTACGATCACGGCGGTCACGTTGATATCGGTAGCCTTGCTGTCGATTGCCTTTTTTATACTGTCGGCAACCGTCCGCTCCTGCTTGGAGGTGGTCTTGATCGCAAAAATCCGGTTATCAGACACCTCAGCAGGAAGTTCGGGAGCCGGTGCCGGCGCCGCGGCGCCGGGAGTCTGTTCTGTCATAGTGATCAGTATCAGAACCCCAGCAGCTTCTGATGCTCGAAAAAGATGTAGAGGAGGAACCCGATCAGCCCGATGAGGAGAACCCCTGCGGCAGCGACAATCGCAATCTTGGAAAATTCTTCGCGGGTGGGTGTGCGCGCAAGTTTCAGGACCCGCAGGTATTTCCTGAAAAACTCCTCCTGGACGTTAACTTTGAATTCAGGTTTTGATATCTCCATATGTACTCACTTGAGAAAATCGATCTCAAACTGTTTCTGGACTTTTGGGGTAAGTTTCTCGCTCCTTCCATATATCTGTGGCGACCGTACGCCGGTCACCACCAGCAGTGTGCGCATCTTGTTCTGCATCGCGGGATCGATCTGTGCACCCCAGATGATCCGTGCGTTCGGGTCGACACGGTTGTAAACTTCCTGTATGACGCCCTCCGCCTCTTCCATCGTCATGTCAGGACCACCGACAACATTGACAAGCGCTGCAGTGGCGCCGGAAATGTCCACGTCCAGCAGCGGCGACCGGATCGCCTTTTTCACCGAGTCTGCCGCCATCGTGATCAGCTCGGTGATCCCTTTGACTGCACGCATGAGCACCTCGTCCGCCACCTTGAACGCTGCGTAGAGGGGCAGCTTTGGTACGACCTCAAGCAGCCGGTCATTAGGCACCACAATGACCGTGTCTGCCACATCCCGCAGGCGTTCAAGACCTGCTTCCGCGTTCTCCATGCGGATGGCACCTTCCGCATTGAACGGCAGGGTAACGATCGCGATCGTCAGCGCTCCCTCTTCGCGGGCGGCTTTTGCTATCACTGGCGCACAGCCGGTGCCGGTGCCGCCGCCGAGCCCTACGGTAATGAATACCATGTCGCAGCCGGAAACCGCCCCGCGGATCTCCTGTTCGTTCTCGAGAGCCGCCTCTTCACCGATCTGGGGGATGGAACCGGCGCCCAAGCCTCGCGTGCGCTGCCTGCCGATCAGGATACGCTGATCGGCATGGGTGCGGGCCAGGTGCTGTGCATCCGTGTTGATCGCGATCATGCGGGCGCCGTGGATCCCCTCTTCCATCATGCGGGTAATCGTGTTCGAGCCGCTGCCCCCGCAGCCGATTACGGTGATCTCGGTTTTGAGCTCGGCCAGAATCTGGTCAAGGTCTTCATTATTCTGAGCGACGGGCGTCTTGTCGTCCCGCGCCTTGGTGAGTGCCTCTTCAACTATCGACCTCATGTAATGTTCTCCAATCCCGGGATGTGGATTCTGATCTCACTGGTACAGGACACCATTGCCGGTGTGACCACCCTGCCGCTGACCTCGACTGCCTGCCCCGCGGCCAGTGCCTTATACAGGGGTCCTGCCGGCACCCCCAGCATGCGTGCTTTTTGGGGGTCAAACCGGACTTTCTGTAGGATCAGGTGATCGCCGTCCCGTGCTGTGATCTCTTTAATACGTATGATTTTTACGCACAATGTATTTAAATCGTTTATTATTCGGGATGTATACTCTGCATACGTGATGAAAACCGGAAGCGGGCGATTATCGGTGCCGGACAGGTGAATAACTGGCAATCCATCGAGCCCCTGCAGAAACGCATGCTCGTCCGCCTTCAGGGTTTCAGACAAAAGGACCGTATCGATGTGTGCCGTTTCCAGCTGCCCTCCGCGTTCCATGGCGTGGACATGGCAACGGGCGCCGGCTGAAAAGGTGCCTGCCAGAACCCGGGCAGCACGATATGTCTCCCACGGGAGAGTGCCTGTATCTGAAAGCTCGGTTTCGGTAAGACGGACGATTCCGAGGGCATCCAGACGTTCAGTGAGACGATGCAGCTCCTCTTTTGTGAGTGCCTTTTTGTCAATGTATGCTGCAACCGCCCGGCTTGTTACAAGCATCATGCGGATCATCATATCGTCCAGCGAACCGACCTCGCGGGAGTGGGCGATGTGCCCGAACGCACCGCGCGAGGTGAGTGCAATTTCCGTCTGGCGGGCTGCATAATGGTTTCCTCCAAAACCGATGAGTGGAATGGCATCGGACGGAGTTGCAGCAAGCACGCTCTGCGCCACTGCCCGTCCCGCCACTTCGTCAACCCATTCCTTCTCCGTGCTGCCGATCTCGACAAAGAACGAAGGATGACGCAGGTCGGTCGGCCCGTGATGGGTGACCTCATACGATACCCGGTAATTGGCAGGGCATCGCACCGCGAGCTCCCGCAGCACTGCCTGCATCATCGCCGGTGCCGCCGGTGGGAGCGATCGTGGTCTGCCGCCCAGCTCCACCTCCCGCAGGTTGCCGGTTACGTGCACCGTCAGCACAGGCACCGGGTTGATACTCGCGTGACGCGAGAGAAAGATGATGATATCGGCACTGAGCCCGGCATCAACCCCGTCAGCATGGATGAGCCTGCTCTCAACCTCATGAAACTCGTAAATACGCCCGGTCTTCCTGACGTCTTCACGGGACTCGTCAAGCAGCACCTCAATGCGCTTCCTGATATTGACGCCGGCTCTGTCCTGCGCGGAGTTGATGAGGGCAACCTTCATTGAGAGTAGTTTGGGCAGATGCCAGAATAAGCGTACCTGATGCACGAGGGTTAGAACAACATGTGCTTTTTTGCGCATGGCGTGCTGCTATGCCCACTAAACGATCAGTAAACACCATAAAGAAGTACACAAAATAGTGTTACCATGAACAAACAGAAGATTGCAGAGATATTCAAAGAGGCAGGAATCGAGAACGAGATCAAGTGCCCGCAGGCGTTTGCGATTGCACAGAAACACAAGATCTCAAAGAAGGCGGTTGGTGATTACTGCAACAGCCACAACATCAAGATCCGCGCCTGCCAGTTAGGCTGCTTCAGATGAGCATTTTCCTAAAAGTCGTGCCGGTACCAGAGGCTATTGCCGCTGTTTTGCGGATCGCCCGACACCCTGTGAATGAGACCGTCACGCTGGAAGGAGCGGGTGGTCGTGTGCTCGCCGAAGACGTGCGTGCAGACGCCGATATCCCCGGCTTTGACCGGACAGTTGTGGACGGGTTCGCGGTTCGGGCTTCGGATACTACCGGTGCCGGTGAAGCGATCCCGGCGATGCTGCGCGTTAAAGGCAGGGTCGAAATGGGCAGCGCGGCACCCGCACCGATCCGCCCTGGTGAATCGATCTATGTACCTACAGGTGCTGTACTGCCCGTCGGAGCGAATGCAGTGGTTATGGTCGAGAACACCGAAATGGCAGGCGGTGAAGTGCTGATTAAGAAACCGGCGGCGCACGGGGAGAATGTCCTTCTGCATGACGAGGATTTCTCCCGAACTGACCTGGTGCTCGCCAGGGGAAGGCGGCTTTTTGCGCAGGAGATCGGCATGCTTGCCGCGGTGGGGTGCAATAACGTCCCGGTCTTCGGAATACCGATTATCGGTGTAATCTCAACAGGTAACGAGCTCGTGCCGGTGACCCGGGTCCCGGATTCAGGGCAGGTGCGGGACAGCAACTCTTTCATGATCGGGGCGTTTGTGAGGGAGCACGGGTGCACGCCGAAGTATTATGGCGTTGTCAGGGATGACCGCAATGCCCTCCGTGCAACCTTCAGGCGGGCAGTCGCCGAGTGCAACGCAGTCCTTATCTCCGGGGGCAGCTCAAAGGACGAAAGGGATATGGCTGCCTCCCTGATAACCGAACTGGGCGAGGTGATCATTCACGGTATTGCAATCGCGCCGGGTAAACCCACGATCATCGGGCGTGCCGGCACAACGCCCGTCATCGGGCTCCCCGGACATCCGGCATCGGCATTCATCGTCCTTGTCGCGATCGTCCGCCACCTGCTCAATGCGATGACAGGCGATGCACATCCCAGAGAGATGAGAGTACCTGCACGACTCTCGCAGAACGTCCCCTCGCCCAAGGGCAGGGAGGATTATGTCCGGGTGCGGCTGGATGCTGGTGTGGCGACCCCACTGTTTGGCAAGTCCGGGCTGCTCAACACGCTGGTGAAAAGCAACGGCGTTATCCGCATCCCGGCAGAGAGTGAGGGGCTTGAAGCCGGCGCAGAGGTTGAGGTGTGGCTGTGGTGAAGAGGTACCTCAGGGTCACGTCTCTGGACACGGTGCACGACATATTACACAAGGAGTTTGCGTGCACGCCATCAGTTGAACAGGTGCAGCTTGAGGATGCGGCCGGGCGGATCACTGCCGCCCCCGTTTTCGCACGCTACTCGGTGCCTGAGATCCACCTTGCCGCAATGGACGGTATTGCAGTGAATAGCGAGGATACGGCAGGGGCAGGTGAGCAGCGCCCGGTGACGCTCCCGCATGCGGTGCGGGTAAACACGGGCAATATTGTCCCGCCAGCATACGACGCGGTGATTATGATCGAGGACGTGTGGATCGACGGTGACCGGTTCACGATCCGGAAATCCGCCGCTCCATGGCAGCACGTCCGCCCGGCAGGTGAGGATATTGCGGAGTCTGAGATGGTGCTTCCTTCACGGCACCGGATCCGTCCCCACGAGCTGGGTGCGCTCGCAGCATATGGAATAACCGAAATTGACGTGCTTGCCGTCCAAGTCGGGCTGATCCCGACAGGCAGCGAACTGGTGGCGCACGGGCAGCTCCCCGCACCGGGGCAGGTGGTGGAGAGCAACACAGTGATGGCAGCGGCGATGCTCTCTGAACTGGGCGCCACCTGCACGCGGTACCCGATGGTGAAAGACGACCCTGCACTCATCCGCGATACGGTACAGCGTGCGGTGGCGGCAAACGACATTGTCATCATCTCAGCCGGTTCATCAGCAGGCACGCGGGACTTCACCGCTGATGTCATCGCGGAGCTTGGCGAAGTGCTCGTCCACGGGATCTCGATCAAGCCGGGCAAGCCGGCAATTATCGGGAGGGTTGCCGGAAAGCCGGTGATCGGGATGCCGGGCTACCCGCTCTCGGCGCTCACGGTTGTGCGCGAGATCGCGGCACCGCTGCTCTCGCGCTACGGGCTTCCTATACCGGAACCTGAGACCATCGAAGCGCAGATTACCTCCACGATCCACAAGGAGATCGGCACCGATGAGTTCGTGCTCTGTGCGCTCGGCAGGGTCGGTGACCGCTGGGTGGTCTCACCCCAGTCCCGCGGTGCCGGTGTGCAGATGAGCGCGGTGCGGGCAAACGCGTACTTGAACGTGCCTGCAAATATGGAAGGCTATGAAGCAGGCGAGTGTGTGCCGGTCCGGCGTATGGTGGGGCAGCGCGAGGCGGAACAGGCGCTGCTTATTACCGGCAGCCACGACCCGGTGATCGATTATCTCTCCGACATTATGAGCCGGAAAGGTATCGACCTCCACTCCACGCATGCCGGCAGCATGGGCGGCATCCTTGCGTTAAAGAAGGATGAGTGTCATGCGGCGCCCATGCACCTGCTCGCTCCTGACGGGAGCTACAACACGGAATACCTGAAGAAATTTTTGCCGGGCGAGGATCTTATTCTGCTCTGCGTAGCGGGCAGGCAGCAGGGGGTTGTTTCACGGGACGGCATCACGTTCGGTGAGCTCCCCACACACACGTTCATCAACCGGCAGAAGGGTTCCGGTACCCGGATGCTGCTCGACTTTGAGCTGAAAAAAGTAGGGATTGACCCCCCATGCATCCACGGTTACGAGCGCGAGGTGACCACGCACCTTGCCGTGGCACTTGCGGTGAAATCCGGCGAGGCTGAAGCGGGTATGTGCGTGTATAGCGCTGCACGGGCGCTTGGCCTTTCGTTCGTTGCGGTGGCACAGGAGCGGTACGAGCTCGCGATCCGTAAGAAATATCTCAAAGATACAAGGGTGGCAGCGCTCTGCGACACCATCGCTTCCCCTGATTTTAAGGAAATTCTGGGCCGGCTGGGGGGCTACGATACGAAGGAAACAGGCGTGTGGCACGTACTGCCATGAACACTCACTGCATGGTGTCTTCTCCAGCGGGTACAGAGAATTCGGGGGAAATCATCATATTAATATTACAATGAACCAATATGAGCACATATCAAGGATGAGTGCGGTGGTATAAAGGTGGCTGTCAATGATGCAATATCCCTCTTGGTTGTTGACGATGAAGCCAACATTCTTATGGCGTTCCAGAACTATCTGGAAAAAGATCCCGAGTTCACCGTCACGATATGTCCAAGCGCAGAAGAGGCACTGGAACTACTCGCTACACACCAATTCGATGTGATCATTTCAGACGTTGCAATGCCGAATATGGACGGCATTGCCTTTCTTCGCGAAGTCCGTGCCCGTGACAGCCCCGCCATCTTTGTCGTGATAACAGGAAAACGCCTCGCCCATATTGCGATCGATGCTATTAACGCAGGTGCGGATTACTATGTCCAGAAGGGCAGCGATTTTCTGCAGGATATCAAAAAACTGCTGGACTATGTTCGCGTTGCCGTCCCCAAACAGCGTGCTCTGAGAGAGCTGCAGAACAAGAGTGATGTCTTCCAATCCAAAATGGGCAACCAGACCGACATTTTCTGCCAGTTCTCACCAGATGGTACCATTAAGCTTGCCAACACCCTGTACTCTCAGTTTATCGGGGCAACGGAGGAAGCGGTTCCCGGTAGCAACTTTTTTTTCCTTGTTCCTGATGCTGAGCGCACCACGGTCCTCAACCATCTAAAGACGCTCTCCCCCGCGCTTCCCGGCATAATTCTCGAACACCATGTAGTAACCGGTGACGGATCCTCCCGGCTGCTCCAGTGGCACTATCAGATTATTCCCGGAGACAATGGGCGCATCGCGGGATACCAGGCTTCCGGTAGGGAGACTGACAACATTGTGCGTATTGGCATGGAAAAACCAGTTGCATCCGTGCAGCGGCCACAGGAACCGGTATCCCCGAAAAAAGGGACGGTAATCATTAACAAGGCACCGGTAATCAAATCAGAACCTGCCCCTACCCCTGCACCAACTCCTGCAGGGCCGCCTTCAGCCGATGCCACACCCAATGACCGCAGGATGATCGATGAAACTATCAACGGGCTCGATAACCCGGTCTTTGCTATCGATAAAAACGGGGTGGTGATCGCATGGAACAATGCAATCGAGCAGTTAACCGGCATTGAGAAAAAATCCATTATCGGCCGGGGCAATTATGCGTACTCGCTGCCCTTTTACGGTAAGCCTGTCCCGATGCTGATCGACTATATCTTCAGCCCGCCCACCAGCTCACGCCCGGGAAGTGTCGAGTTTAAAAGAATGGGTGACACATACATTGGCGACACGGAAAATATCATGATTAAGGGCAAACCCATGCTCCTGTGGGGCAAGGTCACTGCTGCATATAATGCGAAAGGTTCACTCATTGCAGCGGTTGAATTCATCACCGTTGCTGAACCCGAGAGGAAAGGGCGAGTGGAGGACGAAAAATATATCGGCGGTATATCAAGCCTTACGCTCAAGGTTTCCGCCGGAGACGGGCTGAGCGGCTCCATTGTGGGTGCAATAGGGGCGAATTCGGGTGGCTATGGTATCTACGCGACCACAACGCGGGTGTTTGTGATCTACAACCCTGAACTCGATGTTGCAAATCCCTATGCTGTCAAGTTCGGCACGTTCATCATGAGCGAATTCTTCGGGACTCTGATCGATACAAGCCCGCGTTCTATCGCTTCCCTTGAACAGTCCCATATTTTTGAAGCGGCCAAAGACACTCTTGCTGCCATTGAACTCAAGAAGCCGGTGATGCTCTCCGGATTCGTAACGTTCCGGACAAAAACCAGCGGGTCGCTCCGGGTCTACATCGACCATAAGAAGTCATATGTCCAGATAGAGGAACTGATGAAGGCATTCTCGCCGGAAATCGTTCGTATCGATTGAGTTTCTGGTTGTATTCCTTGTGTAAAACTTTTTTAAAATTGTAACGTGAGCACCGGTAATCTTCCTGCTCCTGTTTTAACCCTGTGTTCTGGCTTACCGCCACCAGTTGCAGTTCGGTCCTCTTTTCGATTGCATACCGGAGACCTGACCGCCCGATACCGGAACCTGTTGCACAACGGTGCGGCATCTGGTCCCCCCGCTCTGCGGCATTTCGTTGAGTGTCATACCGCGAACCTCCAAACCCGTACATGCCCGCATTTCTGTCATTTACGAAAATCCCTTCGGGTCCGGGGGGCTACGATACGAAGGTGACAGGCGAGCGGCGCGCACTGCCATGACCACCGTCTCCTCGGGTGTTGCACATTTGAAAACGCCCTCAATATCCCAGGTTTTGTAGCCGAAGACCGGCTTTTTGAGTTTTAACGCGATCGCAATCTCGGAAAGCGTGCCATACTTCCCCCCGATCGCGATCACCGCATCTGCAGACTGGACCAGCACAACGTTGCGGGAATAACCCATGGCGGTTCTTACACGGACATCGAGATACGGGTTGCCATCCCCCATATCGGGGAGGATGCCCACAGTTCTCCCATCCTGCTCCTTTGCCCCTTTGCACGCCGCCTCCATCACGCCCCCCATGCCGCCGCAGATGATGATCTCGTGGTTTGCTGCAATCAGGTAGCCTACATCCTGCGCCGCTGTGTATTCCTCCGGCGAGCAGTCACCGGCGCCGATCACTGCGATCTGCATACTACTCCATCGGGGAGCAGACATAAAGAGCTGCCCGATCAGGCCACGATAATTACTTTGTCCAGTGGCACCAACATTTTTTAATACACTCGGGCATCCCGTCCAGCATACAGAGGGATTACGTGAAGGAAGTCACCGCCAACTTTGACTTAAAAGGCATCGAGCACGGGGTGAGAGTATACTGGCGCACCAACGACACCTATGCGAAAGTAAAAGAACTGCGCAAGTATGGCAGACCGTTCTTTTTTGTCGATGGCCCGCCGTATACCACCGGGAACATCCATCTCGGCACTGCGTGGAACAAGATCATCAAAGACAGCATCCTCCGGTATTACCGGATGAACGGTAGGGATGTAATTGACCGTGCGGGTTATGATATGCACGGGCTGCCCATTGAAGTCAAGGTGGAAAAAGAGCTGGGTTTTACGTCCAAAAAAGACATCGAGACGTTCGGCATCCAGCCGTTCATCGAAAAGTGCCGGGAGTTCGCCATCAGGAACAAACTGCTCATGGACGACCAGTTCGCAAACCTCGGTGTCTGGCTCGACTTTGCCAACGCCTACCAGACTGTAGAACCCCAGTACATCGAGGCGGCGTGGTGGACGCTCGCCCGCGCTGATGAGAAGGGGATGCTGGAACGCGGGTACCGGGTCGTGAACTGGTGCCCCCGGTGCGAGACGGCAATTGCTGATGCTGAGGTGGAGTACTGGGACGAGACCGACCCCTCGATCTTTGTCAAGTTCCCGCTCAAAAGAGAGGAGAATGAATACCTCGTCATCTGGACGACGACGCCATGGACACTGCCGGCAAACGTTGCTGTTGCAGTTTCAAAGGACTTCATCTACGCAAAGGTCAGGGCAGTCAAGGACGACAACGAGGAGATCCTCTGGATTGCTGATGACCTTGTTGAGAGCGTGCTTAAGAAAGGGCGGTACAAGGATTACACGGTACTTGACCGGCAGCCCGGCTCCATGCTTCTGGGCCGGGAGTACGACTCCCCGCTCGCAGATTTCGTCCCGCTCCAGAAGGAGATCCGGCACCGTGTCGTACCCGCAGAGTTTGTCGCTATGGAGAACACCGGCATGGTACACATCGCCCCCGGGCACGGGTGGGACGACTTCGTGCTGGGTGCACGGGAAGGACTCGCCGTCGTCTGCCCGGTGGATGGCGCCGGGTGCTTCAAGGACGAAGCGGGGAGATTTGCCGGTATGTTCGTCAAGGATGCGGATGCGGACGTGCTCGCAGCACTTGGCGACAACCTGATGGCAAAAACATCAGTCGTCCACCGGTACGGGCACTGCTGGCGCTGCAAGACCCCGATCATCTACCGTGCCACCTCCCAGTGGTTCATCAAGGCGGCGGAGATGCGCGACAGGATGCTTGACGAGGTCGCGGCGGTCACGTGGTATCCCGAGTGGGCGGGCAGCGCCCGGTTCTACGACTGGATCAAGGAAGCCCGTGACTGGTGCATCTCACGCCAGCGGTACTGGGGCATCCCAATCCCGGTCTGGGTCTGCCCTAAATGCGATACGTATCGCGTTTTTGGTTCGATTAAAAACCTCGAACAGGAGAGCGGCAAACCCCTCAGGGATCCCCACCGCCCGTATGTGGACAGCATAACTGTCCCCTGCACCTGCGGCGGGACGATGAAGCGGGTGGAAGACATCTTCGATGTCTGGTTCGATTCGGCAGTTGCATCGTGGGCGACACTCGGGTATCCGGGGAACACGAAGGAATTCGAAAAGCTCTGGCCTGCAGAGTTCATAACCGAGGGGCAGGACCAGACACGGGGCTGGTTCTACTCTCAGCTGGGTGCGAGCACGGTCGCGTTCGGGAAAGCACCCTACAAAAGCGTGCTCATGCATGGATTCGCGCTCGATGCCGAGGGCAAGAAGATGTCCAAGAGTTTTGGGAACGTTGTCACGCCCGAGGAGGTCATTGCAAAGGTTGGCGTGGATGTGCTCCGGCTCTACGTGCTCTCTTCCTCAGCCCCGTGGGACGACCTGAAGTTCAACTGGGAGGGTGTCTCGACCATCAACCGTGCGGCAAACATCCTCTGGAACGTGTACCGGTTCCCGCTTCCGTACATGATCCTTGACAGATTTGAACCGGCGTCCGCTGGCGGCGTCTGGGACGGAAGTTACGTTGCGTTACATATCAACACCATGCCGGACGAGGACCGCTGGATTATTTCCCGGATGAACTCGCTTGCAGTGCAGGTGAACGCTGCGATGAGGGAGTACCAGCTCCACCATGCGACGCGGGCGCTTACGGCCTTTATCCTTGAAGACCTTTCGCGCTGGTACGTCCAGCTCGTCCGCCCCCGCATGTGGCTTGAGGGAGAATCCGCAAGCAAGGTCTTTGCCTACGAGACGATGTACTTCGTGCTGCGCCGGCTGATGGGACTCCTTGCGCCATTTGCCCCACACCTTACAGAAGAGATTTACGCAAACCTCCGGTGCCCACACGATCCGGAGAGTGTGCACATGCTTGACTGGTTCTCAGGCGATGCAACCCTCGTGAACGCGGAACTTGAGGCCGCGATGGAAAGTGTCCGCTCGTTTGACGACGCGGTGGCAAACGCACGTCAGGCGGGGAAGCGCAAGCTCCGGTGGCCGGTTGCGGAAGTCGTTGTCATCACTGGTTCGGAGCGGGTGGCAACCGCGGTCAGCCGGTTGAACACGGTCTGTATGGACCGTGCCAATGCACGGAAGGTCACTGTTGTGACAGGCATGTGGGACCGGGTCCGGTGGCAGGCGGTGCCGGTGATGAAGGCGCTCGGGCCCGCGTTTGGCAGGAACTCCCCGAAGGTCAAGGCGCTCATTGAAGCAGCTGACGGCTCGAATCTCAAAAAGGAGATCGAAGCGGGCATGACGGTAACCCTCACGGATGCCTCGGGCAGCTACGATGTCGGTGCGCAGCATGTCACATTTGCCGAGAAGATGCCGGAGAACGTCTTCTCCGCTCCGATGCAGGACGCGACTGTGTACGTGGACGTTCAGCTGACAGAGGAACTCAGGAGAGAGGGCTATACCCGGGAAGTGATCCGCAGGATTCAGGAGATGCGCCGTCAGCTCGATCTTGCGGTGGAAGATTTCATTAAAGTAGAGGTATTGATTAATGATTTTGAGGTCTTTTCCCTACTCAATCAACAGAAAGTTGGATTGGAAATTGTAGAGAAAATAATTGCGGAAGAGGTCCGAGCGATAACTCCCCACGGGGCCCTTTTTTCGTTTTTAAAACCAGGGGAAAAGATGAGAGATCATGAACAAAAAACAGAATGGGATGTGGAGGGCGTGCAGATGACGATTGGGGTCTCACGCGCCGGGGATTAACGATCGTAAGAATTTCTGCCCTTCTGGCGAGGAGAAGAGGGGCAGATTGTTGTCGATGGTGACGCTGGTTCGTATCGCTTTTACTTTTTCTTTTGTCATGGGATTGAACCCTTCCTTTTCTGCGGTTTTTTTGTATACAAGAACGCCCCGGCGCTGCCACGCCGGTGTCCTTGCGAGGTTGACGCCCCGGGCGTGCATCAGCTCGTGCATCTCGGGAGACGGCATGCCCTTCAGCCGGGCTGCCGCCTGCCGGGGTTTCATGCCATCCGAAATGAGCGCCTGCTGGCAGTAGGCGTTCAGGTGATTGCGCCATGCCTCATCCTGCCGGTGTACGAGGTACCCGACCGCATACGCGGGCGTCGCGGGGATAACCCGGGAGTCAAAGGCGACCGGTTCGGCGCATTCCAGCGCAAGGGTGAGCGCACTTGCTGCAAACGAGGCGGCGACAGAGTCGATCTTTTCCACTCTTCCCGAGAACGGGAGTTTTGTGATATACAGGCTGATCTCATCGGAGAACGTGAATGCAAACTCAGGGGAGAGCCCGCTGTCGGCAACAAGGGAGCGGCAGACTGCAGACATCGCATGGGAGAACCGAACATCGAATGGTTTTACAAACCCGAGCATGTGGGCGAGCCGGTGGAACGCCCTGCCGTCAAGGCGTACAATGACCGGGGGGACAGTAGTGATCGCTGCAAAGAGTTCGCGGTTTTCCATACGGCAACCAGAGCGGTCGGGAGAAAAAAAAAAGAGGCGGAGTATCGTGCCTGCCGGTAAAACTTACTCCATCGGCGCTGCCGAGGTGAATGCTCCGGGCAGGTGGCGGATCAGGACGATATCGTCAATCGCGCTGATGATGCGGTACGGGATCTTTATGCCCTTGAAGTTTTTCAAATCAACCAGCTGATCGTTTACTTTGCCGACGACGATCGCTTCCATTTTCTTCTGGTCCACATCCATGATGACATCCTCGACTTCCCCGACAAACATGCCCTTGTCAGTGTAGATCAGAAGCCCGAACAGCTCTGTAATCTGGGTCTGCATCGCTATCAGATGAAAGTATATACTATAATGGTTAAAAAGATAATCCTTTCATAATGAACGGGTCGTTTCGGATCGGGCGTATTTTTGGCATTCCTGTCCTGATACACTTCACGTTTCTTTTAGTAATCCCGCTCTTTGCCTTTATCATCGCGAGCCAGATCGTTACGACGGCAGATCTCGTCGCCGAGATCTACACCGTCCCCATTGACATGTCACTCATCACCGCCGGATACATGCCGTACGTGCTCGGGACGGTAATTTCGTTCGGGCTCTTCGCGGGCGTGCTTGTCCATGAGCTCGCCCATTCACTCGTTGCACGGCAGAGCGGGATCAGGATCAACAGCATTACGCTGCTTATTTTCGGCGGTGTCGCATCCATGGAGGAGGCGCTCCCCGACCCGTTCGTGGAGCTTCCGATGGCGCTCATCGGCCCGGTGACGAGCCTTTTTGTCGGGCTTGTGTGCAGCGGGCTGGTCTACCTGACCGGTTCGATCGTAAAGGATCCCGGTGCCGGGGGTCTTTTTATCTTTATGTTCGGTTACCTTGGCGTGCTCAATATCATCCTGTTCGCCTTCAACCTGCTGCCCGCGTTCCCCATGGACGGCGGCAGGGTGCTGAGAGCGTGGCTGGCGAAAAGGATGCCCCTGCACCGCGCCACGCGGATCGCTGCGGATGTCGGCAAGGGCTTTGCGGTCGTCTTCGGGCTCATCGGAATCGTCTTTTTGAACCCGCTGCTGCTCATCATCGCGTTCTTCATCTACACCGGCGCGAGCCAAGAGACCGTTGCGGTGAAGTACAGCGTGCTCCTGCAGGATATAAAGGTGGGAAGTATCATGAGCGCTCCCGTGATGACGGTGGCACCCACACTTCCGGTCACCAGGGTTATCGAGATGATGTATGCAACCAAACACCTCGGTTTCCCGGTTGTCGACCATGACATGCTTGTCGGGATGGTGACGGTTGCGGATGTGCAGAAGATGTCACCGATCGACCGCGACGCGATGCAGGTGCGGGACGTGATGAGCCGGAACGTGGTCGTGGTGTCACCAGACACGCCGGTGACCGATGTACTCCGGATCATGTCGGCAAAAGACATCGGGCGGGTGCCGGTGGCCGATACCGGGAAGCTGGTCGGAATCGTGACACGCACGGACATTCTCAAGGTCGTCGAGTTAAAAGAAATGTAACTCCGCGGGCAGTTACTGCAATTGAGCGGGCAGCACGCAGTCCAATCATTTTATTCCAGAGATCGGGAAACACCCCGAATCTTTATACCATCCTGCAGACAAGTTGGGAGTGACTCAAAACACAGCCGGTGAAATACCTATGGAAAAAGTCAGTATTCCTTCCAATTTCTTCATCCCCATGCCGGTTATGCTGGTGGGGACTCTGGTCAACGGAAAAGCAAATTTCATGACCGCAGGGTGGTGCTCCCGGGCAAATGCGAACCCGCCGATGATACTCTGCGGCATCAATAAGGCTCACTTCACATCACAGGGAATCAGAGATACAAGGACATTCTCGCTTAATATCCCGTCCTCTGATCTTGTGGAGAAGACCGATTATTGCGGACTGGTGTCCGGAAAAACTGTGGACAAGGCAAAGATCTTTGACGTATTCTATGGAGCGCTCAGGACCGCGCCGATGATCAGGGAATGCCCCGTCAACCTTGAATGCCGGCTTATCCAGACCGTAGAACTGCCAACGAACTATCTCTTTATTGGTGAGATTGCCGGGGCGTTTGCCGGGGCGGCGTTCATCAAAGACGGGAAACCCGATTTCAGGGCAATCGACCCGCTGCTGCTGACGATGCCCGACAACAGCTACTGGAAGCTGGGGGAATATATCGGGAACGCGTGGGGGATCGGAGCGAAGCTGAAGAAGGGAGGGTAAACCCTTTAAATTTTGATCAGGGGATCAACCGGTGAACGGCCTGCCACTGCCCTGAATGCCTCAAATGTGTTAAACGGCCGCTTTGCGATCACTGCCGCTACCTTTTTCCTGCCGATGCCCGGCAGCCATTTCAATGCAGACGCCGGCAGGGTGTTGATATCTATTGGTACCGGTAAGGCAGTAACCGACCTCATGCCCCAGTCAACAATCGCAACATCGAGCACGGTCCTGACAGGAAGCTGGAGCGGGATGCCAACAAGGAGAGGATACGATCCCATCTGCCGCCCGAACGAGAGGGCGCCGGAGGCTTCAATCTGGACATCACTGAGCACCGTGCCCTGAGGGAATACCCGTTTGAGCATGGGGAAGTCAATCTTCTTCCGTACATACTCCTTGAATGCCCTGAACCTGCGGTCGTATTGGCCGAGTGTGTTCTTCATATATGCCGGGGTGCCCGGGAACGGCATTACCTGCCTGATGTTCACCCGCCGGACTTCAAGCCCGCTGTCGATTATCCGCGAAAGAAACTGTTCGTTGAGGTCATAGGTGCGGTTCGTTTCGCCTTCAAGCCCGCAGACAAAGTTCAATCCCGGGAGGAGCTCCGGGATACCATCCCTTCGAATTCCACCCACCTCGTTCACGATCTCAATAGCGCGAAATACCTCATCCGGCAGCGCCTTGAGGTTGTTTGCAGCCACGACAGCGGGATCGGCGGTCTCCATCCCGAACGCGGCGACATCTCCTGCCGTATGGTACCGGATGATTGCCCGCAGCGCCTCGCGGGCTTCCTCTTCGTGCCGGGCAATGGTCGCCGGGTTGGTATTGTCGATGTGAAGGGTTTTGAGCTCCGGTGCCGCGTTCCGGATTGATGAAAAAAGGTTCTCGACCAGATCCGGGCGGGGGGCAGGGTACTCTCCATTCCCTGCGCCATATACCAGAATATCCGGCTGGCGCCCGACACGGAAATGGCGGGCACCGTGCCGGTACAGCGCTCTGACCTCTGCAGCGATGCCTTCAGTGCTCCGGTATTTCGGGCTGCCGTAGAACGGCTCGGTGCAGAACGAGCAGCCGCCCTCGGCGCCATGGGGGCAACCCCGTGCGGTCTCGAGTTCGCACATGACAAACGGGTAGCCGGGGTGCTGTTCGATAATCCCGCTGCCCGCCACGCTCCACGGGTCAGTGCGTGCATAATCGAGCCTCCCCTCGGCCTTGGTGCCATTGAGGTACTCGTCGAGCGCGATGGCTGGTTCATTGGGAAGCATCGCATCAAACCCGCTGATCGCGTGCCTGACCGCCATCTGCCCACCCTGCGGCGAGTACCCGAACCTGATCGGGCCGCCGATCAGTTTTTTCGGGTGCCGGAGCGCCGAGCCGACCTGCTGGATCTCGGTGAGCGTCGCCGGTGTGCCGCCAAGGTACTTTCCCGGCACCGTTGCACCGGCGATCATCACCACAAGTTCCGCAGTACCGAGCGCATTGATATGCGCCGGATCTGTCCGCAGCTGGTCAATGGTGAGGTACCGGACTGTGTACGAATGCTCTGCGAGCACACCGGCTACGGTGCGGATGTACGGGGAGATGTACGGCGGGACGCCAAGGCAGGCGGGCTCGTCCACGTACCCGTCGAGGATAACCGCCTCAGCACTCATGCCCGATCAGCCCGAGCAGGTGTTTTGCCCAGAACAGTTTTCCCCGCTTTATCGGGTCGACGCTCGTATCATCGAGATCAAAGCCGATGATCGTAATCCCGTTTGCGCCAAGCTCATCGGCGGCAAAGACCGCACGGTCGCCATCCGAGAACCCGCCGAAATTGTGCACATGTGGGAGCGGCACTGCCTGCGTAGTGGCGACCACGGGCCCGGGGAAGCGTGGCACCCAGTGGCGCAGCAGCGGCATGTTGTCGCCATGCGCATGGACAACGATGACCGTGCCTTCACGGTTCATATCAATGAACCGGTCGGTCGCCCCGTCAAGGTCGGAAAAGATCGCATCGGGCTGGACTCTGTAATCGCAGAGCACCTCCGCAGCTGCGTCCGCAGCAAAGACCGGGCCAGTGATTTTTCCAAGCTCGTTCTTCAGGCACGGGGCGTTGCCACAGACAGTGACGTGCCGCCCGTTGCAGAGCGATGCGAGGAGCGGGAGATCGTCGCGGGGCAGCAGCGATGCGAGGAGGTGCGCTGCCTCCTCATCGAGTGCCCGGTCAAAGCCGAAATAGTCGAGGATGGCGAGGTAGTGGGGCTCCCAGTCTGCAAACCGCATCCTATGTTCCCTCGTTCTCGAGCCCGACAAGGGTCTTGAACTTCTGGAGGATAGGGGCAATCGCGATGTTGAGGAGATCGGCTTTCTGCTCAACCCTGCCAAAGTAGTGGAGGGGGAGGGTTGCGGCTGCCATGTTCGGGTGCCCGCCGGCATCCCCGATGTCCCCGAATGCCTCGGCAAGCGCATTACCGATGTGGAGCCTGATGTCGCGGTTGCGTGCCGAGACCACGATCGCGGTGTCGGTGATGCCATACACCAGTACCGTGTTTACGCCCTCGAGCGTGATCAGGAGATCTGCTGCCTGCGGGAGCGCATCGCGGTTCATCACGTACCCCACATTGGAGAAGAGGTATCCGCTGTTAACCTGGCGGTTGACAATCGCCTTGCCCAACACATCGATCGTTTCCTGAGAAAGCGACGGCGACATGATCTTGTCCAGCAGATCGGCATCGGTGAGCGGGAGCAAAAATCCCGCGTAGTTGAGGTCCTGCGGGGTGGTATTGCGCCTGAAGTCCCTGGTGTCGGTCCGGATGCCGTAGAGTAGTGCCGTCGCCACGCGTTTTTCGACCGGTATGTCGAGTTCCTGCAGGTACTGGGTGAGGATACTTGACGTTGCCCCGACACCAGGGCGGATGTCGATAAAGGTGGCGGGGGATTTGGCGTGTTTGTCGTCCTTGTGGTGGTCGATGATGATGTGGATCTTTGTCCCCTGGGGGAGATCGTTGTTGGCGCCTGGCGCCGGGCTGTCAACGAGCGCGAGGTAGTTGCACTTTGCGAGCGCTTCGGGGGTCAGGTGCTCCATTTTGATGTCGAGTAAATTGACAAATGTCCGGTTTTCCTGGTGCCCGATGTTGCCTTCGTAGAATATGCGGGTCGTGAGGGATCTCGGGTTTGCATGTTTTGCAATCGCAGACAGCGCCATGGCACTTGCGATAGCGTCAGGATCCGGGTTCTGGTGGGTGATGATGCCCAGCGTTCCCTCCCATCCGGCAAGAAGCGTAAAGAGCCTTTGTGAGATCCGGCTCACGTGCTGCTTTTTGATCTGGTGGATCGCCGCCTTTGCAACCACTTCCTGCGGGTAGAGCACGAACTCGGCACCCGCAGCCGTGAGCTTTGACCCCCCCACGGGATCGATCGCCCGGGCGATCACCTGCGCCGACGGGTACCGCTTCCGGATCGTGCTGACCGCTGCAAGATTTGCCGCCGCATCGCTCGTCATCACGAACGCAACGTCGGGTTCCGGCAGCCCCACCAGCATGTCGGGAGCTGCAACGTCCCGCACATACGCGTCGTACTTCTGGTCGCGGAGGCTGCGGACACGCTGCTCATCGCGGTCGACCACGACTACGTGCTCGTTCTCTTTTGCCAGTTCAAGGATGATGTTGTAGCCGGTCGTCCCGCAGCCGAAAATGTGGTACCGGATCTGACCCTGCGGCGAAAAGGGCGCTGCATCAGGCATGTAAGAAAGATGTCGGCGTCCATCATATTAAGGGATTGCAGAAGTTGCAGAAGATGGCAGGGAGAAAAGAGAATCTCTGCTCGAAACCTTTATTCAGGATAGGTAACCACATTATTAGGTCTAAGTGGGTCTGTAGCTTAGTTGGCATAGCGGCGGACTCTTAATCCGCAGGTCAAGGGTTCAAATCCCTTCAGGCCCGTTTTTTTTGATTTTTTTCTGCTTTCAAAGATTTATTCTTAACAAACCCGAACCATAATCTTGATGTACGTACATCGTAGTATATCGGAAAAAATTTGCAAGAACTGATAGAATTGATCATCAAACAGAGGTTGAAACGAATGGATCTCAAAGGCAGCAAAACGGAAAAAAATGTGATGGCCGCATTTGCCGGCGAATCACAGGCACGGACACGGTACAGCTTCTTTGCAAGCGCAGCAAAAAAGGAAGGGTACGAACAGGTCGGGGCAGTCTTCCAGCAGACCTCCGATGAGGAAAAAGAACATGCCAAGCTCTTCTTCAAGCAGTTAAACGGCGGAAACGTGGAGATCACGGCCGCATATCCCGCCGGGGTAATAGGGTCAACAAAGGAGAACCTCAGGGCTGCCGCAGAGGGTGAGAAGCACGAATGGGGCGAGCTGTACCCCGGCTTTGCATCGGTTGCGGAAAAAGAGGGCTTTGGAGAGGTTGCCCGCCTGTTCAGGCAGGTCGGCAAGGTCGAGGCGTACCATGAACGCCGATATGCTAAGCTGCTGGCAAATTTAGAAAAAGACGAGGTCTTCAAAAAAGACACTCCGGCCAAGTGGTACTGTCGGAACTGCGGCTATGTCCATGACGGCAAATCCGCCCCCATGAAATGCCCGGTCTGCGATCACCCGCAGGCGTATTTTGAACTGTGGGGAGAGAACTATTAATCCCCTTTTTTTCCCGCCGGCAATGAATGTCCTCCAGTTTGTGTGCGATGCCCGCGCCGGCAGCATATGACAACGCTGGAAGGTCAAAGGATAACCCGCGGGAAATTCAAAATCAAAAAAGTGTTTCTGGTTATTTTTTCTTCGCCGTTTTCTCATCATGATGGATGAGCCGGCACATGTTGACGCACTCCCAGTTCTCGGGCAGGAATTTTCCGTCCTGGCCCTGCTTCATGACCGCGTGGCGTTTCTCGCCGCATACAAGGCATTCCATCAGGCCGGTCTTTTCATCGACCAGTTTCATCACTTTCTTTGTCATTCTCTTAATCTCGTCCTGCTGTGGTGATAAAGCCATGGAATGGAAACAAGGACGGGGACTGGTTATCCGGCACCTTGCGAAGGATTCAACCAAAACCTGTATGCTCTGGTTTCAACAAATATTTCGTCTCGTACCACAACACTCATCTTAATGGCAGCGCCTGAAGCAGTCCGTGACCTTGTCCAACGGTACGATTTCAACAAGCCGGTGTATCATAAAGGACAGAAGAACGAGACCGAGCTGCGGCGCGAATTCCTCGACCCGTTCTTCCGTGCACTCGGCTGGGACATAGACAACAATAAGGGATACTCGGAGGCATACAAAGAGGTCGCCCACGAAGACCCGATCCGCATCCGGGGGCAGATGAAGTTTATCGATTACTCGTTCCGTGTTGGTGGGGCACGGAAGTTCATCTGTGAGGCAAAGAAACCATCTGTCCCGATCAAGGATGATCTTGACGCGGCGCTCCAGCTCCGCAGATACGCATGGAATGCCAAACTGAAACTGTCAATCCTGACGAACTTCGAGGAGTTCGCGGTCTACGACTGCAATGTACCGATCCGAAAAGAGGACACTGCTGCAACCGCCCGGATCGTATTCATCACCTTTCATGACTATCTGGAACGCTGGGATACGATCGCTTCTGTATTTTCACCTGACGCGGTCCAGAAAGGGTCGTACGACAAATACGTTGCAACAGCTGGAGAAAAGCACGGGACGGCAGGTGTTGACGAGAAGTTTTTAGAGGACATCGAGGACTGGCGCCTTAAGCTTGCCCGGAACATCGCGCTGCGCAATCCCGCACTTACCGTTGATGATCTCAACACCGCTGTCCAGCTGATCATCGACCGGATCATCTTCCTGCGGATCTGCGAGGACAGGGGGATCGAGAAATACGAGACTCTCCATGCCATTGCCAATGGCGAACAGGTCTATGCCCGTATCTGTAACCTGTTCCGTTCTGCTGATGACAAGTACAATTCCGGACTGTTCTATTTTTCAAAAGAACCTGGGCGCGATGAGATGCCGGATGTTCTTTCCCTGTCGCTTGTTATTGATGATGCCGTTTTAAAACACATCATCCACCGACTCTACTATCCCGAGAGCCAGTACGAGTTTTATGTGATCCCGGTCGAGATCCTCGGACAGGTCTACGAGCAGTTCCTCGGCAAGGTGATCCGTCTCACGGCATCGCACCGTGCAGACGTTGATGATAAGCCCGAAGTGCGCAAGGCGGGCGGGGTCTTCTATACCCCTTCGTATATCGTTGACTACATCGTGGAAAAGACCGTAGGTGAGCTGCTGAAAAGAAAATCGCCCCGCGAGGTTGCATCCCTGCGAATATGTGATCCGGCGTGCGGATCGGGATCGTTCCTGCTCGGAGCATACAAGTACCTGCTCAACTGGCACCGTGACTGGTATATCGAAAAACTTGTTCCTGTCTTAAAAGACCATCCTGCAACATCACCGGAAGTCCGGGCGCTCCTGCCGGAGCCGGCTGCCTCAGGAAAAGCGGCAAAGAAGGAGAGCATATACGAGCTGCCGGTCTACAAGGCAGGAAACGGCGATGCTTCGAAACTGCGCAGTGACTGGAAGCTGACGACTGCGGAACGCAAACGCATTCTCTTAAACAACATTTACGGCGTGGACATCGACACGCAGGCGGTTGAGGTGACAAAACTCTCGCTGCTCTTAAAAGTCCTTGAGGAGGAGAGCGAGGAGAATGTATCAAAGCAGCTTAAGCTCACAGCCGAGCGGGCGCTCCCGTCCCTGCACCATAACATCCGGTGCGGCAACTCGCTCGTCGCGCCGGACTACTTCGATTACAAACAGGCGCACCCGTTCAACATGGAGGAGAGAAAGCGCGTCAACGCGTTTGACTGGAAATCCGAGTTCCCGCACGTGATGGCGGCGGGCGGCTTTGACGCGGTGATCGGCAACCAGCCGTACGTCCGGCAGGAGTCGTTAAAAGAGCAGAAGGAGTACTTCCAGTCCCGGTACGCGGTCTACCAGGGAACCGCAGACCTGTACGCGTACTTCATCGAGAAGGGCATCTCGCTCCTGCGCCCCGGCGGCATCTTCTCGTACATCGTGGCGAACAAGTGGATGCGGGCGAACTACGGCAAACCGCTCCGGAAGTTCCTGCTCACCAAGCAGATCGAGGAGGTCGTGGACTTCGGTGACCTGCCGGTTTTTAAGGACGCAACCACCTACCCCTGCATCCTACGGGTATCAAATGCACAACCGTCCCGCGAGTTCTGCGTTTCGAAGGTGGACACGCTCGACTTCCCCGATCTCGCGGAGTATGTCACGGCCCACCGGCACCCGATCGACCAGAAATCGCTCACGGACGGCGGCTGGACGCTCGGCGACAAGCGGACGGAGAGTTTATTGAAGAAGTTGCAGAGTGTGGGGAGGCCGCTGGAAGAGTACGTGATGGGGGAGTTATACAGCGGTATAAAAACTGGTTTTGATAGAGCATATGTAATTGATGAAAAGACGAAAAATAAATTGATTGAAGAAGATTCCAAAAGTGCTGAGGTAATCAAACCTTACCTCGCTGGTAGAGATATTAAAAGATATCATCCTCTTCCTGAAGGAAAATTTCTAATTTTCATTCCTTGGCATTTTCCTTTACATAATGATCCATCCATAAACTGTGCATCAAAAAGTGCAGAAAATGAATTTAAAAAACAGTATCCTGCTATTTACAACCATTTATTACAATTTAAGGAGCAATTGCAAAATCGCAATCCCACTGAAACGGGAGTAAGATATGAATGGTACGCTTTACAAAGATTTGGTTCAAATTATTCTTCTGAATTTGAAAAACCAAAAATAGTGTATGTAAAATTTCAAGTGAAACCTTCATTTACTTTTGATCAGGGTGTCCATTATCCAAACACCGCAATTTTTTCAATTGTGAGAAAAGATTTACCCTTATTAGGAATCCTTAATTCAAAATTGGGTTGGTTCCTTATCTCCAATTATTGTACACAAATTCAGAATGGCTACCAACTCATTTTCCAATATCTCGGAAAGATTCCCATCTACACTCCAGACTTCGACAAGCTTGCGGACAAAGCCCGGCACGACAGGATGGTCGCGCTCGTCACGCAGATGCTCTCACTGCACCAGTATTTGCAGAAGGCGAAGACGGATCAGGAGCGCCGGCTCGTGCAGCAGGAGATCGAGGCGACGGACGTGAAGATCGATGCGCTGGTGTATGAGCTGTACGGGCTGACGGCGGAGGAGCGAAGTATCGTCGAGGAGAGTTAATTTTAATAATAGATGAGAAAACAAACAGGTGCGGGATATATGGTACATGAAAAATTTCCGAATGAGATAGTTCTTCAAATTCAATCATTGTTTAAGCAATATTATGGACCTAATGAAATTTATTCATCTTTGTTGAATCAAGTGCAGTCATTGGAGGGTATTAACTCATATTTACAGAAAATATCCAAATTCGAAAAAAATAAAATGGATGATGCCATTGCCGAAATGCGGTTTGCCTCGCTATTTTACTTATGTGGTTTCAAAGTCACTCTGATACCAGTATCAAATGAGAAAGGGGAGGAAAGACCCGATTTGGAAATTGTTGACAATTCGATCAATGGGCTTGTGGAAGTTAAACACATCGCATCAAAGGATTTTGATAAAAAATTGCTAACTTCAGACTTAAAAACTGATGACGAATGTCTTGAAAAATATGGGGATTTTAAAAAAAGTTTACAATCTATCTGGGATGTTGTTTTCGATAAATTGGACCAACTTCATAAATATTCTCAAAATAAAAAATGCAATACGTTCGTCATAGCCATATGGAATTCCGTAGATGAAATTGAGGAACTTGAAGCTCAATTTTCAGCTCCATCGATCGCATCACATATTGCAGAATTGAACCGGTACGCCACGGATATTCTTTTAATTTATGGAAGTAATTCGAGATACAACACTTATTTTCATGCAATTCCACTTTATCGCAAATCAAATGTAATCAACCCAGAATTGATTCAAGAAATAGAGAGAAAATCTCGTGATGAAATCTTTGGCACACATCGTATTTCGTTACATGAATTGTTAAAATCAAAAAATATCTAAAAGTAACAAATTTTTTGAAAAAATTGGTTGACTCCTTTGATGGTACAACAATTTCTAGATTACATGTTCCAGAAACTCACACAAAGATCTTGCCGATATCATTCGCCATGACTGCATGGTCGCGCTCGTCACACAGATGTTGGAATCAGTCCCTGTCCTGATGGTCAGAAACAGATTTCGAGAAGAACTCATCAGAGTTCTTCGCTGTCTCCACTGATACCTGCCGCAGGCTAAAACGTATCAGGAGCGCCGACTCGTGCAGCAAGAGATCGAGGCGACGGATGTGAAGATCGATGCGCTGGTGTACGAGCTGTACGGATTGACAGGAGAGGAGATTGATGTGGTGGAGGAAAGTCACTGATGGCGAAAAAGACAAGACCACCTATCTACGAACCACCAAAAAACGCTCATAATATGCTTTTAATGGCAAAAAGTGATTTGAGCATTGCACGAGCTGGAAAAAAATCAGATCAAACTCGGTATGAAACACTTTGCACTTCGTGTCAGCAAGCTATCGAAAAATCTTTCAAAGCATTGATGATACATCACAATATCCCATATCCCCCAGAACACCCAATTGATCATCTTATAACGTACATGGAAAATAAAAAAATCGTTTTACCCAACGATATCAAAACGTCTGCACTTGCGGTTGTAACGATTGAAGGAGGCTTTTCGTTTCCATTTAGATTTCCCCTGTCATTCGGAACAGAAGTATCCCTTTCAGAATATGCAGGAAATCGAAGATATTCGATTTCCGATGAGGGTGAACCAGATGAGCAAGAATATAAAAATGTTCTATCGCGGGTAGAAACCGTTGTGAATTGGGTTGAGCAACAAATTCAGAAGTAAGAATAAAGGACTGACTGAGGAGGAGATTGCAGTGGTGGAGGAAAAATAGAAATTACAAGTGTTTTCCATAATTCCTATTCCCAATCGAATTTTGTTAATGCCAAGCGATTCTGTACATCAAGAAAAGCAATTCGTATTTCATCCAACAGATGAAATATTGACCTCATTGTTGTGAGGTTTTCCAAGTTGGGTCTTGTAGACAACAGTGCGATATTTACATGTAAAAGAGATATTGCAGCATTTTGACCCGGATCTGCCATTCCCAATGTGCTTGGTCCAGCTTGAATAATATCGCCGTTTGGAGTACCTAATTTAAAATAAAGTCCTTTTGACGAGTTTGCATGAACGGAATGACTTGCCATTCGATAAAATGGTAAGAGATGATCCAGATGAGCTTTTTCAACGATATCATGGAATTTTGGGTTTGGATTATTAAGAGCGTGAGCTGCCCAACCATTTGATTCTTTAAACTCTTTTTTAAATCGTTTGATTAGTTTAGAATAAATTTCCTTATTCCGTTGAATTTCTTCTTGTGAAATATGAACATATCCCAATCTTTCAACATATTTTTGGTATTCTCTTATGGATTTACATGATTCAATGTATTGATGAAGCAGATACCGTTCTGCAACATCATTCCCACGCTCCTTAATGAAAATACATATCACAGCTATCTCATTAAGGGTTCGCCATCTGGCATTTGCACCATCTGCATATCCACTTTTCATCAAAGTGAGAACTTCCTGTGCAACAAGACAAGCCCGACCGTGTAATCGAATCAAGCATTCAAATACAAAGTCTTTATTTTCAGCGGCAGTTGGACGATTCTCTTTATTAAACGATTGCCCAATTTCTATCGATTGAAGAATAAAAAATTCCAATAGATCAAACGGTTTTTCCCATCGTTCATTCAATCTTTTTTCAAATTCATTCTTCCAAGAACGGTGATTGTTGATCTTTTCAGGCAGTTCGTTAATTCTTTTATTAAATTGTTCTTCACCAGCAATTTTGCAACATTCATGAATTATTTTCCCTATTGTCTCATCGAAATTTTCTGAGTAATCGATGCTGACTCCAAGTTTAGCTAAATCATCAATTGTTTCTTTGAGTATTTTTTTAGTATTATCATCAACTTGTGAAGGATTGTCTGCATTTTTCATTTTAATCACATCGGCATGTTTTGAATTTCACATTTGGGAATATCGATAAATTGACTTATGGATTTACGGGCTATGTAGATTGAAAGTGATCCAATTCAATATAATTTTCCAACGGCTTCGCTAATGTCACAAAGTTTGAGAAGATAGTCGCGCTTGTCACGCAGATGCTCTCAATCCGTTTCTGGCCATCAGGCCGGAGACGGATTCGAGAAGAACTCGCAAGAGTTCTTCGCTGATTGCACGAATATTTACAGAAGGCCAAGACCGATCAGGAGCGCCGGCTCGTGCAGCAGGAGATCGAAGCGACGGATGTGAAGATCGATGCGCTGGTGTATGAGCTGTACGGACTGATAGAGGAGGAGATTGAGGTTGTGGAAGCGAGTTCTGCCTAAGAGGCAGAGCGAGCTGGAGAAGAAATTAATAATTTCTTCGATGGAGGTCACACACTGACCATCAAGGCCGCGTGTGGCTGGAGAAGATCCCGCAGGGATATTCGATGTCCAGCCGCTAACCTCATCGGCAAACCTATAACCATCCACAGAAGAGATAAACCAGAGAGCACAAAACAAAAGGAATAGGATCAGCACTATGGATCAGATGAGCTATCGGGTTCTGCTCAGGAAAGAACCGGAAGGCGGGTATACCGCAATCGTTCCCACGCTTCCTGGCTGCGTCACGTTCGGCGACACCATTGAAGAAGCCATCGCAATGGCAAAAGAGGCGATCGAGCTTTACCTCGAAAGCCTCAAAGCTCACGGAGAGGAGATCCCGACCGAAGAAGGTGTCCTCGAATATACAGTCATGGTAAAGGCACATGCCTAAACTCCCACGGCTGACACCGCAGAAAATCATAAAAATTCTAAAGAGCCGGGGCTTTGTCCTTGACCGGACAAAGGGAAGCCATCATATCTTTTTTCATCCTGAATCAAAACGGCGTGCGGTTGTCCCGGTACACCGGAAGGATCTACCAGTCGGGACGCTCATCGAGATCCTGAAACAGGCCGGGATCGACAGAGACGATTTTAAGGATCTCCTGTAAAATATTCTCATGCTCGTGCAACAGAAGATCGAGGCGACGGACTTTTACAGCCTGAGTACTCTCCGGATCGCGGATTGTGTTTCTTAGGAAATATCTTTCTTCACGTCTGGCAGCTTCCGGAAATCCTGAAGTAAAGCCGGTTCATCGGGCACTGTTGAAAGTAAGAACGCAGCGAGCGGGCGTTTGAATGCTGATGAAAGCCGCTCGACTTTACGTAAAGGTAAGATAACAGGACCCTGACCATCGCACCATTTTCGCACAACATGTTCAGGTGTTTCAATCCGTTTGGCAATATCTGCTACAGGCCACAGATTATAGAGAGTGTTTTGTGATAATCTATTAAGAGATAACCCGGATGAGAGAGAAAGTGAACACCCGATGGGGATTAGTCAGTTAAATTGGTATAGTTATTATATAAATTTAGAATATATGACGGCAACTGTTTCCTTTGAAGCGAGGAAAACTGCCCCGGTCAACCTAATATCCACCTTCGGAAAAAGTGGGGCTTAAAAGCCCGCTATTTTGCAGGTTTTTATCCGATAATACATGGGTATTATAGCAAAAGAACCGTTTTAACCAGTATTTTCCGTGGGCGTGGACACCATTTCCATTCGAAACCTGTTCCGACCCTTGTACCGGATCCACTGTCACCGACGGTAGAGGTACGACAGAGATGCCTAAGGTATCTCCGGGTCTCCATTCTCCGACTCCCGTGAGGAGGGAGTGGATTGAGAAGACGTCGAAGGCATCTTCGACTGTTGCTTTTTCAGCACCTCAAGGGGGTTGATGATGATATGTTGCCCGGTCTTCCACTTCTCCTTATCATAATGGGGGTTGACGTACCCCTCCACGACATTGAACCCGAGCTCCCCGACTACATCGTGGAGAATGTAGAAGCGCCGCCACGCCCGCTCGTTCTGCGTCCGCACCCAGAGCTCGCGCAGCACGAATTCCGGCATCGGGAGATTGCGAAGAGCCTCAATCTCATCAGGAAAAAATTTTTCAGCCGGCGTCTTGTCATCGATGGAGTACCGTACCTTTTTCACTTTCACAACTGCAATCACCGCGTCGCGGAAGATGAACGCATCAAACGGAAATTC
>JAPKXY010000015.1 GCA_026394605.1 Methanoregula sp.
CAGCCTGATGAACGGATGGGCGTTTCTGGTCGCCGAGATAAGCGGAACGAACGCTGGTTCGCCAATGAGCAGGAGCGCACGGACGGTTTCCTGACGGATATCTTCACCCGGTTCGTTCAACGCTTCAATCAAGGGGCTGATCGAAATGCCGCCGATTTTGCCGAGCGTGTCTGCTGAGCCCCTCCTTATGATCCAGTATTCGTCCTTCAACCCGCGGATGAGCGGCTCAATGAATGGTTCACCGAGATCCCCCACCGACCGAACCGCATTCCAGCGGGTATCGAGGTCACCTTCGGTCAGGGCTTTGAGGAAGGTATCGTACCGCTCTTTCTGTGCACGGAGTCTCTCTTCCTCCTCCTCACGCTTACCTGACCTGAACAGGTTCAGGAATGACTTGATAATTCCCATAGTAGTCTCCGGTACGGATTGTTTGTATAAAATCATTCAAATAGGTATCGGATACCTGTGCCGGGTTTTAATCACCCTTGGGATGATTAAATCGGATTTTTGACAGATCTGTGATGCAAAATCCACGGTTTCAGGAGGAATGAAAAAATGTGTACCATGACCCGATGAGAATAATCGCATTTAGGAGATCTCTTACCGCCCCCTTTTCTGGATTTTTTTATCTGTGTGAATAAATTGTCACAAGAGCTTAGAAATTTATCAATTGAGACCGTTTATTATTCCCCATACGTCCCCCAAAGAGTGATTTGCACAGAACCGGATGCTGTTTGGGGTACATCATACACATACATTGTATAGATCCCCGCTTGATGTGCCCTATCAGAAGTGTACTTAAAACTCCATGTTTTATCAGCCAGAACAGAGACTGAACCCAGTTCAACACCACTTGAAAATCGGTCAGGGCCATAGAGTTTTAGCAAAACATTTTGAGCGCCCGTTGTGCACCTGCCCGAAAATATAACCGAATCCCCCGGGATAATTGATCTAGTACTCGCCGAAATGGAAACTTCTCCCCCACCCACGACTGAGAATTCCTCCCTCTCAGATGCAATGTTCTGGGCATCACTCACTACGATTGTGTAGGAACCTGACTGGACAGACGACCCCGGATTCCAGGTATAACTCCATGAACCGGCAGAATTGGTTTTTGGCTTATCCAAGAGCACGCCTTTGGCATAATACCCGGGCCCATATAATGTCAGTAGAAGACTGGTACTGGGAGCCCCGGTACCTGAAAACAACATTGAGTCGCCGACAATCATTGTGTCTTTGCTTGCCCGAACCGTAACTCCGGTTTGTGAAGGTATTGATGGTGTAGTCTTACCCAGAGCCTGCTGGTCAGTTGGTTGAGGTGTTAATGCAGCATAAAAATGAGACGTTCCTGACGATACCGTAATACTGGTTGACCAGCTTTGGTATCCGCCATGACGGATTTCGAGCGTGTGGTTTCCAAATTCCACATTAGTAATGGCACTTGGCGTACTTCCATAGTATTGGTTATCAAGGTAGATTTCAGCGCCGGAAGGTGATGATGTAAATTGGAGGGTTGCTTTTTCCGAATTTGGATTTAAAATACATCCTGATATGAGTACACAAAATATTACAACTGAAATGACAAGGTTCCGGTTCAATTTTCCTTTCATATCTCTCACGATAACCGTTATTGCGCGGCGTTATATAAGTTTGCAAAACCGCGCCCTGAAAAGAGGATCAGCAGAGCCCTGCAAGGCGCAGGACCTCCTGCGCGAGGGCAACACTCTTCTTCTCATCGGTCATGAGTGTGTCAAACCTGACCGATCCACCGATGTCCACCGGATCGCGGATGTCCTGAATAAAGATATCCACCAGACCATGATAGCAGGAGAACGTGCCCTTCGAGGAGGGTTCAAAACCCCGTGCCCGCATCAGTGCCGCTGCCGGCCCGCTCACTGGCGCGTCGCCAATAAACGGGCTGATTGCGATGAGGCACTTGTTGTTAAGTCCCGTTCGTAATCCTTCGCATTCGAGAATGGGGAGGATACTTGTGATGGGGTTGCTCGGTCCGATTACTACCGCATCGCTTGCCTCAATGGCAGCCAATACCTCTTCAGTTGCCGCTGGCGGATCAACAAAGGTACGTACAACATCATAGATGTCCAGCGCACCTTTTGCCCGGACCCAGTACTCTTGGAAGTGAATCAGCCCCAGATCGGTACGCACCTGCGTTATTATTTCAGTGTCTGTCATTGGGAGTACGTTTTCCCGAACCCCGAACCGGTCGCAGAGCACTTTTGTCACGTTGGTGAGCCGCATGCCGTTCCTGAGCATTTCGCCGCGGGCGATGTGCACCGCCCGATCGCGGTCGCCAATTGCGATGAACTCGTCAATTCCCAACCGCTGTGCGTCATCATGCGTTGTGAACGTATCGTTCCTGATCCCCCACCACGTATCGGTGTTCAAAATTCCTGAGAAGAGGTACATGACTGTGTCGAGGTCAGGAGAAATGTGGTTCCCCGAGATCCAGATGTCCTCAGCAGTATTCACGACCACAGAGATCTCGTGCCGGTCCATTATCCGCTGTACACCGCGGAGCAGCTTTGGTGTACCAGTGCCGCCCGACAGGAACGTGATCATCACTCAATACTTTTATCCCATGTATATGAAATTCTTTTAGTGATTCTGTGAAAATTATCAAAGATCCCGTCCATGGGTATGTCGAGGTTGAGGACTATGCTCTCGCCCTGCTTGACTCACCTGTACTCCAGCGGTTGCGGTATATTCATCAGCTGGGATTCTCGTATCTCGTCTATCCGGGAGCGAACCATACGCGGTTCGAACACTCGCTGGGCACGATGTATCTCGCCGATGTCGCCAGCAGGAAATTCGGGCTATCTGATGCGGAGCGGACGCTCGTTACGGCTGCAGCGCTACTCCACGATATCGGGCATGGACCTTTTTCGCATGCCAGCGAGCCGATTTTAGAGCAATTATTGCACCGCACTCACGACGATATTGAAGGTATTGTGCACGAACAGGTTGGCGACGTGTTACGGCAGTACGGTATTGACCCCGATGAGATCTGTGCGGTCGTGAACGGGCACCATGCGCTTTCCGGCATCATCCATGGCGACCTTGATGTGGACCGGATGGATTACCTGCTCCGTGATGCCTATTACACCGGCGCCCCGTACGGGACAGTTGACGCACACCGGCTTATAAGGAATATGATCCGGACGGACGACGGTATCGTGCTGGATGAAAACGGAATCAATGCAGCAGAATCACTGTTGATAGCCCGCACCCTGATGCGCCCGACGGTGTACTTCCACCATGTAAGCCGTATTGGTGAATGCATGTTCCACCTGGCGATGCTGGAACACCTGCAGGGCAAAGAGAACGGTGTGGCGGAGCTGGTGTTACACATGGACGATCCGGCCTGCATGCAGGTGCTGCGAACATCAGAAAGCCCTATTGCACGGACTCTTATCGAAGGAATGTATCGGCGACGGCTGTACAAGCGGGCGCTCTATGTCGGTCGTGATCAGGTCAACACCACTGCATTTCTCTCGGGTATGACGCTCGAAAAGAGCCGGTCACTTGCGGCGGCGATCGCAAATCGGGCGGGCATCGAAGATCATACTGTTCTCGTCGATACTCCGCCGTTCCCCCGAGAAATGTCAATGGGAGTGCGTGTGAAAAACCGGCATACAGTTGTCAGCTTTGAGGAGCTTTCTCCACGTATGCGAACACTCAATGACACACGGTTTGAGCAATGGAGGTTGGGGGTCTACACCCTGCCGGAGTATCGGGACATGGTCGCAGAAGCGGCTGCAGATGTGCTCCACGTTAAAAAACCCTCGCGGCAGGACACCCTGTTCTGATTCTGTTAAAAAAAATTCCGGCTGCCATCTTTTTTTTTAATTTTTTTATGCCGCGTAAACATCTACAAAAATAATATAGCACCGGCACCAAACAATCTCCTGTATGAAGTCATTTGTTCCGCTGATCCTGTCTCTTGTCATTGCTGGTGCGTTCGTTGCGGGGTGCATAGGTAACCAGAATGCTGCGGCCCCTGCACCGGCACCGGTTCTGACTACATCGTCACCGGTCCCGATCCAGACGATCTACTTTACCATGGGGGACCATTACCTGCAAAAGTCCTATTCGTTCCAGAGTGAAAAGGACATACAGACCGAGCAGATCCGTGTGGATAACCCATCGTGGGGGATCGAATTTACCGTAACTCCACTCAACGAGAACCTGCAGTACTGCTGGTTTGAAATGAACGTGACCAATATGGATACCGGACAAACCGATACGTATGGCTATGGTCGGGAAAACGGGTTTGAGTTGAACCAGCGCTATGCAATGCATACAACCGGCCCTTATACAATCGAAATGAAGGGGAACCGCGTTAAAGTGGATGTTAACATAGCAAAGAGGAACCCATAGGTGGTAATTCAGATGATTGAAGACTGGATTGTGATTATGTGCGGGGTTATCGTCATTGTCTGTGCATTATGCGTGACGCTTATCCTGATCCGCAGGCACGAAATGCAGGTGATTGAACGCAGGTACAAGATTCGGATATATAGCGAACTTCTCCACGCGGTGACCGAGCTCAACCTTGCGGGAAACGACCCCTACAAGCTCGACATTGCAAAAAAGAACCTTGCATATACGGTGAACCGGCTGAACCTTGTCGCAAGCGCCCGTGTGTTAAAAAGCACGAATGATCTCTTGGATTTTTTGAACGAGCACATGGGCAAGGACTTTGACACGCTCCGCCTGCATAATATCCTCAATACTCTCGTAATCGAGGCGCGTCGCGATCTCAACCCCGAACATGCCCGAAGGGTGGAGGCGGCGCAGGTACGGTTCCGGTTTTTCTCACCCCCCCAGAAGTAATCGTTTTTTGCTAAAAAACGGCATAAACTCTTTTTGGTTCCAGCTCCGACATTGGTATCATAGGAGAGCGGGAGAATGGAGAAGGAATATGTTGTCGGAGTAACGGGTGCGAGCGGGATCTGCTACGCACGGCGGCTGCTGGAAGTGCTCTGCACCGTTGCCACTGTGCATGTCATCGTATCAGATGTTGCGACAAAGATCGCCGCCCACGAAGGCGTCGAACTCTCCGGTTTCCGTGCAAAGTACCATGAAAACGACAGGATGTTTTCTGAAATCGCGAGCGGGTCGTACCGCTACGACGGGATGGTGATCATTCCCTGTAGTCAGAAGACACTTGCCGCAATCGCTCACGGGTATGCCGATAACCTGATCACGCGGACTGCTGACGTCTGCTTAAAGGAACGCCGGACCTGCATCCTTGTCACCCGCGAAACACCGCTCTCAGAAATCCACATCAACAACATGCTTGCTGCTCACCGGGCAGGTGCGACTATCATGCCAGCTTCCCCCCCCTTCTACCACCGCCCGAGAACCCTCGATGACCTTGTAGATATGGTCGTCGCCCGCGTGCTGGATCATCTGGGCATCGAACATACGCTTGGCGGACGCTGGAGTGGCACCAATGCGTGAGTTCATCGAAACGATGCGCGAGCATGATCTTGTGATTGACGTGGATGAGCCATGCTCTGTTGATATGCAGGCAGCGCAGATGGCGAGTACGACAGACAAGCTGCTGTTCTTCCACGATGTCGGGGGGGCCCGTGCGGTTATGAATGTAACCGCGGACAGACATGCGCTCTGCCTTGCCCTTGGCATCGACGAACGCGAAATCGTGCAAAAACTTGCGGGGGCGACGTATGAGGGAACGGTTGCCGAGAGCGGGATGCTGGCGATGAAGAAGCCCGATCTTTTCTGCATCCCTGTTATGCACCATTTCCCAAAAGACGCGGGCAAGTACATCACCGCGGGTATCGTTTTCGCCCAATATGGGGGTGTCCAGAATGCATCCATCCACCGCATGCTCGTCCTGGACAAACGCCGTGTTGCTGCCAGGCTCGTCGAGGGAAGGCATACGCACGTGATGCTGGGAAAGGCGCTTGCAGAGAGTAAAAATCTTCCAATAGCAGTGACAATCGGGTCTCATCCTGCTGTAACGTTTGCGAGCTGCACCCGAGTTCCTGATGGCAAGGAGCTTTGCTACGCTGCAGAGCTTCTTGGTGGGGAAATCGCAGTAAAACGGTGTAACAACGGAGTGCTTGTTCCCGAAGCGGAAATTGTGCTCGAGGGCTTCATCGGTGCAGAACGTGCCGAAGAGGGGCCGTTTGTGGATATCACAGGGACGTACGATCCGGCGCGCCGCGAACCCGTCATTGAATTCACCGGTATGCACCTCAAACGCGATTTTATCTACCACGGCATCCTGCCGGGGGGCAACGAACATAAGGTACTGATGGGTGCGCCCTATGAACCAAAGATCTACCGTGCTGTTGCTGGTGTGACGCAGGTCAGAAATGTCGTCCTGACACGAGGCGGGTGCGGATACCTCCACGCTGTCATTCAGATCAAAAAGAGTACCCAGGGAGACGCAAAGAATGCGATCATGGCGGCATTCGCCGCCCACACCTCACTTAAACATGTCGTTGTTGTTGATGAGGATATCAACCCTGCAGACCCCGAAGAGGTGGAGTATGCGATTGCAACACGGGTGAGCGGAGAACGGGACATTATGGTGATCAGCGGTGTCCGGGGATCATCGCTTGATCCGTGCCAGCTTGAAGATGGAACCAATGTCAAGGTTGGTGTTGATGCGACAATGGTTCTGGGCAGGGAGGAAGATTTCCGGCGCGCGACCTGGTGAAGCCCATGGAGCTTGAACCCGAGGATGAACGGATCCTTGCAGGTGAGTATGGTGAGACCCGCCAGAAGATGCTGGAGATCCTTATCGCCATTGGAAAAGTCTTTGGCGCAGAACGGCTCGTGCAGATAGCGAGTGCACAGGTGAGTGGCGCCTCTTACAAGACGATCGGGCAGTTTGGGCTCGAATGGCTCGAACAGATCGATGCCCGTGCCGTTGTGCCCGCGGTGCTGAACCCCATCGGGATGCCGCGGGGGCGCTGGCAGGAGATGGGGGTTGCCCGCGATTTTGCAGAAAAACAGAATGCAGTCATCGCTGCGTACGAGCGGCTCGGGATCCGGCTGGAGTGTACCTGCACGCCATACTATCTCACCTCTCCGAAATTTGGTGACCATCTCGCATGGTCGGAGTCCTCGGCAGTGAGCTATGCGAACTCAGTGATTGGTGCGCGGACGAACCGTGAGGGCGGACCCGGTGCCCTTGCTGCTGCTATCATCGGTAAAACACCGTGCTACGGGCTGCATCTTACTGCAAACCGGAAGCCGCAACTGGTGATTGATGCGGTAACGGAAGACAAGGAGTTCTCCATCGCACATTACGGGGCGCTTGGTTACTATGCGGGCAAACTTGTTGGTAACCGGATCCCGTATTTCCGTAAAATCCGCCCGGATGCTGACGGACTCAAAGCGCTCGGTGCAGCAATGGCAGCAACCGGTGCTGTAGCGCTCTACCATGTTGAAGGAATAACCCCGGAAGCATGTACGTTCAAATTTGATACATCTGGTCTGGAGACGATCGTTGTTGACAGGGTGGAAGTTGAACAGATTTTCTCTCAGATACCGGTGGATGCGGTTGCAGTGGGTTGTCCGCACTGCTCACCCGATGAGCTGAAAACAGCGGCTGTTCTGCTTTCAGGTAAAAAGGTGAAAATACCATTCTATGTCTTTACTGCGCAGGCTGTGATCGAAGCGAATAAAAATACCGTTGAATCTATCGAGAAAAGTGGCGCCCGGGTCTATGCCGATACCTGCATGGTGGTTTCACCGGTGATGGAGCGTTACAAGGCAATCATGGTGAACAGCGGCAAGGCGTTCGCGTATGTGCCTGACATGTGTGGTGCAGTAGTACGGATGGGAACTATCGAGGAATGCGTTGCTGTGGCGACATTATAACACGGGAGATTACATGTAATTTTTTTTTTTAAAAAAAGCAAAAAAACGGCTCTGTAGAAAACCTAGTTTCATCCAGTCGTTTTTGTTACTGTGTTATTTGGCTATCGCATCGTGGGGGATGCCCCATCGGCGGGGGCGGAGGCATTTGCCGGAGCCCCAAGAGCGTTATGAAATATTTATGAGCATTTTTCCAGAGCCAAAAAAACAGAGTTTTGAAAATAAAAAAAATAGCAAAAAAATTATTCCAGAGCTAACAGGATGTTTTTAATTTCTTCGACAGCGGTTTTGTCCGGGTTTTTTCCAGGGCCAACACCTTCACCGAATGAAAGTATCTTTTGAACATCCTCCTTTTTCATTTTGCCAAAGGAGATAGTATCCCAGATCTTCTGATCAATAACATTCCATGTACATTGCAGCAGATGGCCCAAGTGGAGAATTTCATCCTGAGTAAATGATCTCCACTCAATTCCTACACCATGCTGTATTTTCTTGATTGCATGCTCCACCTTTTTCTCCCGGTGGACATGGTATAATCGCCTTCCCACTTCGGTCTGTGTTACATCCGGCATGTTATCTACCCCCGTCCCCCTCTACGAATGCGTGGTCAGTTGTTTCATATCGTTCAAACCTGAAAAGCTTTGTGATGCGCTAACAGGCAATGATTTTTCCTGTGATACTGGGAAATGTTAACGGGTCCGCTATAGGTGCTGAATTGAAGAAACAAGTAAATTATTTCTGGATTACCATCGATAAACGGGTACGGGAAACTCTCAACTGGTTAAATACTATGACAAATATTTTTTTATAAAATATTCAGGCGGCGTAGACCCAAAAACCCGGACAGAGAGAAAATCATGTCTTTTGGCACTCAGATCGACCCCTTCAGGATTGAACAAATCTTATTGATTGCCGGTTCTTCACGAATCTTTTTGTCTCTGACATCGTTGCCGATGCTGATAATCTCGTCCAGGTCCTTTTTGGTCAGAAGGGAAAAGGAACACTGTTCCCAGGTACTCCTCTCAACTGAGACCCACGTCTCCCCTAAAATATTCGTGAGTGTCTTGATATCATCATGGGAAAACGTCGCCCACCTGGATCCTGCGCTCCTGCGAATCTTCTCCAATGCCGTTTCGACCGCCCGCTCCTTGTGCAGCTGAAAGATCCTCCTCCCCCGTTCGTCATTTGTCACATCAGGCATACGTCCATCCTCAACTAATCTTCTGATTCTGATTAAATAGTTTTTCTTGGATATTATGCCGGATAACATCCGGATTGTGTAGCATTCGAGATCTGGAAACGGCAAAGTCAGATAACAGATGCCTTGTGCAGGGGCGTCTCTGGGAAGGGCATTGAGGATCAGCAGTAATCTCGAGAATGACTGGATAGACGAAGGGCTGACCGGATCAGAGCAATATGCCACTTGGCGCGCATCGTGGGCCTTTTTACTACTGAGGTTTGGCCGGATTCGCATAACCAGTATGGATCCTTTTGTGCTGCTGTTTAAATCAACTACGTTTCACCATATACTTCATCGGAGGTTAATTCCGTGCGAATCACCAGTTTTTAATACCATCGCGCAAAACTCTCACTATCCAGATCTCAGGATGAAAATGTCCCGGAACGAGATCGAGTTGATAAAAATGTTTTATGCCATCCTGATATACCATAAAAATTAAGAGGTTTTTATATGGCAGAAGAGATCAGAGACTTGATCGAAAAAATAAATCAGGAAGGAATCAAGGCCGCGGAGGAAAAGGCTCAAAATATAGAGGCTGCAGCAAAGCAAAGAGCCGATGACATCCTTGCTCAGGCAAGGCTTGAAGCAGAGGAAATGATTGCTGCCGCGAAAGACAGGATTCGCCGTGAAGACGAAAAAGGAAAAACCCTGCTTGCTCAGGCGGGAAGGGATCTGCTTCTATCCTTAAGAAAAGAAATTAATGCCATGCTTGGGCGCATTGTGGTTTCAGACATCCATCAAGTCTTGACCCCCGAGGCACTATACAAACTCTTATCGGAAGTGGTCAGGAACTATAGCGCAGGGGAAAGTAGTGACATTACGGTTTTTCTTAATAAGGAGGATCTCGAAACCCTGGAAAAAAAATTTTTGCACAAACTCAGGGAAGAAACGAAGAAAAAGATCATTTTGAGGCCTGCGGAAGAAATTTCAGGAGGGTTTACCATAAGTTTTGATGACGGAAAATCCTGTCTTTCGCAGCAG
>JAPKXY010000006.1 GCA_026394605.1 Methanoregula sp.
GGTTCGGTAACTTCATCAACAGGAAATTCCTTTTTCCGCTGCAGAGGCTCCTGTTCAATGGTCTTTGTGACAAGCAGCGTCCCGTCCGGCTGGATCTCAATGCCGATCGGATCGTTCTTCTTGATCTTCTGTGCATCCACCCAGTCTTTCGGTAGCGTCACGACGTACGACGACCCACCGGTGAACTGGACTCTCCGGATTTCCATACACCCTCACCTCACGAGAATATCACTATGTCTCTATTTCTCAATGGTCGATATATATATAACTATATTCTCTGTCGAAAAAGAGTATATTCCCAAAAGAGAATTTCCTGATTGAACATCATGAACAAGCGAACACATTCCAGTCTTTTCGTGACGATGAGCCTCGTCATCCTGCTCGTTGGGGCACTGTCGGTGGCAGGCTGCACGGACACCGCGAAGAAGACCAGTGCGGCGACACCCTTGCCAACCACTGCTGCAGTCACGGCGCCGCAGGCACCCGTATCGGCGCCCACCTCATACGTGACACCTGCAGCATCCACAACGAATGCCCCTGCAGCTTTAAGTCCCAATGGGAAACTCAAGGTCAGCGGTTCAACAACCGTTTTGCCCATTGCCCAGAAAGCTGCTGAAGCCTACATGGCCACCCATCCGAATGCTGATATCCAGGTAACCGGTGGGGGATCGGGAGTCGGAGTCCAGCAGATCGGCGAAAAGTCTGTTGACATCGGTATGTCTTCGCGTGAGCTGAGTGCAACCGAGAAAACCAAGTACCCTGCACTTGTTAAGACCGTTGTGGCAAAAGATGGGATTGCAATTATTGCCAACCCGGCAAATGAGATCAAGGTGATTTCGGCTGAAACTGCTGCAAACATATACACCGGTAAGATTAGCAAGTGGACAGAAGTCTTGGGCGGTAACGTCCCCAACACCAACAACCAGATCGTTGTTGTTGGCCGTGACAGTGCATCAGGTACCCGCGAGTTCTTTGACAAGGATGATGCCGGTATCCTCAAAGGAGCCGCACCGACCAAGTCCATGCTCGAGAAGAACTCCAACGGCGCAATCACCCAGACCATTGCCCAGACTCCGGGTGCAATTGGCTATGTTTCCATCGGGTTTGTCGATACGAGTGTAAAAGCCCTCCCCATCTGGTGGAACGATCCCAACAAAGCAGTCTCACCGACCAAGGAAAACGTTCTCTCTAAGGAATACCCGATCAACCGTGAACTGTTCATGTTCACCAATGGTCAGCCCACAGGTCTTGCAAAAGACTATATCGATTTCATCCTGGGTCCGGACGGCCAGAAGATTATCGACCAAGAAGGGTACGTATCCCTCACATGAGATTTGTGACCGGATAATTCAGGAACATTTTTTTCTTGTATGGGATTTCCAGCAGGGATACCGGGAAAGTATATCTCAGCTGAGACCCAAAGCGCCGCCCGGCAGCAATCAGCAGCAATCTCCCGCGAGCGAAAGGAAACTGCAATCAGAACGGTCTGGTTCCTTACCGCCTCATCTGCAATCATCGCCATCTTCTTCATCCTGCTGTTCCTTCTCCGTGACAGCATCCCGGTTTTTGAACGTGTCGGCTTAGGACCGTTCCTCTCAGGAACGACATGGTACCCGACCGGCGAACCGCCACAATACGGCATCTTTGTCCTGATTGTCGGGACGATACTGGTCACGATCGGCGCAATGGTCTTTGCTGTCCCGCTCTCGATCGGGTGTGCAATCTACATCTCCGAGCTTGCCCCGCTCTGGGCAAAGAACATCCTTAAACCGGCAATTGAACTTCTCGCAGGAATACCCTCAGTTGTCTATGGTTTTTTCGGGCTTGTTGTTCTTACCGATGTGATACGTACAACGTTCGGTACTCCCACCGGTGAGACGTGGCTTGCCGGATCCATCCTGCTGGGCATCATGGCACTTCCCACCATAATCAGCATCTCAGAGGATGCCATCAGCATGGTTCCGCGTGAGTACAAAGAGGGGTCGCTTGCGATTGGCGCCACACGCTGGCAGACGATCAGCAGGGTTGTTGTGCCGGGCGCCCTTTCAGGAATCACTGCGGCGATTATCCTCGGATTTGGACGCGCTATCGGTGAGACCATGCCGGTCAGGACCCTCACCGGCACGCTTGGTATTGAAATGGGCGAAGTGGCGGTGGGCAGCGATCACTATGCAGCACTCTTCGGCATTGCAGTGATCCTTCTTGCCATAACGCTGATCGTGAACTCAATCGCAGTCATGATCCTGACCAATCTCCGCAAGCGCCATATGGGCGGTGCCCATACAAAAAACCTGGCCCTGCAAACCTTGTTGGAATGGATCAAACGACCGCTCACTATCGGCGGATTCCTTCTTTTCCTCATTGCATTTTTCCTAGTTGTGCCCCTCCATCTGGCGCTCCCTGTTCTCGCCTGCGTCGCTGCAGGTTACATCTTTAAGGACCGCCTTAATCCAAAACAGGCTGAGAAGGTGGCGTTTAGCCTGATTGTCACATCGGTGGTCATCGTCGTACTCATCCTGGTCATCATTCTTCAGGACATAGTTGTTCACGGCCTTCCTGCCCTTTCATGGGAATTTTTGACGCAATCCCCTAAAGATCTCGGGCGTTCCGGCGGTATATTCCCGGCAATTGTCGGGACATTCTACCTCGTGATTGGTGCAATACTCATTGCCTTGCCGCTCGGTGTGGGTGCAGCAATCTACCTTATTGAGTATACCAAAGAGGGCAGGGTCACGCGGTTTATCCGGACAGCGGTTGACTTATTGAACGGCACTCCGTCGATTGTCTTCGGGCTCTTCGGGCTTGCATTCCTTGTCTATTTCCTTAATTTCGGCGTGTGTCTTATCGCGGGGCAGATCACGCTCGCCCTTATGGTCCTGCCCACGATGATCCGCGCCACAGAGGAGTCGTTGAAGAACATCCCGCAATCACTGCGGGAGGGGAGCCTTGCGCTGGGAGCGACCCGCTGGCAGACCATCCACCGCGTCGTCCTTCCGCCGGCAATTCCCGGCATGTTGACCGGCACGATCCTCTCCATCGGCAGAGCTGCAGGAGAGACCGCACCGATCATGTTCACCGCGGTTGTTTTTTCCCAGCGGTACCTTCCTTCATCACTCACCGATCCGGTCATGGCACTGCCATACCACCTGTATATCCTCGCAACAAATGTGCCGGGTTCGTCGACCAACAAGTACGGGACCGCACTGGTTCTCCTGCTGCTCGTGATCGGGATCTACGCGGTGGCGATCGTGATGAGAAGTCATTTCCAAAAAAAACTGCGGGGGTAAGATGACAACTGACGCGATCATTTCAACACAAAACCTTAACCTCTGGTATTATGACACACATGCGCTCCAGTCGATATCCATGATGATACCGAAGAACCAGATGACGGCGCTTATCGGTCCCTCCGGCTGCGGCAAGTCCACGCTCCTGCGCTGTTTCAACCGGTTAAACGATCTCATCGACTGTGTGA
>JAPKXY010000008.1 GCA_026394605.1 Methanoregula sp.
CACCACACCAATTTCCAGAAACCTTCCGACGACAACAGGGTGGCACCCCCCACTCGCGGACTTAAAGTATACCCCCACTCGATCCGATCGAGACCCCATCCGCGATCGCGTGAGGGGTCTTGAGTACGATGACCTACCCCCCACCTACACGGACATGAGGGGGTACCCCCGACCTGGTCCGGTTTTGGGTCTCCGACGGAGACTTCATCGCGGCAACCGTCTCTTCTTGTGGAAAATGGGTGGGTACCCCCACTCATGTCCGATCAGGTGCCCTCCCACCCGATCAAAGTGAGATACCCCCTGAGCCCCCTCCAAGGGGTCGGCCTTACTAAGACCAGCTCCCCCCTCTCATGTACGAAGATGGGGGTGTCTGCCTTTCCGAAGAGATCGCAGACTTGAGAAGATATTCGTAAGAATATCTTCGAGTTACCCCCCCTCCCCCCTTTCACTTCCCCCGGCTGCGTTTCGCGTGGAGATCAGACGCAGGATATACCGGTGTCATCTCGTGCTGGATATGCCCGCAGTCAGGACACCGGAACGTAATCTGTTCTATCATCTGCCAGTTGGTCATCGGGTATCGGACTCCATAATGGGGGCCCGCACCAGCTCTTAAAAAATTTCTGATTGAGAAGAGAACGGCCTATTTCCCGCTAACCCTTCGGATCCGCTGCATTGCATCCTTGAGTTTTTCCATGGATGCCGCATACGAGAGCCGGATCCATCCCGGCGCATAGAATGCAGTTCCCGGGGTCGCTGCAACATGCGCCTTCTCAAGCCAGTGGGACGCGATCTCCATGTCGTCGCTGGCGACTTTGACAAAAGCGTAGAACGCCCCGTCTGCCGGTGCTGTTTCGTACCCCATGCTGTTCAGCTCGAGAATGACGTATTTTCTCCGCCGGTTGAACTCCTTTCGCATGATCTCCACACAGCTCTGGTCTCCTTTGAGTGCTGCAACAGCGCCCCACATCGCAAATGTGGCTGCCTGGCTCACCGAGTGCTGCTGCACCTTGGACATCTGCCTGATGATCTCCACCGGGGCAACGGCATACCCCAGTCTCCATCCGGTCATCGCGTACGATTTGGAGAAGCCGTTGATGGTGATCGTGCGCTGTGCCATGTCCCCGATACCTGCGAGCGCGATATGCTTCTTTCCGTAGACCAGCTTCTCGTAGATCTCGTCTGACATTGCGTAAATGTCGTGATCGCAGCAGAGGTCGGCAACAAGCTGCATCGATTCCTTGTCAAAGACTGCCCCCGAGGGGTTGGAAGGTGAATTCACGACAATCATTTTGGTCTTTGGATTGACCTGTTCAAGGACTGAATCGTCCAGCTGGAATGTTTTCTGGTTGACGGGATGGGTGACCGCTTTGCCGCCCGCAATCTGGACGCAGGGTTCGTACGAGACCCATGCGGGGGTGAGAAGGATCGTTTCATCACCGGGGTTGATGACCGCCTCCATTGCTTCGTATATCGCATCTTTCGCCCCGCAGGTGACGATCACCTGTTCCGGCCTGCAGGGGAAGTGGTTCTCTCCGGTGATCTTTTCACTGATCGCAGAAAGGAGTTCGGGGATACCGTTGCTTGGTGCATAATGGGTCTCGCCCCGCCTGAGTGCATCGATGCAGGCATCCCTGATATGCAGGGGAGTATCAAAATCAGGCTCTCCGATAGAGAGGCTGATGACATCGATACCCTCCCGCTGCATCTTTTTTGCCCGGTCGGCAATTTCAAGGGTGGCGGATGGTGCAATTTCGGAAATTTTTTCCGATAACTGCCTCATTTCAATCGCTGGACAAGCTTGATTGCTGACTCGACTGCACGCTTGGCGTAATCGATCCGCTCGTTTGCTTCAATCCGGGTCATGCCCGGACCGGAGATGCCCAGCGTTACGGGTTTTCCGAACTCGAGCGAGAGGTCGATGATCTTTCTTGCTGCATGCTGGAGCACGATCTCGTCGTGCTGGGTTGCTCCTTCAATAACGCAGCCAATGGTGACAACGGCATCTACCTTTCCCGCCTGCAGCATCTTTTTTATTGCAAGCGGCATGTCGTATGCCCCAGGGACATAGATGCATTCGGTGACCTGTGCACCAAGAAACGTCGCGTGTTCTCTTCCCTCGATCTCCATCATGTAGGTGATGTCACGGTTGAATTCCGCGACCACAAATCCCAGTTTTATCGCCATAAGCTCACTGCTCACTGATCATCTTGTATTGTAAAACCAGATAAAATCATACTCTCTCTTTTTCACCGCCGAGCTGGTCCGGCGTCGGCAAAACCCTGCCGCTGGCCGGTGCCGGCATCCTTCTCCAGGTCCCGCGGGTGCAGGACGAGTTTTACCGCATTAACCGCATGCTCCCGGGTCCTCTGCTCCGCCAGCCATGCAAGCTCACGTTCATCCTTTGCCTCATCCTCATGGACGAAGACCTCGATGATATGGGTGTTGGTCATCAGCTGGCACAGGATAAACCCCTGCGAGGCTTCATGTGCGCAGAGCCGGTCCTTCTCCTGCCCGCCGGGCATCCCAAGCGCCATGACAATATCGCAGCGCCGCTCCTCAATCAGTTTCTTGCATGCGACCGGCAGATCCTTGATACCTGGTACCGTCACGCGCTCAATAGCCACGCTCGCATGCTTTTTGAGCTCGTCAATGGCAATGGCTCCCATGTTAACGCGTGAAAATGTGGTATCGGCAACCCCCACTCTCATGCCAGCACCTCACATGCTGCCTGTATACCGTCGCCCTGTACCTTGTATCCCAGTTTCTTCAATGCATGCTGCGTTGCTGCAAGAGTCGCGAGGATCTCCGGTGCTCCGACAGCCCCCATACTGCCAATCCGGAAGATCTTTCCTTTCAGGTGGTCCTGTCCACCGGCGATGATAATGCCCATCTTCTTAATGATGTCCCGCATTTCACTGTCCCTGATGTTCTCAGGATACGAGATCGCTGTGACAGTGTTGGAATATGCATGTTTTGCATCGATCTTCGGGTAGAGGGAGAGCCCCCACGCCTTTGCCGCTGCCCTCACCGCATTTGCCATTTTCCGGTGCCGTGCGATCCGGTTGGCAATTCCCTCTTCCTCAATGATGAGGCATGCCTCACGGAGGGCTAAAAACAGGGGAACAGCCGGGGTGTACGGCGTTTCCATCGGTTTGCCTCCGGCACTTTTTCTGTACGCGGCAAGGTCGAGGTAGTACGGGGGATTTTTGCTCAATCGTTCCCATGCCCGGGTGCTCACCGATAGTGCGGCAAGGCCGGCGGGTGCGGCAAGGCATTTCTGCGACCCCACAATGGCAATATCCACGTCCCATTTGTCCGCTTCCACCACATCTCCGCCGATTGATGTGATCCCATCCATCACAAAAAGGGCATCGTATCTGCGGGCAAGCCTGCCTACTTCCTGCGCCGGGTTCCTGATGCCAGCAGAGGTCTCATTGTGGACAAGGGTTACCACCTGAACACCCTGTTCGAGCCGTTCTTCAAGCGCTGCAAGATTGAGGGGCGTCCCCCACTCCGATGCAATCTCGTGTGCTTTCCCGTAGCGCTGGCTGATCTTAAAGAGCCGCTCGCCGAATTTGCCATTGACGAGGCAGGCTATGTCCTTGTCCCTCCCGAAATTTGCGACCGCAGCTTCCATGCCGGCAGTGCCGGATCCGCTGATCACAAAGAGGTCGTTTGTGGTGCCAAAGACGGTCTTTAACACCCGCACGCAGTCGGCATAGACCGCACCGAACTCGGCGCTCCGGTGGTTGATAGCCTGACGCATCATTGCATACCTCACCCGTTCCGGCATCGGTACCGGGCCCGGCAGCATCAGGAGTGGTTCTTTTTCCATGTGGATCTGCCCATAGTATATTTAAATAAACGGGATATAAGTTTGGATGGCAGACATGGCAGACGTAGCGGTTATTTCCGGATCCACATCGGACAGCGCGATTGCGGACAAAGTGAAAAAGGTCCTTGATGAGAACAAGGTGACATATGATGAACAGGTGATCTCCGCCCACCGAAACCCGGATAAACTTGATGCTTATATCAAAGTAAGCACCTGCAAAGTGTACATCGCAATTGCCGGACTCTCCGCCGCCCTGCCCGGGGTGATTGCTTCAAAGACCGATAAGCCGGTGATCGGTGTACCGGTCAGCGGGACACTCAACGGAATGGATGCGCTCCTCTCCATTGCCCAGATGCCAAAAGGTGTGCCGGTCGCATGCGTCGGTGTTGATAACGGGGAGAACGCGGCGTGGCTTGCGATAAGGATATTGAAACTGCGATGAAAAATTGGCAAATTATTTTTTCTTTTCTTGTTGTTCAAACAGTTCCCGGATCATCTTCACCGCACAGAGATCGCCGCACATCGAACACGTTTCCTGCTCCCCATCACGGTTATGGATCTCTTTTGCGACATCGCCAAACAGGGCGAGCCGGAACTGCTCCTCCCAGTCGAGCTGGCGCCGGGCATCCGCCATCTGCACCTCCCGCTCCGTCCGGTACCCCTCCGGGCGGCGGACAACATCCCCGATGTGGGCCGCAATCTTTGCGATCCTTGTGCCTTCGATAATGTCCTCCACAAGCGGCAGCGCGAGATGCTCGCTCGGCGAGACCATACAGAGGAAGTCAGCGCCATACATGCAGGCGACTGCACCGCCGATTGCGGACACGACGTGATCGTAGCCCGGTGCGATATCGGTGACGAGTGGCCCGAGCAGGTAGAGCGGCGCGTGATCCGTGATCTCCTTGATCGTCATTACATTGTAGCCCACCTGATCGAGCGGCATGTGCCCCGGCCCTTCGATCATTCGCTGGACTCCTGCCGCAAGCGCCCGCTTCGCGAGCGTTCCAAGTGTGACATACTCCACTGATTTTGCGAGCTTTTCTGCGTCCTGCAGGCAGCCGGGGCGCATACCGTCGCCGAGGCTGATCGTGACATCGTGTTCGGTGAGAATCTCGAGCAGGTAATCGTATTCGGCAAAGAGCGGGTTCTCCTCATCGCGGTGCACCATCATCGCACAGTGGAACACCCCACCCCGACTGACGACTCCCATCACCCTTGGATCTGCCTTCAGTGCTGCGAGCGCCTGCCGGTTCACGCCGCAGTGGAGGGTGAGGAAATCGACGCCCTGCTCACAGTGTTCGCGGATTACGCGGAACAGGAGATCGGGTTCGACATCCGCGGCGTTACCTGCCCGCCGCACCGCCTCATAGATGGGCACGGTTCCCACCGTCGTGTCGAGCGCAAGAATTTTTTTCCGGATCGCCACGAGATCGCCGCCGGTGGAGAGGTCCATCAGCGCATCGGCGCCGTTCTTGAGCGCTGCCTTTGCCTTCTTCTCTTCAAGCGCCGGATCGCAACGGGTGCCAGAAGTCCCGACATTTACATTAATTTTTACCAGACATCCTTCGCCGATTGCGCAATGCCGGTGCTTCCGCTTCGGGTTTGCCGGGATCACAATTCTTCCGGCTACAATACCCTGTGCCATCCGTGCGGGGTCGATGCCCTCTGCTCGTGCTGCCGCTTCCACTTCTTTCGGAACACTACGGGCGCACCTGCGGATCAGCGAATCCATAAGAAACATCTGCCGGGATGCCTTATTATTGTGCATGCCAGTCCAGTGGATCCCCGGCGGACCGCTCTTTGCGAACTCGTATATTATTGGAGATGTCCTCATTGACGCGGGTGTGCTGCCGATGGCAATCCAGCCCTTTAAAGATACACTATCGACCATTGTTCTCACGCATTGTCACTTCGATCATACCGCACACCTTAAAGAAATCGCCCATATGTGCAGGGCAAAGATCGCGATCCACAAAAATGATGCGGTGGGGCTTGTCGATGATGCGATAAGCCTCTCCATGCATTTCGGTTCACGATCTCCTGCTGTGGTTCCTGAGATTACCTTAAAAGAGGGCGATTCAATCGGGGATCTCCATATCATGCACACCCCGGGGCATACACCCGGAAGCATCTGTCTTTTTTTTGAATCTGAACAGGCACTGATCAGCGGTGACACGGTCTTTACTGACGGCGGATTCGGCCGTTATGATTTTTCAGGGGGCAGCAGGGCGGACCTTTCCCGGTCGATCAACCGTCTCTCGCTGCTTGATGTTGAGGGGCTCTATCCGGGACACGGCGTGCCTGTTGAAAGCGGCGGGAGCAGGCATATCGCCGCCGCTCGCAACCTGTTACAGAGCGGTTATGGATAAGGGAATTTATTGTCTTGTGCTCCGGAATACGGCATGCACCATGAGTGTGGGTGCTCTGGGGCTGCGTCCGTTTTCCTCCGGATTTCATGTCTATGTCGGTTCTGCGCAGGGAAGCGGCGGGCTGAAACGTGCATCGCGCCATATTCACGTCGCCCGTAACCATGACCATCCCCCGAAGTGGCATATTGATTACCTCCTTTCCAGCACGCGGTTCACGCTTCGTTTTGTTGTATGTGCACCCACCGAAAAAAAACTTGAGTGCCTGCTTGCAAAAACGCTGGGGGGGATACCGGTTCCTCTTTTCGGGTGCAGCGATTGTGCCTGCAGTTCACACCTGCTTTACTATCATAATGACCCGCTGGATCGAATCAAGAGGGCATTTCGAACGCTGGGGCTGGATCCCACAATCAAAACAATCATTTACCCCCCACGCGGAGTGTAACATATGACGGTGCTTGGGATATCCGGGAGCATGCGCAAGGAGGGCAACACATCCCAGCTGATCAAACTTGTTCTGGAGAGGTGCGAGTTGGCAGGGATCAAAACCGAATTCATTTCGCTTGCCGGAAAGAAAATCCACCCGTGCCTGGGCTGCGAAAAATGTAAAGAGCAGAAGTGGTGCGTGATCGAGAATGATGACTGGGATGCGGTGATAAGGAGGGTGCTTGAATGTGAAGTGCTCATTATCGGATCACCGACGTATTACTATGATGTCTGCGGTCACTTGAAGAATTTTATTGACCGCACCTATTCTCTCTACCATGACCATAAGCTCGCCGGACGCAAAGGTGTTGCCGTTGCTGTATGCGCCTCAAAAGGCGCAAACCGGACGATCGAGACCCTGGAGGGCTTCCTGAGCACGCATGAGTTCTCTTCGCTTGGCTGGATAAAGGGAACCGGCTATGAAGAGGGTGCCGTGCTCAGGGATAAGGACGCAGTCTATAAGGCACACCAGATTGGCGATAAAATCGTGCGCCTGCTCAAACCGCACCTTGATTAGGAAGCGCAGAATTGCACATCTGGATCAATTGTCATTTTTCACGTTTAAAAAATCAGGGTAATAACTCATACAGCGTGGTGCGCCGCACCAGTTTCCTGCCGATATCCTCTGCCATCCGCTGCATCTCGGCAGGGTCCAGATAATCGGTATTGACCGCACCGGCACCTTTCGAGATGCTCTCTTCAAACATCGTGCCGCCCAGATCATTGCCCCCGGCTAACAACCCGAGCTGCGCCATTTTAACCCCCTCTTTTACCCACGAGACCTGGATGTTTTTAAAATTATCCAGAAACAGGCGGGAGACCGCAATCATAAGAAGATCTTCCCTGCCCGTTGCACCGGCACGTGCAAGGCCTTTTTTATACAGCGGGGTGTTCATGTGGATGAACGAGAGCGGGACAAACTCCGTAAAACCACGGGTTTCGTCTTGGATCTTTCGCAGGATTGAGAGGTGCTTCACGCGGTCGTGTTCAGTTTCACAATGCCCGTACATGATCGTGGCAGTCGTTGGGATGCCAAGCAGATGCGCTTCTTTGATAATCCGTACCCAATCCCCCGTGCGGACTTTCTGCGGGCAGATTTTTTTCCGCACCTCATCGACAAGGATCTCCGCCGCGGTCCCGCACATGGATCCAAGCCCGGCAGCCTTCATCGCACAGAGGACCTCTCTTGTGGATATGCCGCTCTTTTTTGCCGCGTATACAACCTCCATCGGGTTGCTGGCATGGATGTGGACACCGGGCGCCGCTTCACGGATCCAGCGATAGACATCCGTATAGGACTCTGCATCAAAACCGGGGTGGAGCCCGCTGACCGTACAGATCTCAGTAACCCCGCGGGATGCTGCTAGGGCTGCCTTTTTCTGGATCTCCCGTTTATCATAAAAATAAACGCCCTCGTCACCGGGTTTTTTCGAGAAACCGCAAAACCCACATGAATTGACACAGATATTGGTGACGTTGATGTTCTGGTTCCTGACGTAGGTAACCGCATCGCCGACTTTTGATTTCCTTAAGGAATCAGCGGCTGTTGCGATGTCCCACACACTCCGTTCCCTGACGCGGAACAGCTGCAGGGCTTCCTGTTGCGTCAGCCGGTGACCGGAACAGACATCATCCAGCAGTTGTCGCAGTTGATCCATGGATCCAACACACCCGGCTTTCGGCAGTATAGAGCGCACGGAAACATAAATGCAGCGCAACAGATCTCCCTATGATTATTATTATTCTGCCGACCATTCCTGTTAGGGGTTTTATGGAACAAATGAAAGTCAAGCTCGCAAAAAAAGAGGCAGACGGCTATATCATTCCTCTCGGTCCCGCAAATCTGGTCGCCGTCATAACCGATGTTGGGATGGTAGGGTGCGGGGCGTTTGATGTGGCGGCACTCGATTCGTTCAGCTATCCTGCCGCACGGGTGAAACCCTCGCTTGGTCCGTCAATTGTTGATGTTGATGACCTGCTTGCAGGGTTCGTTAAAGAGGCAAACCGCGCTGCGATGGGGCGGGGGATCCATACCGGGATGACCGGCAGGAAAGCCCTTGATCTTCTCTGAACAACATCAGAGTTCATATCTGTTGTAAAAACTGCCGGAAGGATGCTGCTGCATCCCGTCACCGTTTCTTTTTTCCGGTTTTTACCCGGGGCACTTCATTTTCTTTTTCCCGCGAACGGAGGTACAGCTCGTGAAGCCCCATGAGCACAAAGATGATGATGGTCACTTCAACAATATGGAGGGGGAGGTAACCGATGAGCGGAACGGCAAAGAGGGCTTTACCAATGATCCACTCCTCATTTACCGGCTCAATAACACCGATGCCGGGATAATTTGAGAACTGGTCCGGATACCTGTTGTTATCTCCCCACGTAATATACCCGCTATGGGGAGCGGTATAATTGATGAGCAGTTTTTTTGCCTTAATCTCTGTCACGGGACCCGGTTCGACATATTGTATTGCCCGGTGGATGATGGGGTGGACATTTGTCATGCCGTTTGGTTTGTAAATAATGACATCGCCATTATTCCCGAATGTTATGGTGCCTGTGCGGTTTGCATCTGCCCATGTCTCAAACGCATTGTAGCGGTCTTTCTGGACGACCACGACAAGATCCCCTACTTTCATGTTAGGATCCATGCTTCTTGACTCGATGGTGACAACCGCAGGCCATGTCCCGCAGATCAGGTAGAGCGCGAGCGCGATACCTCCAACGACTGCCACAAGCCACAGGATATCCCGCGCAAGCGAGACAGCCCAGTGATCGCTTGTCCGGAACTGATTGATGAGCGATCTGATCGTGCGGGGCTCTTCTTCCTCTGTCATTCTCCTGCTCTTTGTTGGATTTGTCGGTTAATATATCGCACCATTCTGTTCAAGCAATTGCAAAAAAGTGCGATGATATATCCATGTAGCCGGCGATAGGTAAAGTATGCTTGATGCGCAGCAGATCGCGCTTCAGTTTCTCCAAATAAAGCTGCAGGTGCACCCGGATGTCGTGCGGTACATCCAGGAGCAGGACAATCCTGACCTGATCGAGGATATTATTGCACAAATACCCCCCGACACCGTTGTTGTCACATCCAAGAATATTCCCGGATTAACTGCCACGCGCGATGGCACGAGGTTCCTTGCCGATCCTACCGTTGAGGTTATCAGCGGGAGTGCAGGGACTTCAGGCAGCATCAACGGAACTGCTGATTTCCTCCACTATTTCAGGGACCGGTACCAGCGACTGGGGGGCATGATCCGGAGTCGGTGCGGGGCGATGCCGATTGAGGGCCTTATACGTTCCACCAGATACCGGCAGGAAGAGTGCACCATCATTGGCATGGTTGTCGAGGTGAAGAGCACCTCGAACGGCCACCGGATCGCTCATCTCGAAGATACCACGGGCACCATCGCGGTACTGTGCCGGAAGGATCGCCCGGTCTTTTCCGATGCGGAACGTCTTATCCATGACGAGGTCGTTGGGGTGAGGGGGAAGCTATCGAATGACGGCAAACTTTTTTTTGCCGATCAGATGTACCGCCCCGATATCCGCATCGATAATACGCCATTTAAAAGCGATCGCCCGGGCAGGGCTGTATTGATCTCGGATATCCATCTTGGCAGCAACACGTTCCTAGAGGAGGAATGGAACCGGTTTAGTGACTGGCTGCAGGAAGACCCTGCAGGTTATCTGCTGATCGCTGGCGATCTTGTTGATGGTATTGGGGTGTATCCAGGGCAGGAACACGAGCTGCTGATCAAAAATATCTACGAGCAGTACGACCGTTTTGGTGAGATGCTCCGTGATCTTCCCTCCCGCGTCCGGATCATTGTCTCACCGGGTAACCACGATATGGTGCGGGGTGCAGAACCCCAACCGGTAATTCCGGATCAATTTGCACAAAAGTTTCCAAAAAACTGCACGCTCGTGGAGAATCCTGCGCTCGTCAACCTGCAGGGCGTGAGGGTGCTGATGTACCACGGGAAGTCGATCGATGACATGATCGGGCTGATCCCCGGCGCAAGCTACGAAAAGAGCGGGCAGATGATGGAGGAGATGCTCCAGCGCCGCCACCTTGCTCCTGTCTATGGTCGCAAAACACCCATTGCCATTGGGCGGCAGGACCGGTTGATCATCGACCCCCTCCCCGAAATCCTCCATACCGGTCATGTCCACGTACGGGGGATCATGACATACCGCGGGGTACTCGGCATCAATGCCGGCACCTGGCAGTCACAGACGTTATTCCAGAAACAAATGAACGTCAACCCCACTCCAGCTGAGGCGGTGGTTGTGGATCTGCAGACACTCCATCCGGAGATACTATCGTTCGGGTAGAAACCCCAAACGACATGAAATAAAAGAAAATGGATCAACATCAGACCATGGCAACAAACATCCTGCTTGGCATCGGCAACCCGCTGAACGGGGACGATGGTGTTGGGATCTATGTGGCTGAGCGGTTCAAAAAGGATGGCTGGATCCCACTCGCTTGTGGAACCGCACCGGAGAATTTCACTGGGATCATACGGAAGACCCGGCCATCCTGCCTGGTGCTTGTTGACGCCGCTGCCATGGGCATTTCCCCGGGAGAATACCGGATCATTCCACGGCACAAAATAGAGGATGTGAGTATGGGAACCCACCAGCTCCCACTGTCTCTTTTCATTGACTTTCTCTCAGATACCGCCGGACGGATCATCCTTATCGGCATCCAGCCGGAGCGTGCCGGCACAGGGGAAGAGATCTCGCTACCGGTCAGGGAGGGAGCGGACCGGCTGGTGCATGTGCTTTCATCGGGAGAACTTGATCGCATTCCTGTGCTTGAATCAACATAACCAGCGGTACAGTGCAACAGAATCCGCAGTGCCGGTTGGAATGGTGTAATTTGTACCAAGGAACCAGTCCAGCGGACAAAAAAAATAGTGCAGGATCGTGAAATTAACTGACGTAGTTTCGTAATTTCTGGATTAGTTGGAGCTGGTCGTTTGTCTCTTTTATCTTTTCTTTTTCAATGCCGTTTACGATATCGGGGATCGGTTTTGCCAACTCGTAGATCTTCACCGGTCTCCCCTTGCTCTTAGCTTTGTCCTCCTGGCTCTTGATCCAACCCTGTTTCTTCAGGTATTGCATCACCGTGGCCACCTCAAGATGGCGGAGGTTGGTCCCCCGGTCGATAGCACGGGAAGTTACCATCGGGGTTTTTGTGAGGAACACGAGTACCTTAGCAACGTTTCTTTTGATCCCTATCTCGAAGAGAAGGTTTACCAACTCCTCCTCTTTTTCCGCAAGGTGCATCACATTTTCCTGTCTCATACATCACCTCCAGATGTTGTTCAACCCGCATCTTTTTAATGTGGTGGATAGTAACCCAGACAACCTTTTGGACAGGGAACCTTTACTCCATTTGGTTGTGTTATACTACCCGTGCCATAACAAAGCGTACATATTTTATTCTTTGGCTTTTTTTCAGGGAGAGTCACTTCAAATCCCACACAGATTTCTTGCATCTTTTAATCCACCTTCACATCAAATTTTTTTCTTAAGCAACCACACCGTTGAGGCTGTTCCAACGATGAATCACATACGTTAACCCTCACAACAAGGAATTGATTAGATATCTGGTCATCAATTTAAAAATTTAAGCGCGTGCACAACATGAGTGCACAACATGATCAAAAAATCTTTATTACTGTATAGTCATGCAATACATGATGGCAGTCGAAAAATTTCAGGATGAAATCTCCATCATTAAGGCGTTGTTATATGAGCATCCAGAAGGATTAAACATTAAAACCATTTCAAAAATGCTGGGTATACACCGTAATTCCGTTGCTAAATACCTAGACAGACTCCAAAGTCAGGGCAGTATCACCGTCAAACATTACAGTTCTTCAAAAATCTATTCCCTTTCAAATAAATTACAAGCAGCTGCTGTACTAAAATTATCGAAGAATTATGTACTACTGATAAATCATGGACTGATAGTTGTTGATATCAACGATCCCTTGTGTGAATTCCTGAAAATATCAAAAAAGGAAATTGTCGGTAAAACAATTGAGCAGCTGCCGTTTGTTGTGCAAAGCCACCCTGAATTGCCAGCATTAATAAAAGAGGGGCTGAAAGAAAAAGAATCCCAAAATCCCATTGTCGTTGTGTCGGGAGACCATTTGTTCCCGTCTATGCTCACGATTAGCCCGGTTTTTTTTGAAAACGGGGACCCGGGTGTCTCGCTCATGATCGATGTACCGGTTGGATCGGAACAAAACGGATACATAGATACTGGATTCATCCCATCGGGTCCCGGAATAGATGAAATTGAATACGTCTGCCAATTCGAACCTGACGGTACCATCACCTTTGTCAATGAAATCTACTGCCACACACTGCAAAAGTCAAAAGCGGATCTTTTAGGGCATGAATGGCGACCGGTCATTCCTGAATCTGAATTTACAAAAATCAAAGGCAGTCTCGCATCGATCGATAAAAACCACCCGGGTTCCACCCAGGAATTCCGTATAATAACATCCAAAGGAGAGCATCGGTGGCAACGTTGGAAATTCCGTGGAATTTTTGATCCGTACGGTACCTTAAAAAAATACCATGGTGCGGGGCTGGATATCACCGAATTGAAACAATTGAAGGAAAACCTGAAAAAAACAGAACAGGATATTGACGAGCTTGTCAAGGTACAGAGAAAGGAGATGCAGGACCTCAACAAGCAGCTCTATGATGAGATCTCCCATCGTGAAAAGGCGGAGTTCCAGTTACAATTCACCCAGTTTGCCATGGATAACGCCTCC
>JAPKXY010000003.1 GCA_026394605.1 Methanoregula sp.
GGCGGCAAGATGATCCTTGTCGAGTGCCCAAGTTCCCGGCTTGCAGCAGCGGCAACCTACGATGTTGCATCAACAGTAGCAGCAGCAGCGGCAACCCAGGCAATCATCGACCAGTACAAGGTCGGCATGTTCGATGCGGCAATGGTCAAGAATGCTGTCTGGGGTACCTACCCGCAGACCATAGGCATGGATGGCGGCAATATCATCTCAGTTCTGGCTATCCACCAAAACAGCGAAGGTCTGGGCTACGCCCTGCGCAACATCGCAGCCAACCACGTCGCCATGATGACCCACCGCAACGCCATCCAGGCATCCGCACTCTCATCCACCTTTGAACAGGCGGGAGAGTTCGAGATGGGCATGGCAGTCGGTCCGTTCGAGCGTGCACAGCTCCTGCTCTACGCATACCAGGGCTTAAACGCCAACAACCTGTTATACAACCTCGTCAAGGAGAACGGCAAGACCGGTACGATCGGTACTGTCGTGCAGAGCCTTGTTGAGAAGGCAATTGAGGACAAGGTCATCAAGCCCGGCAAGAAGGGCACGAGCGGCTTTACCTTCTATGACACCAAGGACCCGATGCTCTGGAGCGCCTATGCCGCAGCAGGTACGCTTGCCGCGACGATGGTGAACTGTGGTGCAATGCGTGGTGCACAGGCAGTATCCTCGACGCTGCTGTACTTCAACGACCTGCTCGAGCACGAGACCGGTCTCCCAGGCTGCGACTACGGTCGTGTCATGGGTGTAGCGGTTGGTTTCTCGTTCTTCAGCCACTCGATCTATGGTGGCGGCGGACCGGGAGGCTTCAGCGGCAACCACATCGTAACAAGGCACGCAGCCGGTGTCGGTATCCCGTGTGTCGTCGCAGCATGTGCACTTGACGCAGGGACCCAGATGTTCGGTCCCGAGCAGACCTCGAAGGCCTACCAGGACACATTCGGCCAGCTTGACGAGTTCAGGAAGCCGATGCAGGCGATTGCAAAGGGTGCATAAACCCCAATCGGAGACGAATGACAGATACCACGTTCCCTCAGTGCAGGATTGCAGGAGAGCGGTTGCTGAACCCCGATACCGTGGAGCGGCTGCTGAATAAAATATGCAGCATCTGCGGAGTAAGGCGGATGATTATTAACGGACCCCGCCTTTCCACAGCTCATGAGATGAGCAGGGTCATCAAAGTCGGAAATCAGGAAATTCAGCTTGAGGTTCATGTCGGAACAATCATCCTTGAACTGGAAAACCGCGACGTAATTCCTGCCCTGAAAGCCGTGTGCGATGAGATATTCACCAAGTTTTCCTACCGGCTCCAGGAGGGCAGGTTTATGAAAACCGAAGCGAGTCTTGTCGACTATGCAAAATACGGTCCTGATGCAGACAAAGACATGCTGGGTCTTTCCGACCCGAAAAGCAGGTCAGGCCCGGTAATCCTACAAGGTAGCAGATAGATGCCAATCGGACGAGTAACCCAGGTTGTCGACTGCCGCGAGGCGATGGGCATGGGGAAGGGAGGCGGTCTTGCCCAGCGGGGCACCATCTCCGAGTGCCGATACCCCGATGTTATCGTAGTCGGGATGTCCCCCGGTCGCCGCCACGTGACAAAACCGGTGTGTGATATCACCTCCGGGCTCCGGCAGCAGGGTGTCGAGTACAGTATCAGTACGCTGGTGCTGAACGCGGGAAACGGCGTCCCGCCGGATGCAAAAGGTATCAGCGGCGCTGTAACCGGTGCCTCGTTCGGGCTTACCGACAAGGAGATCCGGCAGATCGAGCGGCACAAAGTCGCCATCCTCCACCATGGGAACGTCCGTTCCCACGTGGTGCACAAGGTGAGGTTTATCCTTACCCAATGTGACGTGAAGGCGGTTGTTGTCTCGCAGGCACCTGTGGATTATGAGGATTTTGCAAAGGAGGGTGTCAAGACCACCATGGTCATGCCGCCAGCCGACCGTATCCGGACCAAAGGTACGGTCATGGCAATTGTAAGCGGTGTGACACGGGGGCAGACACCCACACGGGAGAAGATGGTTGATGTTATTTCGGCTGTCATGAAATTGTTGAAAAAGCAAGAAAAATTGGAGTGATAAAACAATGGCATATAAACCACAGTATTTTCCGGGCTCCACCCATATCGCCGAAAACCGGCGCAAGCAGCTGGACCCCAGCCACAAGCTGGAGAAGCTCCGGGATGTCAGTGACAAGGACATTGTCCTGCTGATGGGGCACCGTGCACCGGGTTCCGCATACCCGTCTGCGCACCCGCCGCTCTCCGAGCAGCAGGAGCCAAACTGTCCAATCCGCAAGATGGTTACGCCAACCGATGGCGCAAAGGCGGGCGACCGCATCCGGTACATCCAGTTCACCGACTCGATGTATAACGCCCCCTGCCACCCGTATATCCGGAGCTATCTTGAGTCCTACAGGTACCGCGGCATGGACCCGGGCACCCTGTCCGGACGTCAGATTATCGAGTGCCGTGAGCGCGACCTCGAGAAGTACGCAAAGGAACTCGTCGGCTCTGAGCTCCTTGACGCCGCACGCACGGGCATCCGTGGCTGTACGGTGCACGGACACTCGCTCCGTCTCGATGAGAACGGTATGATGTTCGACATGCTCGCGCGCTTTGTCTTCGACAAGAAGGCGGGCGCCGTGAAGTACGTAAAGAACCAAGTCGGTGAACCCCTTGACTCAGAAGTTAAGATGGGCAAGCCGATGGACGACAAGTGGCTCAAGGCGCACACCACGATCTACCACTCGCTTGTTGGCGTAGGAACCCGCGACGACCCGGAGTTAATCGAATACATCCAGCGCATCCACTCGCTGAGAGTCAAATACGGGAATTGCCCGATGGAGTGATGACACATGGCAGCAAAAGCAAAAATCGAAAGAACCCAGAAACTGTTCCTGAAGGCAATGAGAGATAAGTTCGCTGAGGACCCGACGTCCCAGAGAACGGTTTACGCCCGCCTTGGACTCAAGCAGTCCGCCCGCAAGATGGAGTTTGTCAAAGAGGGACAGAAAGTCGCCATGGAGCGCGGCATCTCGGCATACGACCCCGTCCGGTGCCACTGCGGTGGTATCCCGCTCGGACAGCGCAAGCTGACACCCTACGAGCTCAGCACGACCGGTGTATTTGCCGAGGGCGACGACCTGCACTTTGTCAACAACGCTGCGATGCAGCAGATGTGGGACGATATCCGCAGGACCATCATCGTCGGACTTGACCTCGCCCACCAGACCCTGCAGAAGCGTCTGGGCAAGGAAGTCACCCCGGAGACCGGTCTTCACCGGCGACGACGAGATGGCAGACGACATCGAGCCCCAGTTCCTGATCAACCTCGACAAGCTGTTCCCGGCAAAGAGCGCGGCAGCCCTCAAGGCAGCCGTCGGCAAGTCGATGTACCAGGCAATCCACATCCCGACGATTGTCAGCCGCACCTGTGATGGCGGTACCACCTCACGCTGGTCTGCGATGCAGATCGGTATGTCGTTTATCGGTGCCTACCACATGTGCGCCGG
>JAPKXY010000038.1 GCA_026394605.1 Methanoregula sp.
GGTGGATGCACAGAAGATCAAGAAGAACGATCCGATCGGCATTGAGATCCAGCCGGACGGGACGCTGCTTGTCACAAAGACCATTGAACAGGAGCCTCTGCAGCGGAAAAAGGAATTTCCTGTTGATGAAGTTACCGAACCCGCGTATTTATTCCGGCTGCTGATCGGTGCGTATATCTCGGGCATCACCACGATCGTGATCACATCAAAAGAGCGGTTGCCACCGTTCGTCCGGGTGGTGGTGCGGGATTTCACCCAGATGACGATCGGGCAGGAAGTTGTCGAAGAGGATGATTCGGCGATAACGCTAAAAGACCTGCTTAATCCGTCGGAGATGCCGTTTGCAAACACCATCAAGCGGATGTTTGTGATCGTGAAAGCGATGCACGAGGATGCGATCACGGCGATTCGGACAGGGAATCAGACGCTTGCTGCCGACGTAACCGCCCGCGACAATGACGTGGATCGTCTCCACTGGCTCATCGCACGGCAGACCCATATGATCCTGTCCAATGTAACACTCTCAAAAAAGATGAATATCTCCCCACGCATGGCCGTGCATTACTATATCATCAGCCGGATCATCGAGCGGATTGGCGACCACGCGGAGAGGATTGTAGACAACGCGGGGGCGATCCTGAAAAAAGAGATCGACCCTGCAATTATAGCGAAAATCTCGAAGGCAAGTGAACTATCGGTCGGCATCTTTGACCGGAGCATCGTTTCGTTCTTCAATAATGACATGAAAAAGTCAAATAAGAACATCGAGTCCGTGAAGGTGCTCGAATCCCTGTGCGGGGAGATCAACAACCTTGTGCTCCAGCAGGAGACTCCCGATGCCATCGCGCTCGGCTACATCACGGAAAGCGTGAGGAGAGCCGGGGAATATGCAGCAGATATTTCGGAGAATGTGATCAATTATCTGGTTGAAGATGAGCCAACCCGGTTGGGAAAACCCGCGCGAAAATGAGGGGGCTCTCCCGTGGTTATGGTAAAAGATTCCGGAATTGAGAAGAACACGATATAAGTTTTTTTAAAACTCCCCGTCCTGCTCAAAACTTCTCCCGTACCGGATTGCAAGCTCTGCCTTGTACAGCTCCCTGCCAAGGTACGCGGCATGATCGAGCAGCGTGACATCGCCATTTTTTGCGATGGTATAAAAAACGTCCTGCCAGTGTTTTCCACGCACCGCACGCCCGTTGATGACCGCTATGATGGTGTCGCCTTCGATCCCGATCCGGAAGTTGCCCTTCGGGTCATATTCAATTACGGCTGGCATCGGTTTTGCCATAATGAGTGTGTCATACTCAACCGGCGGTTCGCGACGGCGGCGCTTTTCTTTCAGGACGAGCAGGTCGATGCCGAGGTCCTTGGGGTACGGGCGGTCGCGGCTGAGCGCCATCATCTCCGTTGCCCGCCGCATTTCCCTGATGGACCCTTGCGTCTTGTCAGAGTGTTCGCTCGTGAAGATGACCGATGCCCCGGCCTCCATGGCGAGCCCTGCAAGGAGCGCATTCGCACCAATTGAGTCTGCATCGAGGAGCTCCACCACATTCCCGGCACCGAAGAAGAGCGGGAAGGTAGATTTTCTGAAACGTTTCAGGGAGTCAGAGAGCCCTGATCCCGCGGGCTGGAGGAGTGGATCGGCTATGATGCGCTGTATCCCGGCTTTTTTTGCGAGGTTGATATTGTAGCTGAGCGTATGCTTGTCCGGCACCACCACCGCCGCCGCACCGGCTTTGGCAACCTCTTTCCCGACCAGCGGGATGTTTTTTGACTGGAGCGAGAGGACGAGGTCCACCCGCCCGAGTGCTGCCCGGATCAAGTCCGGGTCCTGCGTGTCAATGGCGAGCGGGCGGTCGATATCACCAGCTGCGTCAAATACCCGCATCACATCACCGGGGGTTGCATCGAACCCGAACCCGAGATCAACAATGTCGGCACCCGATGCAAAGGACCGCTCCACCTCCTCCCAGATGTCTTCGCACCGGTGTGTGTCCATGATCTCGGCAAGCACCTTCATACGCGAAGTGCCGCCAATTTTTATTCCCCGGATGAGGTAATCGGAGGATGCGTCCCGCTCCATCGCATCGATAAGGATGTATGCCTGCTTGGCTTTTTTTCCCGCCAGGAACTCGTCTGCGGGCACCGTGCGCGAGAGCGTGATAGTATCAAGCAGCGGGAGCACAAGGGCAAGGTCTGCCGCGTGGCGAGGTCCCCTGTACACGGGGACACCGGTCGCCCGCTCGACCTGCGCAAACGATGCAGTGCACATGCCCGAAACGATCGCCATGTCATACTGGCCTTTTTTTATGAGCTTATACAGGTGGTGGGGCGTGAGAAACGATGCGATTTCACCGGTTACCACCACATCCGCATCAAAACCCTGTGCGGCTGCCCTGACTATCGCTTCCGTTGCAGCACCGGTGGGCAGGAGGATGCGCATAAGTTCCCTTAATATGCACAGGATAAAAAAGATATGATCTGATGCTAACCTGCGACCTCCACGTGCACACCAACTTCTCAAAAGACGGCGAGAGCAGCGTGGAAGAGATCCTGCAGCGGGCGGAGGAGGTCGGGCTCGATGCGATCGCGATCACCGACCATGACACTATCGACGGCGCAAAGAAAGCGGTTGCCTGCGCAACACCCGTTATCGTTATCCCCGGGATTGAGGTCTCCACCAAACAGGGGCACCTGATTGTTTTGGGGGTTACTGAATTAATACCACCCGGGCTCGATGTGGGTGAAACCGTTGCAATCGCACGCCAGCTCGGTGCTGTCCTCATCCTCCCGCACCCGTACCACATATGGCGGCATGGTGTCGCACGGAAAAGGAAGGCAGGCCTTGCGATCGTAGACGCGGTCGAGACGTTCAACAGCCGGTATATTGTCGGGTCGGCGAACCAGAAGGCGGCACGGATCGCCCGCCGGCTCGGCAAGCCCTGCGTTGGGGGGAGCGATGCCCACAATGCCCGCTTTGTGGGTTTTGGCAGGACGTTTGTGGACGCGGAACCGACAGTCCCCTCCATCCTTCAGGCAATCCGCGATGGGCATGTCTCCTCCGGTGGGCGCAAAACGCCGCTGCGCACCTACACCCGGCAGTCGCTGAAAAACACATGGAGAAAGATTAAGCGGTTCACACGGCGCGTGCGTCGGAAATGAGGCTTGCGTTTCGCATTTCATATATCGGAACACGGTTCTTCGGCTCGCAGATGCAGGCAGCCCACCGTACAGTAGAGGGCGAGTTCGTTGCCGCATGCCGGCGGCTCGACCTCTTTGCTGATTTCCGCGAGGCGGGGTTTCTGTCTGCAGGGCGAACCGACCGCGGCGTTCATTCACGGGGTCAGGTGGTCGCGTTCTCGACCGAATATCCCGACCGCGCGATATCCGCCCTCAATATCCAGCTCCCGCCGGACTGCTGGTGCACAGGATATGCGGAGGTACTTCCTGAGTTTCACCCGCGGTTTGATGCCCGGTCCCGTACCTACCGGTATTACTTTGCCGCTCCACCGGCAGATATCGCCGCGATGGTTGGCGCGGCGCAGTACTTCTCCGGCAGCCACAACTTCACCAACCTTGCCCGCGTGAAGGGCAAGGACCCCCACCGGACAATCCTTGCGATCCGGGTAGGGGAAGAGGGCGGGTTTGTCTATCTTGAAGTGACTGCGGACAGCTTCCTCTGGCACCAGGTGCGATGTATGGCAACTGTCATCTGGCAGGTCGGCGCAGGGGAGGTCGAAAAAGATTCAATCCCTCTTTTGCTAAAACAGGAGGCTGAGCGTGCGATCCCGCCGGCACCGGCAGAGGGGCTCATCCTCTGGGAAACGGACTGCAGGCTCACCTTTACCCCCATGCCGGTCGACAACAGGAGTGCATCATATCTCGAATATCTGCGCCGGCACCACGCGCTCATGGAGCGGGTGTGCGGGGCGCTCGGTAACCCGGGTGCAATGGATGAATCCAGATGACAAAAGGAGACTGACGCGGATGGTAATGGCAACCGGAACTCCCTCGCAGATTCCCGCACCCGGCACTGGTGTACTGCGATGAACGCAATCGAAACGCATGACCTGACCCGGTACTACGGGACGCTCTGTGCAGTTAACCGTCTCACCCTGTCTGTCGATCGTGAGATCTTTGCGCTGCTGGGCCCCAATGGTTCCGGTAAAACAACGATGGTGCTGATGCTCACCACCCTGCTCCTCCCGACTTCCGGCTCTGCGACTGTATCAGGGCATGATATTGTACGGTCCGGGCAGCAGGTGCGCCGTACCTTAAGCTATGTTCCGCAGGATATGGCGGTGGACATCAAGCTCACCGGACGGGAGAACGCGCTCTTGTTTGCCCGGCTTTACGGGGTCCTGAACCCGAAAGACCGTGTTGATGAGGTGCTCGCGGTCATGCAGCTCACCGGCCGGGCGGACGATCTCGTCAGGACCTATTCCGGTGGGATGCGCCGCCGCCTTGAACTCGCACAGGCACTCGTGCACGAGCCTGAAGTGCTCTTTTTAGATGAGCCAACGCTCGGGCTTGATGTGGCCGCCCGTGCCACGATCTGGGAGCATATCACTGCGTTAAAAAAGGACGGCATGACTATCTTTATCACGACACATTATATGGATGAGGCGGACCGTTTCTGCAACCGTGTCGGCATCATCACAAAAGGGACGCTCCTTGCGCTTGATGCACCGTCCGCACTCAAAGCGCATATGGGCAATGACGTGATCACCGCCCGGATTGACGGCGAATTCAGGGATCCTGCGGTTGATGGCGTCACGCTCTTCTCCTATGCGAACAACGAGGCGTCCTATCTTGCGGAGAACGGGCGTGAGGCGCTCCCGCTCCTTGCCGATGCCTTCATAAAATCCGGCATCAGGGTGCGCTCGCTTGCCCTGAGGGAGCCAACCCTTGATGATGTGTTTCTGCACACGGTCGGGAAGTCCGAAGAGCCGGTCGGGTTTGACCAGACCAAATTCAGGACGATGCTGCGGAGGAGGAAATGAAGCGGGTCGTATGGTACATCGAGCGCGACTTTTTACGCTGGGTGCGGGGGAAGGTCAATGTCTTCTCCTCGCTGGTCATGCCTGCTGCGTGGCTGATATTTGTCGGGCTCGCTTTGCCCATCCGGTTTACCGACAACTACCTGGACTTCATTACGCCCGGTATCCTCGTCATGACGATGCTATCGGCAGGACTCTCCGGCGGCACGCTTCTGATGTTTGACAAGATCCTCGGGTTTTTCAACAAATTTCTTGCCCTCCCATCGCCACGGGAGGATATCCTTTTCGGTAAGATCCTCTTCACCAGCCTGCGGGGGCTGATCCAAGCGACCATCATCCTCGTGATTGCCGTGCTCATCGGTGCGAAGATCTACACCCCGCTCCAGTACGGGCTTACGTACCTGATCCTTCTCCTCTTTGGTATTCTGCTGTCGGCATTCTCGACCACGCTTGTCCTCTATCTCGAGGACCACGACTCGTATGCCGCTGTCAACACTATGATCTCCATGCCGCTCTTTTTCACATCGAGCGCCCTGATGCCGTACAGCGTTATGCCAGATTGGCTGCGCATCGTTGCGTCGTTAAACCCGCTCAGCTTTGCAATCGATGCAATCCGCGCGGCAGATACCGGCGCAATGCCTGTCATGCAGATTGGTGAACTCGGGGCACTCTGTGTCATTGTCACCGGCATCAGTGTGTATGTCTTCCGCCGGGTGACAGTCTGACCGTGCGATCCCTCAATCGGCTCAGTGTTTCGGGAACCCTTTTTTTGCACAAGATGCTGTGATTCCGGTCAGGATTACGGGGTCATCAATGGTCGCCGGCAGAGTATACGGTATGCCATCAGCGATCTTCTTGATCGTCCCCCACAGGATCTTTGCGGACCGTCTCTTTTTTAAGGCGCTTTACCTCCGCTACCGCCATCGGTCAGGCCACCGTTAGATGATGTGACCCGGTGGCTCGCGTAACACCATGGTACGGTTCCGGCCGGGCACCACAAAGCATTGGGGGAAGTGGATGAGACATGTCTGGCCTGGCTGATACAGTGTGCCTTTATTAAACAATCATCGGGGTCTGATTGTTACACCACCCAAATCTTAACGCAATCCCGCATCGTATCATCAATACGGATGATTGCACCGTGAAGCAGCGCTATCCTTTCCTTATCTCAGTCCCGCATGGCGGTGTGGAGGTGCCAAAAGAAGTGCGTGACCGCATCCTTCTTTCGGAACAGGACCTCCTGTATTACTGCGACCCGGCGACACGGATTCTGTTTGATTTTAAAAAACGGGTGGAGGTGTTTTTGGATACCCCCCTGTCCCGGATGGTGGTCGACCTGAACCGTCCCCCGCTGCCGCTTCCGGGAAAGGACCCTGATGGGATCATCAAGGTCAGGACGGTCGACGGCAAAGACGTCTACCGCCCCGGGCAGTTCCCTGACATGGTGCTCGCCCACCGGCTGCTCATGGCGTATTATTTCCCGTACCACCAGCGCCTCGACGAGCTGATCGATCAGCACCCCGTGAAGATCGCGTTCGACTGCCACTCGATGCTTCCTTTCGGCTCATGTGGCCAGAGCGATGCCGGCAGGCCACGCCCGCTGATCTGTCTGGGTAACAACGGCGACCGGCGCGGCAGGGCAAAAAAGGGCAGTATCGCCACGTGTCCGGCTGCCTGGATCGAGGCGCTTGCCGGTGCATTCCGGAAGGAATTCTCCCTTGACCGGGAGGTTGCCATCAACAACCCGTTCTCCGGTGGCTTTGTCGCAAACGCACACTACTGGCACAAGGGGATTCCGTGGATCCAGATCGAGGTGAGCAGGGGGCTCTATGAACCGGAACCGGGCGGTGAGCAGGCGACCCGGGGACCGGATCTCCCAAGGATCATGGTCTTAAGGGAAAAAATCTGGAACGCACTCACGATGTTCTGGGATCGGATTGAAGAAAAAACCGGCACGGAACTGATTTAGCGAAAGGAAAATAGCGGCTCTTTAAAAAAAAAAAATTATCCATTGCATTGTATCAAAGCGCCTCTCTTACACCACACGTGCGCACCCGCTCGCGACTGCCGCTTCGCGGACCGCACGGGCAACTGCCTTGACAACATCGCGGTTGAGCACCTGCGGGAGGATCCGGTCCCTGCGTGGTCGTTTGACATAGCTTGCAAGGGCGTGCGCTGCTGCCATCTTCATCTCATCGGAGATCCGGGTGGCGCAGACATCGAGCGCCCCGCGGAAGATCCCCGGGAACGCAAGAGCGTAATTGATCTGGTTGGGGAACTCACTGCGCCCTGTGCCGACCACCGCGGCACCTGCGAGCAACGCGTCGTTGGGATAGATCTCGGGTGCCGGGTTCGCCAGCGCAAAGATCACGGGATCCTTGTTCATCGACCGGACCATCGTTGGCGTTATGATATCCGGTACCGAAACCCCGATGCAGACATCTGACCCCTGCATCGCATCGGCCAGCGTTCCCGTCCTGCCATCCTTATTCGTTTCCTCGCTTATGATGAACTTGTACTTATTGCCGTACAGTCCCTCGCGGTGCCGGTGGATAATCCCCCGCGAGTCACAGACGATGATGTCGTTTACCGGGGGAAAGAGGCCAGGGTCGTACCCGATGGACTTGAGCATCCGGGTGATCGCAAACCCGGCAGCGCCCGAACCGCACACGACGATGTTGAGATCTTCGAACCGCTTTTTTGTCACCCTGCAGGCATTGAGCAGCGCGGCGAGTACGACAACGGCAGTCCCATGCTGGTCATCGTGCATGACCGGGATCCCAATCCCCTGGAGCGCCTCTTCAAGTTCGAAGCATTTAGGCGCAGCGATATCCTCAAGCGCGATCCCACCGAAAACCGGCGCGATGTTCTTGATCTCATCGGCAAATTCCGTGTGGTAATTCTCAAAACAGATCGGGAAAGCATCGATGTCCGCGAGCTTTTTAAAGAGCAGGGCTTTGCCTTCCATGGCAGGGATTGCGGCATATCCCCCGATATTGCCCAACGAGAGTACCCGTGACCCGTCTGTCACAATGGCAATCGTGTTTGCCTTCAGCGTATATTTATAGGCAAGGTTTTTGTCCAGGGCAATCGCCTTGCATACCGCCCCGACGCCGGGCGTGTATGCAAGCGAGAGTTCACGCCGGTTGGTCAGGGGAACCTTGGAGTGGACCTCAATCTTTCCATGGAATTTTTCGTGGAGTTCGAGCGATTCCGCAAATATATCCCGCGTTTTCTGCCGTCCTCGTTTCATGCAATTCGTGCATCCGTTAGTTGTATCAACGCGACGGGATGCTATGAATCTTGTTGTTGGTGGCGGAGGGACAGGACAGGGTAAACAAACATTAAAAAAAAATTATTCCGGCACATCAGCCTATGTATCCAGCGGAAAAGGTCGTGTCAATCCACCGTACGATCTCGTCCCTCACCCTGCGGTATCCCGCAAGGATCTCATCATCAGTGCCGGTAGTCAGGTGGGGATCGAAAAAGCCGTGATGGATTGTTTTTCCGGCACCGGGGATGACAGGGCAGACCTTGCGGGCGTTGTCACAGAGGGTCACAGCGATATCAAAGGACATGTCAGCAACTTCATTAAGGGTTTTTGAATGGTGGTGGGCAATATCGATCCCGATCTCTCTCATCACCGTGATCGCCGGCACGCTCACCCGCGCCTTTCGGGTGCCGGCGGAAAACACCTCATACCGGTCACCGTATGTTTCCCGCAGGTACCCCTCTGCCATCTGGGAGCGGGCGGCATTTGCCGTGCAGACAAAGAGCACTGTTTGTTTCATAGTACAGCTTCAGCCTGACGCTACATCCTCTTTGGCATCGTCTTCTTGTGCAGGTACATAACGCTGACCGTGAACACGAGCGTGAACCCTGCAAGCGCCAGTCCCCGGCAATCTCCAGCTGATGGAATGCAATGGTGATTGAGAGCGCGATCTTTGTAGATTTCCGGTAGTCCGGACAGTATCGTGGGTCATGGTATCCGCTGCATGTGCATGGTAGGGTGTGCGCCCCTACCCCCCGGCAACCGGCGGAAACAGCGCGATCACGTCCCCGTCATCGAGCGGCGTGTCCAGCCCGGCCAGAAAATGTACATTCCTGCCGTTCTTGAGGATGTTGACAAAGTCCCGGAGCGTTCCCGGAGCGGCAAACATCAGCTCGGCCAACCCTTCGTACCGTCCGGTGAGTTCAGTGAGAAGGGTGCGAACGGTTGCACCCTTTAAAAAATCCATCCGGATCTGCGGGTCCATAATCTCACGGAAGGTAGCAAACGATTTGACGGTAAGGGTGATGCGATCCTGCGTATTGTTCAGGAGTGCACCGTTCTCTCCCACCGGCTCATTCCCCGCATTCATGCCAGTCGATCCTGTTGCTGGGGATACCATGCCAGAAACCTGCGGGTTTTGCTGCACTATCTCCCATGTTACGCTAGCCCAAGTCCTTTGAGTTTCCCTTTTGTCGGAGTTCCTTCTTTATCCCAGTCCCGCAGGGTGTAATACTCATCGAGCATTTCATCCCGTCTCCACACCTGCCCTGTGGGTGCGCCTTCCTTGAGGGGCTCGTTCAGGAGACGCGCCGGCAACGTGTCGTCCTTACGGCCAAATCCGCGTTTGATGTTGTAGAGTTTCTGGAGGTTCCAGATCCGTTCGCCGATCTTCAGCAGTTCAGCGGTATCGATCTTCATTCCCGTAGTTGCGGAGAGGAGATCTGCATAATCCTCCGGGCCCAGTGCAAAGGAGGTGAACAGGCACATGCCCGATGCATCGATGGATGCAGTCAGGTCCTGGAAGGTCTTGACCCACTGCGGTTTTCCTTTGGTCACGTACGGGTCGAGCTTCTCAGGCGCCCCGAGGACTTCGGGGGAGATCATGTACCCGTAAACGTGATCACCGCCCCGAACTGATGTGGCGGTCGCGAGCCCGTATCCCTGAATTCCCCGGGGATCGTATGCCGGTAATTCCTGTTTCTTGGAACTCATGGACAATTCGGGATGACCGTATTTCATGGCACACCGGAAGGAGCCCTCGGCAAGTTCAGTACCGATATCTTCACGTGTCGCGCTTTGTTCTACCAGTTTCAGCATCCCTTTCGCGTCACCGAACCGGATCGGGTGCTTCACGTACCCTTTCTCTGCCATCTCCATGAGGCAGGCAATAGTAGCTGGTGCCGAGATCGCGTCGAGCCCGTATTCGTTGCAGATGTTGTTCGCC
>JAPKXY010000042.1 GCA_026394605.1 Methanoregula sp.
CGACAAAGACGCTCCACGAATAGATAGATCCCAGACACAGGTTAATGACCATGCCGAGTATAACAAGCATCCAGCGCCCTTTTTCAGGGTCCATCCCGAATAGTTTTTCCTGTACTATCTCGCTCATTTTTTCCTCATAAAAAAAATTTTAAGATTATTCCTCCAGCGTCGAGATGTCGCCGGGATCGATCCCCATTTCCTTTGCCTTAAGCACCCTGCGCATGATCTTGCCACTGCGGGTCTTTGGCAGCTTATCAACGAATTCAATCTCATGAGGTACCGCAATCGGGCCGAGTGTTGTCCGCACATGGTGGACAAGGTCCTGTCTCAGGTTGTCACTTGGCTGGTGACCAACGCGGAGAATCACAAATGCTTTGATCGAGTTCCCTTTCACCGGATCCGGTTTGCCGATGACTGCGGCTTCTGCCACTGCCTTATGGGATACGAGGGCACTCTCCACTTCAGCGGTGCCGATATTGTGACCGGCGACGATGATAATGTCGTCAGCACGCCCGAGAATCATAATATAGCCGTCTTTGCCCTTGACTGCAAGATCGCCCGCCGTGTAACAGTTATCGATGGTGTACCAGTATTTCCGGTACCGTTCATCGTCCTTGTATAACGTGCGCAGCATGGCTGGCCACGGCGATTTGATGACAAGGAATCCCATCGAGTTCGCCGGGACGGGTTTTCCGTTCTTATCCACGACATCTACAGTAACGCCGGGAATGGGTTTTCCTGCAAATCCCGGGCGCATCTTTTCGCCAAGCATGGTGGTGATCAACAGCATTCCTGTTTCGGTCTGCCACCAGGTATCGACAATGGGGCACCGATCCTTTCCAATCACATGATAGTACCATTCAAATGCTTCAGGGTTCAGGGGCTCGCCAACTGACCCGATGATCCGCAACGAGTTCAGGTTATACTTGTTGGGCCAGCTCTCGCCCACCTTCATAAACGTACGGATCGCGGTTGGTGCAGTATACAATATCGTGATATTCTGCTCCTGGATGAGATGCCACCAGCTGCCGGCATCAGGATAATCGGGAGTGAGCTCGGTAATAAATACCGTTGCGCCAACCGCGAGCGGTCCGTAGATGATATAACTGTGACCGGTAACCCAGCCCGGGTCGGCAGTACACCAGAAAATATCGTTGTCCTTGATATCGAAGACATATTTACTCGTGTAATACGTCCCGACCATATAGCCGCCACAGGTATGCACAACCCCTTTTGGTTTTCCCGTGGACCCGCTCGTGTATAATATGAAAAGCGGATCCTCCGCGTCCATGACTTCGGGCGGGCATTCGTCAGGAACGCCATCCATCACCGCATAGAAATCCAGTTCGCGGGTCGGGTGGAGATCAAGACACGGTTCCTTCCTCCGGAGTACAATGACATGCTCTACCGTAGGGGCGTTAATAAGAGCTTCATCAACGATTGCTTTCAGCTGGATTGCTTTCCCGCGCCGGACTGCAACATCCGCTGTTATAACGACCTTTGCCTCAGCGTCCTGGATTCGCAGGTTCAATGCTGCTGCGGCGAATCCTCCGAATACCACGCTGTGTGTTGCACCAATCCGTGCACAGGCAAGCATTGCAATTACCTGTTCAGGGACAAGCGGCATGTAAATACAGACACGGTCGCCTTTTTTCACCCCGATTTTCTTTAATGCATTTGCAAAGCGCATCACGTGAGACAGGAGTTTCTGGTACGTGTAAATACGCTCTGCACCGCCCTCCCCACGCCAGATGAGGGCGACCTTGTTGCGCCGGTGGTTGTTGACATGCCGGTCAAGACAGTTGGCGGTGATGTTGAGTTTTGCATTCGTGAACCACCTGGCATAAGGATAATTCCAGTCCATGACAGCATCCCACGGTCGAATCCAGTCGAGTTGTTGGGCCATCTTGCTCCAGAACGCATCGGGGTCTGTGAGGAATTCGTCATACGCCTTCTGGTAATCCCCCAACCAGGAATTTCGTTTGTATTCCGGATCAGGCGTATAATATTTCATCTCCTCAACGAGTTTGACGTTAAAGCTCTCAGTCATGCATCACCTATTTGTCATTATTAATCATGTAAAAACAAATATTTATAGAAAGTGGTCGGAAGAGGGCTGAGAGCCGGATATTTCGCAGCTTTTTGCAATTGCGCGCAGAGCCAATCTATTGAATGAAAAATGGGAAAAACCCCCAATATTTCAGGAGATAATGGATAAGAATCCTTATCTGTCGGTCTTTTAAATATTAGATAAATGCTCGATAAATTCAAAGGATGCATGCTAGGCGCAGCAATTGGCGATGCGCTTGGTATGCCCAACGAGAGCACATCGCCAAATTTGCAGAAGATGAGGTATGGCTACCGGCGTGCATACAAAGGTCATCCTAATGCAGCACTAAAACCGGGGCAGTATACCGATGACACACAGCTCCTTATCCTTGCCGGAACCCTGCTTGCGGACGGGAGGTTCAATAATGAGCGGTATGCCGCCGCGCTTAAGGAACTCTATACCCGCGGCGGGCTTAGATTTCCCGACGGGTCTGTATCTGCTGCGTGCGAACATATGATCCATGGTCAGCCCACGAGTGCCGGCGTCAAATCAACAACTGCCGGCTGTATCTCCATTGCCATCCCCTTTGCTCTTGCATATTCGGATCTCTCGGAGAGTGTTGAACGTGCCGTGGGTGCCTGTAATGTAACACATACCCATGAGGCAGCCCATGCAGCGGTGTCAACCCTTACTGTTCTGATCGCGCATGCCCTCAATGGCAGCCCGGATCCGATTCACCTGGCGGAGCGCAAAGCATCAGTCGAAGACGATGTTCTTGGCGGAAGGATCCGCAATGCCCTCATGCTTGAGAGGGAGGGTGTGGATGCCGAGACTGCGGTGCTCAAGATCGGTCACGATGTCTCTGTGTATCAGACCCTGCCGCTTTCGTTCTTCCTTATGAGCCGGTACCAGGATCCCTCCGATTTGCTGACTGTTGCTGCCAATGTCGGTGGAAATACCGATACCATTGCGCTTATCTGCGGGGCGTACCTGGGCGCCAGCAAGGGGCTTGAGGCCCTGCCTGCTGATCTTCTCGAAGGGCTTGAGGACCGTCAGCGGATTGAACTTCTCGCACAGAGGCTCCATACCATCTATAACCGGAAACTGCAGCAGGTCTGATCTGTCCCGCGCTCATTTCCAAACGCTCTATCATCCTGTTTTTGCAATTGTTGATAAATTACCCAATAAAGTGGAAAAAAGCCAAAAAGGATTAAATTTTTGGGGAAAAAAATACTGAAGCATGAAGGTTGCGATCATTGGAGCGTCCGGGTATGCTGGTGGTGAGCTCATCCGGCTTCTGCACCACCACTCCTCAGCAAAGGTCACCTGTGCTACATCCCGCAAACTGGCCGGGACCCCGCTCGTTTCTGTCCATCCTCACTTAAAAGGGTTCACCGATCTGAATTTTGAGAACCCCGATACCGGTACGATCGATGTCGATGTTGCCTTCCTCGCGGTGCCGCACACAGCGGCAATGACCTATGCGGGGAAACTGGTCTCGCGCGGAATCAAAGTTGTCGATCTCAGTGCAGATTACCGCTTACCCAAAGAGATCTACGAGAAGGTATATGGCGTCACTCACACCGATTATTTCCCCGTACCGTACGGCATCCCCGAATTCCATCGAAAGGAGATCATAAACGCCATATGCGTCGCCAACCCGGGCTGCTTCCCGACGGGGGCTGCCCTTGCCGCTGCACCGCTCGCCTGCCACGCGCACACGGTCATCTTTGACTCCAAGACCGGTGTGAGCGGTGCGGGGGACAACCCTTCGGCAACGACCCATTACCCCAACGTAGGAGATAACATTGTTCCCTACAAGTTGACATCGCACCGCCACCTTGCCGAGATGAAACAGGAACTCGCCTTTCTGGGCTCAAAAGCGAAATGCTTCTTCACTCCCCACCTCGTACCGGTGAACCGCGGAATCCTCACCACTGCCCATATCCTCCTCAATGAATCCCTGGATCAGAAGGAGGTCGAACGGATCTACCATGACTACTACCGGAACGAATACTTTGTCAGGTACCAGAAACCCTCGCTTGCTGCTGTGCGGGGGAGCAACTTCTGCGATATCATGGTGGAATCAGAAGGGCAACGGGTTGTGGCGGTATCTGCAATCGATAACCTTGTCAAGGGCGCAAGTGGTCAGGCGATCCAGAACATGAACCTGATGTGCGGGATAAAAGAAACTTACGGGATTGTCTATGCCGGGATGTTGCCCTAGGTGGTTGCCATGCTCGTAAAAGACATAATGACAACAAATCCCATTGTCTGCGACGCCGGCATGCCGCTGCGCGGTGCCGTTGCACTGCTCAGGAAGCACCATATCGGGGGCCTCCCTGTGATGGAAGGGACCGAGCTTGTCGGGATGCTCACCGAGTCCGACATCGTCGCGCTTCTGGAGACAGAGCGGATCTCGGATGACCTCTGGTTGCCCTCACCGCTCGAGATTATCGAGATACCGATCCGGGAGTTCATCAACTGGGAGAAGACCAAGCATGCCCTCCGCAATATCGGTGATACTGCGGTACGCAAGGTGATGACGCACCGGGTAATCACGGCAACCGAGGATATGGACATCGAAGCCGCTGCGTCAGTGATGCTTAAAGAAGGCATAGCAAGGCTGCCGGTTGTTCGGGAAAAGAAGCTGGTCGGGATCATCACGCGTGCTGATATCGTACAGGGTGTGGGGATGTCGTATGACAGCAAGAACGGAAATGATACGCCATGACTTGTCGGAGTATCTGCGCGGTTGAAGGGGTGACAGCGCACGGGATTAAAGAAGGCAAATTCGGGCTCACCCTGATCCGTGCGAGCGGTACAGCAGCGGGGGTCTTCACTGGAAATCTTGTCAGAGCGGCACCGATCGAACTCATGCGGGACCGTATAAAAAAAGGGAGACTGGAAGCAGTAATCGCAAATAGCGGGTGTGCGAATGCCTATACCGGCAGGCGCGGGTATGCTGATGCGGAAGCGATGACCGGGATTGCAGGCGAAGCTCTTGGTATCGAACCGGGTTTCGTGGGTGTTGCAAGTACCGGGGTGATCGGCCGGTATCTCGATCTTCCCCTCATCAGGCGCCAGTGCCGCGAGGTTGCCCCGGTTCTCTCCCACAACGAGGATGCAGAAGCCGCTGCAGCGAGGGCGATTATGACAACTGATACGTTTCCAAAGCACGCGCTTGTGCAGACCGGGACCTTCGCGGTAGGTGGAATTACCAAAGGGAGCGGGATGATCGCCCCGAATATGGGGACGATGCTTGCGTTCCTCTACACGGATGCGGCAATGAACCAGAAGCAGCTTTTTCAGGCGCTCAGGCAGGCAACGCGACGCTCGTTCAACCGTATTGTCGTCGATGGCGATATGAGCACGAATGACATCGCGCTCTGTACCGCAACAGGCGAAGCGGGAAAGGTGAAGTACCGCGAATTCTGTACAGCGCTCGAGGGCTGCTGCCAATCGCTTGCTCAGCAGATCGCTGCCGATGGTGAAGGAGCGACAAAACTGGTCGAGGTGACCGTGCGGGGAGCGCAGACCGAGGAAGCGGCAGCAACCGTCGCCCGCACCGTTATCGGGTCTCCTCTCGTTAAGACTGCGGTCTATGGCGAGGACCCGAACTGGGGGCGGATTGTTGCAGCTGCAGGGCGTGCGGGGGTTGCGTTCGACCCCAATGCAGTCTCGCTCTGGATTGGCGAAGGTACCGCACGCGCTCCTCTGGTGAAAAACGGAGAGATCATCGCGGACTTAACAAAGGCAAAAGCGGCGATGCACGGCAAGAAGGTCGTCTTCGAACTTGACCTTGCATCCGGAACTGAGGAAGCGACCGCGTGGGGATGCGATCTTACTGAAAAATACGTGGAGATCAACGGGAGGTACACAACATGAAACGAGAGGATGTGCTGATGGAGGCGCTGCCCTATATCCAGCAGTTCCATGGCAGGACGATTGTGATCAAACTTGGCGGGCATGCGATGGTCGATCAGGTTGTTCTCGAGAACGCGATTCGGGATGCGGTGCTTCTCCACTACGTGGGGATCCGGGTCGTGCTCGTCCACGGAGGCGGACCGGAGATCACTGAGAAGATGAAGCAGATGGGCAAGGAATCGGTCTTTGTCGGAGGGTTGCGTGTGACCGATGCGGAAACACTTGAGATCGCCCAGATGGTGCTCGTGGGCAAGATTAACAATGGGATCGTTTCTCTCATCGCAAAGTGCGGGGCACGCGGTATCGGGCTCTCGGGCAACGATGGTAACCTGATCATCGCCCGCAAGATGGATCCCCAGAAAGTGAAGATTGGAGATGTAGAGCAGGAGGTCGATCTCGGGCATGTGGGGGAGATCGAATGGGTCGACCCTTCAATCCTCCACACGCTGCTCGATAACAGGTATATACCGGTCATTGCCCCCATTGCCATCGACAGATCCGGCGGAAGCCTGAATATCAACGCCGATACCGCGGCAGGCGATATTGCCGTGGCTGTGAAAGCTTACAAGCTGATCAACATGACCGATGTGGATGGAGTCATGGACGCGACAAGGACGAAGGTCTACCGGAAGCTCTCGATCGACCAGGCAAACAACCTGTTAAAGTCCGGTGCGATCGGTGAGGGCATGGTTCCGAAGGTAACCTCGGTAATCAACGGTGTGGAAAACGGTGTGGCATTTGCCCATATCATCAACGGCAATATCGAGCACAACCTCCTCCTCGAGCTTTTCACCCGTGATGGTGTTGGCACGATGATCACCGTCAAATAATTTTTAACTAAATCCGATCTATAACAATAGAATCTACGGATACCATGGAGAAAAACCGGCTCATCATTCCTGCAGTTGTCATCATTCTCGCCCTGCTCGGTGCGGTATACCTAACGGCGGGATCTGTCAGCGTATCCCCAAGTCCCCTCCCGCAGGGTGGGACAGGTGTTCCCCCGTCTTCCAGTCCGTCACCTGCGATCACGGCATATTATTTCTATGGCGATGGCTGCGTCCATTGTGCAAACGTCAAACCGGTTATTCTCGCGCTCGCGACAAAATACCAAAATCTCGAACTGCACCAGATGGAGGTGTACCACAATGCCACCAACCAGGAATTCTTTTCCAAATTCAACCAGGAGTTCGGCATCACAACCGCGGGTGTCCCGACGCTGGTTGTTGGCAACCATGTCCTTATCGGGGAGACCCAGATCCGGGACAATGCCGAATCCGTTATCCTCCAGCTGGTGCAGCACCCAGTACTCCCAACACCCGCCCCGACACCAGTCGTTTCTGACGGGGGCTGTCCCGCATCAGTCACAAGTTTTACGTTTCCCCTTGTAGTGACCTGTGCTTTGATCGACAGTGTCAATCCCTGTGCGTTTGCCGTTCTTGTCTTCCTGCTCCTGTCAATTATTACGCTCGAAACCAGGCGGCGGGTGCTTGCAGTGGGGGGCGCCTATATTGCGGCGGTCTTTATCTTCTACCTGCTATCGGGCATTGGCTTGTTCACCATCGTTCAGCAGTTCGGTTTTTCATCCATTCTGTTTCGTGCAGCAGCACTCCTTGCAATTCTTCTCGGGCTCGTGAATATCATTGATGTGATCCGAAAGAACGAGGGATTCATCCTAGCTATACCGGCATCCAAAAAAGAGATGATTGAACGGTACATCCGCGAGGCGTCGCTTCCCGCTGCATTCGTGCTCGGCATTCTCGTCGGCATTTTCGAGCTGCCCTGCACGGGCGGGATCTACCTTGCCATCCTCGGGTTGATGAGTAAAACTCTAACCTTCAGCGAAGGATTGCCCTACCTGCTCCTCTACAATTTCATCTTTGTCCTGCCACTCCTCGCGATTCTCCTGATCGTTGCTTTCGGGCTCTCACCCGAAACCGTGAATTTGTGGAGGCTGGAGAACCGCCGGATGCTCCGGTTTGTAATCGGGCTTGCGATGATCGCCATCGGAGCCATTATGCTGTCGGGGTGGATATAAAAAAAGGTATTCGAAAACCATTGATCTTTTACCAGATATCACGGCAGGTTTCCATCGCCCGAGCATTCCCGTTGCCGCTCCTCGCTCATCAAAATCAGTGTCTCGAAGATCTTCTGTACGGAGACGGGGTCGATCCTGTGCTCCACGGCACGGTAGAACACCGCTTCGAGTACCTCTTTTGTTCTCTCCTCGTCATGGACAGGGAGCCCGTTGCTGATTTTAATCTTTGCGATCTTGCCGGCAAGTTCCTGACGGCGTGCGATCTGCCTCACGATCTGGTGGTCAAGCCGGTCGATCTCCTTTCGTACATCATCGATCATCATATGCAGTGTATAGATTGAAGGGCTGGTATAAACCTGATGAACAAGCTCTTTAACAAAAAGAACTAATGGCAGGGACGTCCTTGTATTTCAGGAATTGCTATGCTCGAACGGATATCGCGGCAGGAACGGCTTGATCTTTTCATTGCATGGGGTGCCATCTCCTTAGCGTTTGCTATCATCTTCATCAGGAATGCGGGCAGGGTTGATCCCGTCATCGCCCTGCTCTTTATCGGAGTATCGTTGGTGACCGTCGGGATCGGGTTTGTCGCCCATGAGATGGCGCACAAGTTCACCGCGATGCGGTACGGGTACTGGGCGGAGTTTAAGAAGGACAATACAATGCTGCTCGTCGCCGTTGCGCTCGCTGCACTTGTCGGGGTGGTCTTTGCCGCGCCCGGGGCAACGGTCATCTACGCGAATTCGATGTACGGGAGGGGCATAACCCGCGGGGAGAACGGGAAGATCTCCGCTGCAGGGCCGGTGACCAACCTCCTCCTCTGCATACCGTTTGCCGCCCTCCTGCTCTACGGTGGCATCTCATCCTCGTTTACCGGAAACCTTGCGGCGCTCGTTGGCATGATGGGTTTTCAGGTCAATGCGATGATCGCTGCGTTCAACATGCTGCCGGTTAGCGTGCTGGATGGGAGGAAAGTGCTCGCATGGAATAAAGGTGTCTTTGCGGTGCTGATTATTGCCGCCTTCGGGCTTCTCCTCCTCTCGTTCTATCCCCACCCGCTATAATAAAAAGATCCGGTGATCCGGTGGTGTTTTGTTTTTCCAGCACTCTTGTTACCATCTGTCCTTTTTCGTATGCCTCTGACAGGGCCGTCGGGTGCTGCCGGATGCCGCCGTACCGGTCCATGTCATTTGCGATCACGTTATCGTAATACTCGAACCCCGTAGTGTTGAACAGTGCTGTGACGACCGGAAATGCCCCGTCAAAGACGTTGTCCCAGCCAAGGCCGGCTGTGGAGATGAAGACACCCTTGTGACATTTGATGTGGTTATCGGAGAAATACAGTGTTTTTAAGATGAACTTGCGTGCCCAGAGGTACTGCTGGCGGTCAATAAATCCCTTGAGCTCGGCGGTGATCCCCATTGTGTAGATCGGCGAGGCAACCGCGATGCAGTCCGATGCCATGATCTTTTCATACAGCACGATCGCATCGTCGTTTACAATACAATCGCCGGTCTTGTGGCAGGCATTGCACCCCCGGCACGGGGAATAATGCAGATCCTTGAGCACCACCTTTTCGACGGACGCACCGGCAGCCTTCGCCCCCTCCAGAAATTTATCGAGCAGTGCCTCGGTGTTGCCGTGCCGGTGCGGGCTTCCTGAAATACCGAGGACGGTGATTGCCATGGTCCATCACGTTGCAAGACGTTTCCTGAGTTCAGCGATCACGTCTTTGCCCAGCATCTCCGCCTCGCCCTTTGCAGTCGGGTGGCGTTCTATTGCACCTTTCTCATCGACACCGTTGACCATAAGGTAGTGGATATCGGCATCCCGGATATCGATGACGTGGTTGAAGCACTTCACCGACGGGATTGCTGCAGCAAAGACATGGTCCCAGGTCTGCCCGGCTGTTGCAAGGAAGACCCCAAGCCGCTTGCCCTTGCGTTCCGGTGGGACAATCGGGAGTTTTAATACGTATTTGCGGGAGCGGAACACCTGCGCACGGTCAACAAGCGCCTTGACCTGAGCGGCAAGCCCCATGCAGAAAATGGGTGAGGAGAGCACGATGCAGTCGGCTTCGATGATCTTGTCATGCGCAGTGTCCATACCGTCCCGCTGGATGCATTTATTGAGTTTCTCGCAGGCATTGCAACCGTTGCACATGTGAATATTGGCCTCAGTGAGCGCTATCTTTTCGATGCTCACATCCGGCTCCTGTGCCATCGCGGTAAGCACCCAGTCCAGCAGCGTTTCCGAGTTCCCATGCCGGCGCGGGCTTCCGGCAAACGCGAGGACCTTGATCGGCATAACCGTGATCTTTGTCATGCGTCATAAAAAAGGATTGGATTGGGGGATCGGGTAGCAGAGCGCTTATCTCCCGCCGGTTGAATGGTATCTCCGGATAAGGCAAACTGAAAAAGGATGGTTCAGATGATAGAGATTTCTTTTTTTTCCTGCAACCATAATAACAATAAAATTTCATTCGATTGGTTTTTTTTATAAGCCTTCACACCTTCTTAAAGCACAGGTACCAGTCCTTGCACTCGTACCCCTCAGTCATCCGCTTCTCCATCTCCGCAGCCGTCTTTGGCGGCGGGACGACAACCTTGTCGCCTGGCTGCCAGTTCGCCGGTGTCGAGACCTTGAACTTGTCTGTCGTCTGGAGTGCTTTGACCAGCCGGATAATCTCGGGCATGAACCTCCCGTTCTGGAGCGGGTAGTAGATCATCGCCCGCATGATCCCCTTGTCGTCGATGAAGAAGACGCAGCGGACAGCTGCCGTGGACGATTGCCCCGGGTGGATCATGCCGTACTTCTTTGCCACCTTCATCGTGAGGTCGGCGATGATGGGAAACGGGATCGAAACGCCCATCTTCTCTTTGATGTCATGCACCCATGCAAGGTGCGCCGAGATGCTGTCCACCGACAGGCCGATCAGATGGACGTTGAGCGCTTTGAGCTCGTCATAGATCTTGGCAAACGCCATGAACTCGGTGGTGCAGACCGGCGTGAAGTCCGCAGGGTGCGAGAACATCACCACCCATTTTCCCTTCAGGTCCGACAGTTTGATCGGGCCCTGTGTGGTCTCCGCCTCAAAGTCCGGCGCCGGCTCACCGAGCACCGGGAAACTGATGCATTCCTCATCTGTCATTTTCTCCCCCTATTTCATGATCTCGTCAAGCTGGGCTTTCCCATACACGTACGCGGGCATCCCCGAGAGCAGGAATGTCACCCGCAGCGCCTCGTCGACCTCCTCTTTGGTCACCCCGAGATTTGCCGCACCGGCAAGCTGCGCCCTGACCGCATGCTGGTCACGGAGGGCAGCAGCGATCGCGATTGCGATCAGCTTTTTTGTCTTTCGTGAGAGCTTGCCATCATCCCAGATGTGCTCCTCAAGCTTCATCACCATCTCATACATCTCTGGATCCTTGTCACAGAGTTCCTTGAAGAACCGTGGAACCTTGCCGATCTTCTTTTCCAGGTCTTTTAATTTCTTGTCCATGTTCATGCACTCTCCAGCTGCATCGGTTCGCCGCAGCAGATCAGCTCTCCGCCACCGGCTTCTTTAACCACAACCATGTTGCCGCAGATCTCGCACTTGAAGACCTGCCCCTCTTTTGACACATTCACCATCAGTTTCCTCCTTATCCAATGTTCTGGAAGCAGACGACAATCCACACTCACCGGAAAAGTGGTGCCGGACTGTCTCTGTAACCAGTGTTCAGCCGGGCGGTACACTTACGAACGAAAAATAAAGGATTACAGGTTGCTTTTCCCGCGTTTGGGCGGGTGCTTCGCATCCTCCGGGGTTTTGATGTCCGGGCGGATGTGGGTCATCGGGAAGCACTGGTACTCTTCGCATGAACAGGACGGGCACTTCCTGAGATCCTGCTCACTCTTGTCAAGGGTGTATTCCTTTCCGCAGTCAAGGCACACGTACTTGCCTGCGCCAACTTTCTGTCCCGCGGTGTAGGTCTTCTGTTCGGTCAAGTTTTTCACCAAACTTCTCATTTTGCGGGAACATATTTATCACTTGTGTTTGTATCAGTCAGGCAGAAAACCGGGGACCCAGATGAAAATCTATATACAATTCCATCTGGCATAGTCATGAGTATGGGAAAAAAAGTTATCGGGCTGCTCGGGAGTCCGCTTACTGAAGGCAACACGGCAAAACTGCTGGAAAAAGCATTGCAGGGGGTACGGGACGCCGGCTGCGAGACTGAAACGATCGTTGCCGCCAACCTCGACTTCCAGGCATGTATGGAGATGATGTTCTGCCGGGAGCACGACACCTGCATCATCGATGATGACATGCAGCCGATGTACGGGAAATTCAGGGAGATGGACAGCCTTATTCTCGCCACTCCTGTCATGACGATGGGGATTCCGGGCATGCTCAAGTCGTTTATGGACCGGTTCCAGGTTTTTTTCAATGCAAAATATGTTCGCCGGCAGCCGTTCATCACAAAGGAGCAGAAAAAACGGCGGCAGGCCCTCTTCATCTGCATCTCCGGCATGAAGATCCCCGAGGTGTTTGCCGGCGCAAAGAAGACGGTTGAGGCATTTTTTGACATAATCGATTGCAAGTACTGGGACGAACTGCTGATCAATGACATGGACACCATCCGTGATGTGTCGGCACACCCCGAGCTGCTTGACTTGGCATACAAAAAAGGGTTTGCGCTTGGCGAACTTCTGAAAAAAAGCTGATTGGAACGTGTTTCCGGCTCAGAGCACACCCCTCTCTTTTAAGCTGACAAAGCCGGCTTTTGTGACGATGATATGGTCAAGGAGCTGGATGCCCAGCAGGGCGCCGGCGTCCCGCAGCTGGTGCGTGATGGCGATATCCTGGCTGCTGGGTTCCAGCGATCCTGACGGGTGGTTGTGGACGCAGATGATTGATGCGGCGCGGTCTGTAATGGCATTGGCAAAGACCTCCCGCGGGTGTACGAGACTGTGGTTGAGCAGCCCGACAGTGATCGTCCGCTTTTCGATCACTTCCCCTGCACCGTTGAGGGTGATGCAGACAAAATGCTCCTGTCGCTCGCCTCTCATGTCAGCGACAAGCGGGAGCAGGTCATCAGGTTTTACCACCTGGATCCCGTGACCGTCGTGGCCAAAGTAGCGTCGCCCCAGTTCAAAGCATGCCACGACCTGTGCAGCTTTTGTCGGCCCCACCCCTGCAATGCCCGTCAGATCTGTATAAGAGGGCAGACTCCCGCCGTGTTGTATTGTAGTGCAGATATCCCGTGCGATTGCCCGCACATCGCGCCTGATGGTGCCCCGGCCGATGATCACTTCGACAAGTTCTGTATCCGAGAGCGCTGCCGGACTTTTTGCCGCAAGCTTCTCCCTCGGGCGGTCGAACGGGAGTATATCCTTCATTTTTTTCATAGAACACTCCAGTAATGATAAGAACTGAACAATCCGGTACCGCTTCGGTCATTCCCTTGTGGGAAAAACCTTTCTTTTTATTCTTTAATGCCCATGGTTTCATTCTGCCAGATGCCCCATGAAGAATCTTTAAGTATTTTTTATCCTTAGTATATCCTCATGGCAACACTGGAGAATGTAAAAGAAGCATATGCCGGCGAATCGCAGGCAAACCGGAAATATCTGGCGTTTTCTGAAAAAGCTGCTGAAGAGGGTTATAAAAACATCGCGACGCTTTTTAAGGCAGCATCCGAAGCTGAAGCAATCCATGCAAAGAAGTTGTTAAAAGTGCTCGGTGCAGTAGGTCCCACACAGAACAACTTAAAAGAGAGCATCGCGGGAGAAACCCACGAATTTACGATGATGTATCCCGGATTTGTGAAGGTTGCAGAGGGCGAGAAGAAAACGGATGCGGTGCTTGCATTCACCCATGCGATGAAGGCAGAGCAGGTACATGCAAAACTCTATGAAAAGGCGCTTGCCCTCTTACAGTCAGGAAATGACATGGGGCGGGAGAAGGTCTTTCTCTGTCCGGTCTGCGGGAACATCGAGCTTGGAAAAGCACCGGAAAAGTGCCCCATCTGTGGTGTCTTCGGAAAACAGTTCCGTGAAATAACCCTTTGATCCTCTTTTTCCTAATCTCAGGTCTTTAGGATGCCGGGTCGTCAGGCAACGTTGTTCCTATTTCGCCTTCTGAGCCAGAAAATCACGAGGATCAGGGCGATGAGGGTCGCCCACGAAGCGGTATAGATGACGATGATGGGGTTGGAGAAGATGGGATACAGGGGTGGCTGTATGGGAGGCGGGGGTGCGCTGCACCTGACATCCACCCATGCTGACACGGGGAACCGGCTGGCGCCATCAAAGTACCGGATTATCAGGGTTGCATTCCCTGAAGGAATAACGGCTTCGGTGGGCGCATTGTTGGTATTGGGGAAGGCAACGGAACGGGTGAGCCGCTTGCCATTATCGCTGATCTCTATGTACCATGAATCAGGGTAGACCCTTGAAAAGGCATCCACCACGGTCACCGTGATCGTGGAATCCACCGGCACCTGCACATTCCAGACAGCCCAGTCCTGCGGATCCGCAACAATGACCCTGCGCCTTGCCTCCTCACCGCCATTCAGTGCAAACGTAGCTGAAGTGTTGGTGCATTCAGCAGGTAAAGTCCGGTTTGTCTTTTCATAGGTGAGCAGCTGCGGCTCCTGGGTGCAGCGGAACCGGTCATCTATAACCTCTCCGTAGGTGAGCGCCCGGTTGTAAATCCGGACTTCGTCCAGTCCCCCCTTCAGGTACCCGTTGCATTGCGGGTCGGGTTGATCAAAAGTCCCTGCATCAACTCCCAGCATCACATAATTGTTCTGGGCATAGTGGATCGCTCCTGATGCATTCACCGAATTACGCAGGATGCCGTCAAGGTAAATCTTTGCGGTGTGACCATCATAGGTCGTGGCGATATGGTGCCACTGGTTGGGAGGGATGCTCTCGTGCTGGAGGGGGACCGAGATGTCCCCGGCCCCAGCGGTAGTGATCGTCCACCACAGGTCACCGCCGTCATCGAATGCAATCCGGTATCCCCCCTCGTTATAAGATGAGACCAGCACCTGACGTTCGTACGAGTAGATCACAAACCAGAGGTCGATTCCGATTTCCTTGTCCGGGTGATTTTTCGAACTGAACGGGATTGCCACATAATCATTGATACCATTGAATTGCAGTGCCCCGCCGCACGCACTGTTCAGGGTTCTGGTGGTGCCATGGAGTGTACCGCTGTTCCCGTTGCCCGAAAGGTCAAAGGCGTAACCTCCGCTCCCCTCGTTCATGCCGAGATAGACGACTGGTTCTGGTGCAGGGGTTCTCGTATCCGCAGCAGCCCGGGCGCTTGTAACAAGCACACACAGGAGGGCAACAAGAAGGATAATGCATCCCAGTCTTCGCGCGGCAGAAACGGACGTCACCAGTGGTTCACGTATGCAGTATTGGGTACCGAATAAAAAGAACGTTGCGATACCCCGGCAAACCAGCACGTACAGCCGCATATTTCCTGAACGGCACGTTTTTTTATGTTGAAAGTGAATGACGGTTGATGAAACAGGTCACCGTTTATTCTACAAAGAACTGCCCGTATTGCCGGATGGTAAAGGCGTTTCTCGATCGAAACGGTGTGAAGTTCGCGACCATCGATGTCGGCGAGGATGTGGATGCTGCCAAACGGATGGTCGCGCTGTCCGGACAGCGCGGCGTCCCTGTAATCACTGTCGGTGATGAGGTGATTGTCGGCTTTGATTCGCAGCGGCTGACCGAACTGTTCGGCACCGCCCGGGCCGGCGATGTGTATGACGTTCTCATCTCGGGGGCAGGTCCGGCAGGGCTGACTGCCGCTGTGTACTGCGCACGGAAGCTGCTCAAGACCGCCATCATAAGCGAAAATATTGGGGGGCAGGCGCTCCAGAGCTGGGCGATCGAGAACTACATGGGATACCGGATGATCACCGGCGAGGACTTGATGAAGAAGTTCGAGGAGCAGGTGCGGGAGTTAAACATTCACTTCGAGCTCGACAGCATCGTGAGCATAACAAAGAACAATGGGTTATTCACCGTAAAGACTGCAGGCGAATGGACATTTCTGGCATGGAGCCTGATCCTCGCGCAGGGCAACCGCCCGAAAAACCTCGGCGTTGCGGGCGAGGAGCGATTCCTCGGACGTGGACTATCCATCTGTTCGACGTGCGATGGGCCGCTCTACCGCGGGAAGAAAGTAGCAGTGGTTGGCGGGGGCAACTCCGCGCTTCAGACAGCTGTCGAGATGAGCGGGATCGCCACGTCTGTCAGCCTGATCGTGCGGAGCAGCCTCCGTGCTGACGAGGCGTATATAACTATGCTCAGGTCAAAACCCGGTATCACTGTTCATATGCCCGCCTGGATCACCGCGTTGCAGGGTGACCAGTTCCTTACTGGAATTACTATCAGGAACGACAATGGAACCGAGCAGACCATCAGTATTGACGGGCTCTTTGTTGAGATCGGGTGGCGGCCCAACACCGGCATGCTCAAGGATCTGGTGACCCTGAACGAACGCGGGGAAGTGGCAATCGATCTCAACTGCCATACAAACGTGCCGGGAATCTTTGCCGCAGGCGATGTAACCTCGGTGAAAAACAAGCAGATCATTATCGCGGCAGGCGAAGGGGCGAAAGCCGCGCTCGAAGCTCACGAATATGTGATGCGGAATAAAAAAGCAGAGTAATACGCTCTTTAGAAAACCTCGTGTGGCTCATCCCCGTCTGATAGATTTTTTACGAGATTTAAGAGAATTCCTTTGAAAACTTTGTGGTTACTAATTGCAACCGGGGGTGTCTGCCATGAACGAAGGTCAGGGCAGGCTTGAGAAAATTGTACGAAGGACAATTTTTGAGGCGCCACAGCGGCGGGGGCGGAGGCATATGCCGAAGCCCCTAGGAGCGTCTGAACCTCTACTCAAGCATTTCTACAAAGCAGCCTGATAGTAACATCAGACTCTTTTGGATTGTTTATCCTTTTTTTGGTACCCTTCCAGCAGCACGCTCGCCACATTCTTGACCGGGCGGTCGGTGTGCCCGGCGATGTGGAACTCGCAGAACGGGCAGGACGAGATCACGATATCTGCCTTGGTCTTTTGTATCTCCTCGCCCCGGCGCTTCCCGAGCGCTGCTGCCTCCTCTGGCATTCCGGATTTCACACCCCCGCCAGAACCGCAGCATATCGCGGGCATCTCGATAAGATCCACCACCTGCCGGATCAGCTCGCGGGGCTGCTGGCTGATTCCCTGTCCCCGCAGAAGGTGGCAGGGATCATGGTACGTTGCTTTAAGGGGGAGGCGTGCAGGAGGTTCAATGCCATATTTTGTCAGCACTTCATTGATGTCCATGACCATAAACGGCGTTCTGTAATCGTTCTTGAGCGTCGAACCGCAGCCGGCGCACATGGTCATGACCGTGTCGATGCTCCGGGACTGGAATACCCCGATGTTTTTCTTTTTCAGATCATCGAGGATATCAATCTGACCGGTCCGGATAAGTGGTGAACCACAGCAGACCTGCTCTTTGGGGATGATGATACGGATTCCATTGCGCCTGAGGACGTCCATCGCATCAAGCGCCGTCTTGGGCAGGCGCATATTGTACATGCACCCGACAAAGAACCCCATGGTTGCTTTGGGGGTTCCTGTACCATATGGTTCCAGCACCTCTCCAACCTGCTCTAGGAATGTCGGTTCAATGCGGGTCACACTCCTTCCCGTTTCCTTAACGAGTGCTGCCACCTCCTGGTGACGCGGGAGCGTGAGGCCTTTTTTATTTGCAAAGGCACGAAGCTTCTCAATCGCCTTGCCCGGAATTTCGATGTCCTTAGGACATACCTTCCAGCAGGCCTGGCAGGAAGTACAGGTAAACAGACCGTCCCTGACAGCATCGGTGATGCGATCCCCGCTGTCACGGGGATCAAGGGCAAGGCGCATTGTCTGCCGCATTGCGGTCGGACCTAAAAACTTTGTCACGTCCATCGCCGGGCAGACCGAGACACAAGATAAACACTCGATGCAGCTGCGCAGCGGTTTGATCGCATCGATCTGCTCCTTCGTCGGCATTACCGGCTCAGCCGCCGGCAGCAGATGGGCAATCGCATTGATGTTCTGGTTCAGATCGACACAGAGATCCTTCTGCACGGGCAGGTTCAGCGGTTCGATCACCATCCCGTCCTGTATTTCCTCCATGCAGGCAAGCACCGGTTCGCCGTTCACCCGTACCGCACAGCTCCCGCACTGCCCGGAACCGCAGCAGAACCGGTATGAAAGTGTCGGGTCAATGCGGTCATGAATTGCATGGAGGGCGTGCAGGACACGGGCGCCATCGTTCACTTGAACGGTGTACGGTTCGAGCCGCCCGCTGCTGTCAGAAGCAGGATCGAACCGGTACACCTTTACCGTTATGGTGGTCATCTTGACACCGCCCGCCCGATGCCCTCCCGCTTGAGCGAGATATACGTGTGCGAGAACGGGGAGTGCAGCGCATCATGCGACTGGCAGATGTCGGTGCGCATATGCGCACCCCGTGACTCAGGGCGCAACAGGGCGCTTTTGCATATGAGGGTCGCGGTCAGGCACATGTTCTGGACGGTGCAGCATTCCGGAAGGTTGCGTGCTGAGACTGCTTTCAGGTCTGATGCCGGAAGGTACATGACTTTTGCGAGTGTTGCCCGCAGGTCGGTTGCGTTCCGGAAGATACCTGCGCCTTGCCACATCGCCTGCTGGAGATCCTTTGCCACCACCGGAGCGCTGGCAGATCCTTTCCGGAAGCAAAAGAGGCGTTCCTGCTGCACTTCAATCTGGCGTGCATCGACATTTTTGATCCGCTTTTCCGATCTTCCCGCTGCCTCACCCGCCCGTTTGCCGAACACCTGCGTATCGGCGAGCGCATTACCCCCCAGCCGGTTTGCGCCATGGACCCCCCCGGCCACCTCACCACAGGCAAAAAGCCCCGGAAGAGTCGTCAGGCACCACGGCGTGATCCGCAACCCGCCCATCACGTGGTGTGCGGTAGGCGCCACTTCCATGGGTTCGGTTCTGATGTCCACACCGAATTTGAGGAACTGCTCGAGCATGACCGGGAGCCGGCTCTCAATCTGTTCACGGGGCAGGTGGGTCACATCGAGATACACCCCCCCGTTTTTCGTGCCCCGTCCGTTCAGGATCTCGGTAGCGATCGCCCGTGCAACGACGTCCCGGGTGGAGAGCTCCATCCTCTCGGGATCGTACTGTTTCATGAACCGCTCGCCCAGCGTGTTGGTGAGAATCCCCCCCTCCCCACGCACTGCCTCGGTGACGAGCCGCCCCCGGGCATCGTACGGATAAACTGCACCGGTCGGGTGAAACTGCACCATCTCCATATCGATCAGCTCGGCGCCGGCACGGTACCCGATAGCAAACCCATCGCCGGTTCCGCTCGCCGAGTTTGTGGAAATATCAAACACCCGTGTCCCGCCGCCGGTTGCAAGGATGGTGCTGTCCGCTTTTATCACTACAAGCCCGCCTTTATCATCCAGTGCCAGCGCCCCGATGACGCGGTCGCCGTCTTTGAGCAGGTCAATGATGGTTGTTTCCGCAAATATTTCGACCGAAAGCCCATCAAGCCGCTCAACGAGCGTGGTTATCATCTCGTGACCGGTCCTGTCCCCGGCATAGCACGTCCTCGGGAACCGTTGTCCCCCAAACGGACGCTGGGCGACCTTGTTATCCTCAGTGAAATCGAAGACCGCCCCCCAGCGGATCAGGTCATCCATCCGCTGTGGCGATTCGGAAACGAGGATCCGGACAAGCTCGGGGTCGTTGAGGTACGCGCCCCCCTTCATGGTATCCTCAAAGTGGATCCCGCAGGAGTCCTGCTCACTGAGAACAGCATTATAGCCCCCTTCCGCCATTGTAGTGCACCCGCCTTTTCCGGTGATTGTCTTGGAGACGAGCACTACATCGCCGTATCCTGACGCCTCGATCGCAGCGCGCACGCCGGCGCCCCCGCTCCCGATCACCAGTACATGGCAGTCAACACCATCATCTGCATGCATCTTATTATTCTGTGGATCGTATAGTATCATAAATAAATGGCACTGCACGAGTGAGAAAGCCATGAGACTTTTAATGAAATTTGGCGGGACGTCCGTCGCCGATGCACCATGTATCGGCCGCGTTGTCGATATCTTGGAACAGCACTACAACAAGGGTGACGAAATCGCGGTCGTTGTATCCGCACAGCGGGGAGTCACCGACCAGCTCATTGAGATCGCCAATGGGCTTCCAACAAGCAAGGACGTTTCCGCAATCGAACCCCTGATCAAGACGCTCCGTACCCGCCACATGACCACGCTTACGGAAGCGGCGCCGGGTTTTGTCAATGAGATCGGACCGATTATCGAAGAACGACTGCAGGACCTTAACAACATCCTGCACGCGGTCCACAATCTCAGGGAGCTCACGCCCCGGTCGAAAGACTATATTATTTCCTATGGGGAACGGCTTCTCGCGCCCATCCTCGGTGCCGCCATCGAGCAGCGCGGGATCCCTTCGGTGGTGATGGACGGTTGCGAGGCGGGTATCGTCACGACATCCCAGCACGGTGAATCAACAGCATTACCCGACTGTGATGAACGCGTGAGGCGTCGGATAGGGGGGGTGTTGAAAACATCAGTACCGGTCATCATGGGATTCATGGGTTGTACAGCCGAGGGAAGTGTCACCACGCTGGGCAGGAGCGGTTCGGACTACTCTGCCTCCATCATCGGCGCTGGCATCGATGCGAACGAAATCTGGATCTGGACGGATGTCGATGGCATCATGACTTCGGACCCGCGGGTGATCAATGACGCACGGGTGATGCCCGAGCTCTCCTACCTCGAGGTAATGGAGCTCTCATACTTCGGGGCAAAGGTGATGCACCCCCGGTCAATCGAACCGGCGATGCGCAAGAATATCCTGGTAAGGGTCAAAAACACCTTCAACCCTTCGCACCCGGGCACCAGCATTGTGCGCCACCAGAAGCGGGACCACCGCGTCGTCAAGGCACTCACCTATATCGAAAAGGTTGCAGCAATCAACATCAATGGCGCCCAGATGATCGGTCGTCCCGGCGTCGCAAAGTCGATCTTCTCCGCGCTTGCCGACCGGGAAGTGAACGTGATGATGATCTCGCAGGGTTCATCGGAGGCGAACATCTCGTTGATCGTTGACGAGGCACACCTCGACATCGCGGCGCAGGCACTTGCTCCGCTTCTCTCGCAGGGGATCGTTCGTGAGGTTATCCAGAACCGGAACGTTGCTGCAGTCGCGGTTGTTGGATCGGGCATGGTTGGGGCACCGGGCACCGGCGGAAAAATTTTTACAGCACTGGGAAAAGCCGGTGTAAATGTGATGATGATCTCGCAGGGTTCGTGCGAGGCGAACATCTCGTTTGTGGTGAGGCAGGAGGATGGTCCCCGCGCCGTCCGGGTCCTGCATGACGAGTTTCATCTTTCGGAGGCACCGGATGAGTAGCCACTCGTACCGCGATGCGGGAGTGGATATCGACCTTGAGACAACTGCGATAAAATCGCTGATAAAAAACCTGACCTTCCGGCGCACGGGACTACCCCGGATGATGGGCACGGTCGGGCACTTTGCCGGGCTGATGGAATTTGGCGAATATGTGCTTGCCCTCACGACCGATGGCGTGGGAACCAAAATGCTCGTCGCTGATCGGATGGAGGACTGGACAACAGTCGGCATTGATTGCATCGCCATGAACGCAAATGACCTCTACGTGATGAACTTCGAACCGGTCGCGTTTGTGGACTATATCGCGACTGACCGGCTCTCGGTAGAGAAGATGGCGCAGATCGGTGTGGGGCTCAACGAAGGCGCCCGGCAGGCAAACATCGACATCGTGGGGGGTGAAACAGCAACGCTCAAAGGGCTGGTGAACGGGCTCGATCTTGCCGGCACCTGCCTCGGCATCGCAAAGAAGGGGCATGTCATTACGGGCGAGAAGGTAAAACCCGGCGACACAATCATCGGTGTCGCATCAAGTGGTATCCACTCCAACGGGCTGACGCTCGCCCGCCGGGTCGTCGAAGAGCATGCGAATTACAGAACCCGGCTTTCAAACGGCAGGACGCTGGGTGAAGAGTTACTGACACCCACCCGGATCTATCACGAGACCTTGCGGGTGGCGGAGCGGTGCACCGTGCACGGCATGTGCCATGTCACGGGCGGGGGTTTGCTCAACTTCAAACGCCTGAGCACGTACGGGTTCCACTTCACTGACCCCGTCAAACCACCGGAAATCTTTTCATGGATCCAGATGACAGGGACGATCTCCACGGTTGAGATGTACCGCACGTTTAACATGGGCATGGGGTACGCATATATTGTGCCAGAATCAAGTGTCGCATGCGTGCTACAGGAAGTAATAGGTGCAAAGGTCGTGGGGCAGATCATAAAAGAGCCCGGTGCATGGCTCGGCGACCTTGAAATTACCTAACAGTTTTTATAGCTCTGCAGAAAACCTCATTTCATTCGATCTTTTTTCTAACCTTGTTACATGGCTATCACATTGTGGGGGAAGTCTGCCGTGACAGAAATGTCAGGGTAGACTCAAGAAAATTGTCCCATGGACAATTTTTGATGTGCCCACGCGGCGGGGGCGGAAAGAATCGAAGATTTTTTTAAAATCTTCTCCAGTTTGCTCTTCCTTTCGGAACAGCAAATACCCCCAAGAACGTCATATGATATTTTATTAGCATTTCTACAGAGCCGTTTTTATGTGCTTATATCAAGCTGTTTTTTCTTTGCCTTTTTTGAAATGATTGCACTGTTACCAGAAGGATCATCAAGGATCAGCGTGAAGGGAAAGGTGCCGGATCTCGCCTGTGCGATCCGCTCCAGCAGCACATGGGCGTTCTTTTTTTCTTCGTCCTCTGTCCAGAGAAGAGCGGACTGTACAACGTCCTCGATCCGGTCCAGCACTCCTTCGACGTTGGTGACAAATCCCTGGCAGGCGGGGCCCGGATCGATCTGCACCCCCAGCTCGGGGATCTTCACCGTCCCCCCCATGCTACGCACAACACGGGTTGAAAGGTCCTCTGCAGCGGATATGGAAAATTCGTATCGTGAAGGCTCGGCAGACTTGAGAAGCTGGGTATTGACGTAGCGGTAACCGCACGTGGGGCAGTTTGCGCTGATAATGAGAATTTCTGAAAAATAGGGAATATTTTCGGTCTGGTATAGGTATTCTATTTCATTCGAACAGGATGGACACGGGCCCGGAACGATGGTGCGCACTCTTTTATGCTCCACCGATCTTGTCGCGCGAGATCTTTACGGACATGGGCGTTAAAACGACGTAGCGCTGATCGCCAAGTCCGATGATGTCCCCGTTGACGTCCTTTGCAACCTCTTTTAAGTCTTTTAAGACCCGTTCGTAGGAGATCTTGTCCATTTTGAGCCGGGAGATATCGACGATCACAATGTTACCGGAATAGACCTCATCCTTAACCCTTGGGGTGTCCTTGAGGTCGCTGATCGTTGCGATCTTGACGAGGAGGGCAGGTGAACCTCCGGTGTGTTCTTCATAGGACGTGAGGTCCAGTTCCATGTAATCATCGTCCGAGCTTCCGGAGCTCTTGCCAAGGAGCGTATCTATGATTTTAACCATAACAAAACTGTATAAAGAATTTTATTTAATAGTATCTATCCTTTGTTGACGAAAAACCGGCACTGGAAACGGACAATGTGCACAAACTGTTTTAAAAAATAATCGTTCGCCCGGTTCACAACTCCACTTTCCAGATCTCGTCACCGACGTAATGCAGGTTTTTGCACATCTTCCCGGCGGTGCTCTGTTCGATCTGCGGGGCGTCCAGCAGTGCAAGGCCGATGGCAAGCGGCTTTCCATGCCGCTCATCGACCACCTGCACCGGTGCCTGGGCACGCACATCGGGCGAGACACGGGTGATGCCGGGACGCATCACGTCAGCGCCGTTGATCACATACGGGATTGCCCCGGCATCTACGACGATCCGGCGCTGCGGGAACGGGCGTTCAATCGCCCCTTTCAGAGTGGGAAATACCCAGCCGCCATACTCCATGAGCAGCGGTTTCTTTCCGATCAGATAGAAGCTCAACTCCTCTGTACTCGTCTCCAGAATCTCGATGGAATCTGAAAAAAAGAGTGCCACCCCGTCCCCGATCTGGTTTCTTAACCGGTCGAACACGTCGGCAACCCGACCTTTCCGGATCGAATGGCGTTTTTTGACCGTGAACTTTTTCATGGTACGGTGAGTACGTGTCTGCTCCTGTGAGAAATAGTTTATTGTGATGGCGGGGCTGCGCCAGACCAGACAGGGCCATTTTCTCCTCAAAAAAACACAAAGAATCTCCTATTCTACGGTATGTTTAAGTATCCAGTTCACGCAAATATATTACTCCAGAGCGATGGTATCAGGGTAATTGTATGACCAAAAGACCGTTGGATATTTTGGATCAGGTACTGAACCGCCAGCCCGTCCTCGTTTCATTAAAGGGCGGGAGGGAAATTCGTGGCGTGCTCCAGGGTTACGATGTCCACATGAACCTCGTCCTAGACAAGGCAGAGGAGATGGAGAACGAACAGGTTCAAAAGGTCGGGACACTGATCGTCCGTGGGGATAACGTCATTTACATCTCACCATCCATTGAATAATTAAGAGGTGAAAAGCAATGTCAAAGGGAACGCCCTCAATGGGCAAAATGAACAAGAAGACCCACGTTGCCTGCCGGCGGTGTGGTCGCATATCGTATCACGCCCAGAAGAAAGTCTGTTCTGCCTGCGGGTTTGGCAGGAGCACCAAACAGCGCAGCTACAAGTGGATCACCAAGCGACCAAAGGTCCCGACGCATTAACAGGGCTGTACCATGTGTGGAATCGTTGGCATCGTGGATGCTGGCGGTGTGTCCATCCAGCTCTATTATGCTATGTATGCGCTCCAGCACCGGGGGCAGGAGAGCGCAGGGATATCCACGTTCGATGGCACGACCCTGTATAAGTTCAAGGGGCAGGGTCTTGTCGCCGATGTTTTTTCCCCGGCTGTTCTTGAAGATTTGAAAGGCAACGCCGGTATTGGGCATGTGCGGTACCCGACAACCGGTTTCAACCTCCCTGAAAATATCCAGCCGCTCAACTTCCAGTTCAAGGAACACTCTTTTTCCCTTGCCCACAACGGCAACCTCGTCAATACAAAAGAGCTCCGGAGTGAATACGAGCAGTCGGGGCAGATCTTCACCACCACCACGGATACCGAGATTGTTGCACGTATCCTGATCGATGAGATCAGCGAATCGGGGAGCGTCGAGGATGCTGTCCACATGTGCATGCGCCGGTTGCAGGGTTCATACTCGGTCGTGATGATGATCGACGGTGTTCTGTACGCGTTCCGCGACCCGCTCGGGATCAAACCATTCTGCATCGGGAAGACCGAGCAGGGGTACATGGTCGCGTCCGAGAGCGTTGCGGTTGATGCACTGGACGGAACGTTTTTACGGGATATAAAACCCGGCGAGCTCGTGCGGATCGATAACGCGGGAATCCGCTGCACCCAGATTGCGGTGGCAGGCACCTATGCCCACTGCATCTTCGAATATATCTATTTCTCGCGTGCGGACTCGGTCATCGATGGTGTACTGGTGTATGATGTCCGGAGGACGATCGGGGGCAAACTCTATGACGAAGATCCAGTCGCCGCCGATGCCGTCTCTCCCGTGCCCGATTCAGGTGTCGCGTACGCGATCGGGTATGCGAGACATTCCGGCATTCCGTATGCCGAGAGCCTGATGAAGAACCGGTACATGGGACGCACCTTCATCATGCCCTCGCAGAAACAGCGCGAGAGGGCAGTAAGGATCAAGCTCAACCCGATCCCGGCGCACCTTGTGGACAAGTCAATCGTGCTCGTTGATGACAGCATCGTGCGGGGGACGACGTCAAAACGGATCATCGACATGATGCGGGAGGCGGGCGCCCGCGAGGTGCATGTACGGATCGGTTCGCCCCAGATCAAGGCGCCCTGCTACCTTGGTGTTGATATGCCGACCCGGCAGGAGCTGATCGCAAGCGATAAGGTGGAGGAGGAGGTCCGGCGCAGCATTACGGCAACCTCACTGCACCATGTATCGCTCGAAGCTCTGATTGAAGCGATCGGCTGCGGGCGGGAGCATCTCTGCACCGGCTGCCTCACCGGCTGCTATCCACTGCCCATCGAAGGCGAACAGGGAAAGACACCGCAGATCGATTTTGTTGCCGGCACGTACCAGGCGAATCTAGGATCGTTTGAGACAGAATCGTGAAAATTCCGATAAAATCAAAAGCACCATTCAATTTTTTTCGCAATTTTTGTAAATAACATAGTTCTTTTAAAAAAATTCTTCCCACTGAAATTTTTTCTACATAAGGATGTTTACAAAACAAGTAGCGAGGGATGGATTTGAACCATCGGTCTACGGGTTATGAGCCCGTCGGGATATCCTGACTACCCTACCTCGCTGCGCAATCAGGTTTAATATATTGCAGGGTTGCGCTGATATAGTTTACCCACTCGTAGAATCATGCTGGTTACAGCCAGCTCTTTCATTACCCAATTTTAACAATAAGAAATCATGGATGATGAACTCGCAAAGATCCGAAAGAAGAAGATGCAGGAGCTGCGGGACCGGTTCGATTCTGCAAAACAGCCGGTTGCTGTGCCAGTCCACGCACCTGTCATGCCAATCGACGAGCGGCGGTTTGCACTGATCGTGCGCGAACACCCGTTTGTTGTGATCGATTTCTGGGCTGAGTGGTGCGGGCCGTGCCGGCGTGTTGCACCGATTGTCGAGGAGCTTGCACAGGAATTTGCCGGTAAAGTTGCGTTTTTCAAATGCGACACCGACCACAACCAGAGGCTCGCGATGCAGTTTGGCATCTCCGCAATACCCTGCCTGCTCTTCTTCTCCCACGGGCAGATGGTCGACCGGGTGATTGGTGCGCTGCCCAAAGAAATGATCAGGGCGAAGGTAGTCAGGAATTTTGGGCTGTGAAACCAGAAGAAAAAGAGATAAAAAATAAAAAATTCTGTTTATTTTTCCCCGTACCCGCGTTCGTTCAGCTTTGCCGCCATGATGAAGTCGTTCCATGTGAGCCCCCCGGCTGGATATGTATAGTACGAGACTTCGACAATCCGCCCCTCCCTGAGGTTAATGTCAGGGAGGTGCCCCTCAGCCTGCGAGAACCCCATCACGTCATTGATGAACGAGAGGCTCTCCTTACTGGAGTTGAATGTGAATCTCCGGATGAGATGGCCGTCAGCAATTGACCAGCCGGGCACGGCTTTGAGAAGCTCGAGAGTCTCGCGCCGGGTGAGGGGCGGCGAACCGGCACGGTAGGTGACGATCTTCTCCTTAGTCAGATCCATGGTGATTAGTCCTTTTTTAAACTAAAAAAGGTTTTTTGCGCCGGAGAGGTGCTGTATTCCGGCTTCTTTTGTTCGTGGATGTTGTATGTTGTTTATGTGGCAGGTACCGGATTTCCCTTAAAAGGTTTGCACATATACTGCATCGCAACCATGACAAACAGCGAGATCGGCAGGGCGATCATAATCGGGTCGATGGCCGCCCACGGTTGCCCGAGCAGTGCGGGTTTGCCAAAGATCAGCTGGCAGATGCCCAGCGGTTTAGACTCCGCCACGTGGACGAAAGCAGTCCATGCAAACCACGTAACCGCCCCGGTAATCATACTCACAATGTCCGCTTTTGTTGGGGGATCCATTGCAAACATCCCGACTGCAAATGCGGGCAGGAACGCGGCTGCGAACACACATGCTGGACCAGAACCAAAAACCCATAAGATCGCCCCTGCAATCATTACTCAAACACATGACATCGGCATTTGCAGCGCTTCACGAGTCACTCCAGACTGTGCTTGCCCAGCGGTTGGGGTGGACGGAGCTCCGCGACGTGCAGGAGCTCTCTTATCATGCTGTCTCAAAGGGCAGCGATGTACTCATCATCGCCCCGACTGCCGGCGGCAAATCAGAAGCTGCGCTGATCCCAGTCATCGATGACATGCTGAAGAACGGGCGGGGAGGCATTGCGTGCCTGTATCTCTCCCCGTTAAAAGCGCTGATTAATGACCAGGAGGATCGGTTTACCAGCTTCTGCATACCGACAGGACTATCAGTGATGAAGTGGCACGGCGACGTCCCGAAGGGTGACCGTATGTGGAAGGAGGGAGAGAAGCCCCATGTTCTCATGATCACACCCGAGTCCCTGGAAGTGCTCCTCCACGAACCAAAACTTGCCGCTGGTCTCAAAAACCTACGGTCGGTCATCATCGATGAGCTCCATGCATTTGTGGAAGCGGAACGAGGAGTTCATCTCAAAACGTTATTGTACCGGATCGACCGGATCGCAAAACGCCCGGTTCAGCGCATAGGGCTTTCCGCAACTGTTGGCAACCCGGGCGAGATCCTCGGGTGGCTCTCTGACCACCGGCAGGGAGAAGTGGTGGTCGCCGTCCCGGCTGCCGCAAGGGAGAAGCGATTTTCTTTTGTGATCGAAAAGGCAGAGACAGACCGGATTGACGCGGTGGTGCGAATCGTATCGGGAAAGAAGGCACTCGTCTTTGTCAACAGCCGGCGCGATGCGGAAAACATGATGAACGCGATCTCGGGACGGTTGGAAAACGTATATATCCACCACTCATCGCTGTCAGTAGCGGTGCGCAAGGAAGCGGAAGAGGCGTTCTCGCGTGAAGGCGGTGCCTGCATCATCTGCACGAGCACGCTCGAACTGGGAATCGACATCGGTGACCTTGATGTGGTTGTTCAGCTCGGACCCCCGAACTCGGTCTCGTCATTTTTGCAGCGCATGGGCAGGAGTGGCAGGCGCGGGCAATCGGCGTATGTTGCATGGGTACTGCGGGATTCCTGCGAACTATTATGCAGTGCTGCCATCATCGAGAGCGCGATGCGTCGGGCAGTTGAACCGCTGTACCCGCAGAAACGCCCCTATAATGTGCTTGTCCAGCAGATGTTCCTCTTTGTCCACCGCACCCGGTGCACAACACGGAGGCAGCTTGAACACAGCCTGCGATCCCTTCCGCCGTTTGCCGGCATTTCCGCCACCACCATCGGGAAGATCATCACCCATGCAATTGAGCATGGGTACCTGACGCCCGATGGTGACATGCTGATGCTGGGTGAACGAGCGGAACAGACGTTCGGCAAAGCGAACTGGAAGGACCTGTACTCGGTGATTACCGGTGGCGGGGAGTTCCGTGTAGTCACTCCTGACGGGGAGGTAATCGGCAAGCTGGACGCACGGTTTGTCACGAGCCAAACGGCCGGCGAGTTCTCGCTGGGGGGCAGGGTCTGGTCAATGGTGAAGTTCGATGAGGGGCACAATCTTGTCGTGGTCGTGCCCGGCACTGAGCAGACGTCCCGCGCATTCTGGACTGGCGGTGGACAGGCGGGCTTTTCCCCTCTCGTCTGTGGAGCCCTGCAGGAGATCCTCGCACAAGGCTCGTCTACACTGCCGCTCCTCCCCCGCGAGCAGGAGATCATCGCAGAGCGAATCCGTCGCATGCCGGCAGGTATCCCCCGGAGCGGCTTCTGGATTTGGCAGCGCCGGTCAGGAAAACGCGTAGAGGTTGTCGTGTTCTCGCTGTACGGGAGCCCATTCAACCGGCTGCTCACCATCCTGCTCGGCAAGCTGCTGGGTGGCAGGACAAGAGTACGGTTCAGTGATTTTGTTGTGCTCGTCCAGAATGCGGGTAAGGATAGCGTCGCACAACGGGTGGAGGGGGCGTTATGTGCAATCAAGAAGATGGACCGGGACGCCATCGGCGCATCTCTTCCGGTGCCCCCGCCGGATACATGGAAATTCGGCGGGGTATTGCCAGAAGATGTGCTTAAGGACATGGCACTCTCCGAACACTACCATGTCGAGGAATTCCTTGAGACAATCCGGTCGGCGCCGGTTTCGATCGTACCTGATAGCGCCCTGCCGGCGTCTGGCACAGGAGAGGTAGAACCAGCATCATGACAACGAGAGATGAGACAGCCCCGATGCTCGATACGCTTGTCGTGCTCCAGCGGGGCGAGATCACCGAATATGAAATATACACAAAGATCGCAGGTGCAACCCGCGATCCTCACAACCGTGAAGTACTCGCACGAATCGCAGCACAGGAATACGAGCACTATCAGATCTGGAAGCGGTACACCGCACGCGAAGTTGCGCCGGACACAGTGCGCGTATGGTTTTATTATCTGCTCGCGCGACTGCTCGGGATAACGTTTGCAATCAAGTTGATGGAAGGAGTGGAGAAGCGGTCGCAGGCGGTCTATCATGAGATCGGCACGATCATTCCTGAGGTGAAGGAGATTGTTGCTCGCGAGGAAGCCCATGAAAGGGAGCTGATCGGGCTTCTGGATGAGGAGCGCCTGCGATATGTCGGTTCGGTTGTGCTGGGCTTAAATGATGCGCTCGTTGAATTCACAGGAACGCTCGCCGGGCTCACGTTCGCGATCCAGAATTCCAAGGTAATCGCGGTCGCGGGCCTCATTACAGGGATCGCCGCTTCACTCTCAATGGGGGCATCCGAATACCTCTCCCGGAAGTCAGACGGGGGGCCGGGGAGCCCGGTAAAAGCATCGCTCTACACCGGCAGCACCTACATAATCACCGTCTTTTTGCTTGTTCTCCCGTACCTGATCCTGTCAAACCCCTATGTTGCGCTGCCTATCACGCTCACCGCTGCCCTTTGTGTGATCTTTTTATTCACGTTCTACATCTCTGTTGCAAAGGACCTCCCGTTCTGGCGGCGGTTCGTTGAGATGGCGGTGATCAGCATGGGGATCGCTGCAATATCGTTTGTAATCGGTCTTGCAATCCGGGCGCTGCTGCACGTGGATGTGTGACTGCTCCGGAACCTTTTTTCATTCGGTGAAGAGGAATATTCGGCCGGTTATCAGTGAAGCCCTGCCTGATTGCATCAGCGATACAGATCAGGACACCGCAGGTATCGCGGGCGAACCGTGCGATGATAAACCCGATATCGTCACCGGCAACGATCCGGGCGAAGATGAATGGGACTATCGGAAGTATCACCACCGGGTCACTTTGCTAAGCCGCGTGCATCCCGTATGATCTGTAAAAAAAATGAAAAAAGGCAGGAAATCCACAACGGGTTTTGTACTCAGTCCAGCTTCTTGACAAGTTCGGCAACGTTTCCGGCAAAGATCCGGATTGTTGCGATCCCTTCATCATCCTTCCATACATCGCCCGGATCCCTGCCAAAGACCATGTTCCAGTACGTGGACCCGACCACAATCATGTCATTGATTAAGAAAAACATCAGCATTTCCTGCAGTGTCGATGTGTGTCCGCCGCGGCGTGCGATCGCGATTGGTCCACCAACCTTTCCCGAAAGGAAGTTGTCGGATGCCATCGAGACCATACCGATCCGCTGGAGCGCCGCCATCACATCACCACGGGCGGTTCCAAAATAGACCGGTGATGCGACAATGAACCCCTGCGACTCCCGCAGTTTTTTGATGATTCCATTCAGCCCGTCTTCTATCGAACACTCGCCGAGGTCCTTGCACTGGTAACAGGCGGTGCAGGATTCGATCTTCTTTCCGGCAAACGATATGACCTCCGCTGATACACCATGGCTCTCGATCACCCTTGCACACTCTTTTACGACCTGCGCCGTGTTCCCATCAGGGCGCGGGCTCCCGCAGATGATAAGGATCTTTTTCATCCATGATCACTCCGTAGACTGCCGGGAGAATTGGTCAGCCGGTCTATTAAATCCCTGTTCCCCCCTCAGTGGAATACAATATCATACTTTGAGGGTGATGCGGTTTTGTCGGTTCTGGAACAGGAGGCCGCCGACTATTTTAATCTGGGGAATGCGATATCTTATGTATGAAAACTGTGCTTGCATGTGCAATCCTGATTATGCTTGCCCTTATCTGCTGCGGCTGCACGACAGCACCATCCTCTCCGGCAGCTTCAACGGGGGCATCATCGGCAACCGTATCGGTGGCACCCCCCGGTACCATCTCCAATGCCGGTGGAACAGGTGCGACAATTCAGATCCGGATCCGGGAAAACTCGTTTGATCCAAACTTTGTAACGGTCAAGGTGGGGACGACCGTCGTCTGGACCAATGAGGATCAGGTTGCGCACACTGTCACCTACACCGGCACTGGTGCAACGAAATTCGATTCGGGAAACCTTGCAAAGGGGCAGTCATTTTCCAATACGTTCATGGCGCCCGGAAGGTATATTTACGCTGACACCCAGCGCTCATTCATGACGGGAACTATCGTTATCGAATAATTGGCGGCACACCTAGGTTCTCTCCGGTGGAAAAACCACCGGTATTCCCTTTGCCCTCTCCACAACCTATATGAACTGCCATCAATGATGGTTCTGGTATGAGAACCCTCTCTCTTGTTTCCCTCCTTATCATCGTAGCGGCAGTCCTTTTCGCCGGCTGCACCCAGTCACAGCAACTGCAACCAACCCCAACAACCACAGCACCGGAGCAGACGCCGGCACAACCCCCCGCCTCATCTGTCAATACGCCACTCAGCCAGGCATCCGTCTCGGCAAACACCATCGCAATCAAAAATTTTGCGTTCGACCCCCAGACCATGACCGTGAAGGCGGGGTCTATCGTCCGCTGGGAGAATCGGGACCCGGTTCCGCACCGCATTATGTTTACTGACAAGACAGAGTCCGGCTCAGATGCCCTCTCACCATCGCAGTCATACAGCAAGAAGTTCGACCGGGCGGGCAGGTTTTCATACTACTGCACCATCCATCCTGATATGACGGGAACCATCATCGTGGAGTAGCCATGCTGCAGGATATCTCATATTACCTGATCTTTGGCAGGCCGCTGATCTTCTATCTCGGGATCATCACGTTCTGCTCGTTTATGGTTACCGCATCGATACCCGTGCTTCCACGGTATGGCATCACGAAGATCCCCTTCCCTTGGCATATGAGGATGGCGGGGCTCTCGATTGCGCTGGGACTCCTCCACGGCGCGCTGGGAATAGCAGCCTATATGTAAAAAATAGCAGAATTTTTTTTAATACCCGGCAATCCTGAGCAGTGCCCCGACAAGGATACCGAACATTGAGGTGGACGCTGAGAGCATCGCAAGCAAAATATAACCGGCGATCACCCCGATTTTGATCGGGACGTACGTGCGGTTGAGGTTCAGGCGCCGGACAGCGCGAAACGATCGCACCTCACTGGACACCGGGGGTTTGTTCTTCTTAATCCTCAGCATTGATGCCACCTCTGTAAAATTTCATTATATGATATCCTGCATGACCCTTTCGGCTGGTGCGGGGGTCTGGAGGACTGATAGTACTACTGAAAAATATTACGACTACCCACTATATATCTTTTTGCAGGAACTGAAAACAAATAATCTCACGATATTTCGCAATCCCCCTTAGTTTTATTGTCAAATATATAAAATCCCAGGATCCCGCCAGCCTGCTGGCGCTGGGTATTTTATCAGGGTAAAGAGCGTGATACACGCGATTGGACAACGCCACGCCGAGGGGGAGAGTTGAACTCCCGAGGTGCAGGGCACCAATGGTTTTCGAGACCATCGCCTTACCGGGCTAGACTACCTCGGCACCGGTTCAGATCATTTTTACACTGATTCTAATAATAGTTATTCTTGTGAGTGTGCACTGCAGGCTAACGATCGTGCCGGACAGGGACGTGCTGGAATTTGTGGGTGATGACGGCTGCACCTACGAGGACGCTCTCAAAAGGCTCGGGATCAACCCCGACACTGTTCTCATTATCAACGAACGCAACAAGAGCATCCCCCAGGATGCCTCCATCAGGGAAAAAAAAGTTACTATTATCCTGACCTGTTCCCGGGGCTGATAAAAGAAGGGTTACCCCATGGGGGCGCCGGGCATTCCTGCCGGCTTCTTCTGCTGGGTGATCATCATGTCATCTACGCGGATGAGCATCGCTGCGGTCTCCGAAGCGCTCTGGATGGACTGGCGCTTGGACCTCAGGGGTTCGAACACACCTTCTGTGTACATGTCCACAATTTCACCCGTATAGACATTCAGCCCAGCATTCTTCTTACCCTTTGCATGGGCATTTTTCAGGTCGACGAGCTTGTCGATGGGGTTATAGCCTGAGTTCTCTGCAAGTGTTCTTGGGATGGACTCAAACGCGGCTGCATAGGCTTCGAGCGCGAGCTGGACGCGTCCGCCGACACTTGCCGCGTGATCCTTGACTTTCATGAGCAGTTCGGTTTCCACTGCCCCGCCGCCCACGACAAAGGTGCCGTCCTCCATCGCGTCCATGACCACGCGTTTGCCATCATTGACTGCACGCTCGAGTTCGTCAAGCAGGTAGTCGGTCGAGCCGCGCAGCAGGATGGTGATCGCCTTGGGGTTTTTGCACCCACTGATTCGGATGATATCGATCTCATTATCCTCTTCGACGGCTTCGGCAATGCCCAGGTCCTTTGCGGAGAGGTCTTCTGGCTTGTTGACGATGTTCGCATTCAGTGCCTGTGCTGCGTACTTCATGTCATTTTCCGGAACGTCATCGACAGCAAGCACCCCGGCTTTTGCAAGGTGGAACTGGACCGGATCGGCGATCCCCTTCTGGCAGAGAAGCACGTTTGCGCCGCTATCGATAACGTTATCGGCGAGTTTTTTCAACACCTCGCCCTCCTGTTCGGAAAACGCTGCAATCTGCTTGGCGGTCGAGATCTTGATCTTTGCCTTCACCTGGGTCTTGGTAATTTCAAGCGGGGTTGCGATCAGTGCCACCTTTGCCTTTGCCACCTTCTTGGGCATTCCTTCGTGCACGCGTTTCTTGTCGATCACAATACCGTGGATCAGCTCGGCGTCGTCTATCGACCGCCCCCGCTGCTTTTTCACCATGACATCGTCCTCATCGATGGTGATTTTACCGTTTTCCTTTTCGGCAACTGCGGTGACGGCATTGACAATAATGCCACAGAGTTTGGATTTTATGGCCTCGATTGATTTCCCGGTGATTGAGGTGTTACAGATCTTAGCCAGTGTCTTTGTATCGTTTGGTTCGACCTTCAGCGCAAGCCCGTCAACAATCTCGAGCGCCTTCTCCATACCGAGACGGTATCCCGCAGAAATAACCGTCGGGTGGATGCCCTGCTCCAGGAGGTTCTCCGCCTGCTCCATGAGAGCGCCGACGAGCACGACAGCGGTCGTGGTCCCATCCCCGACCTCATTGTCCTGCGTCTTTGCGACCTCAATGACCATCTTTGCGCCCGGGTGTTGAACTGATATCTCCTGCAGAATCGTGGCGCCGTCATTGGTGATGACGATATCACCGGTCGATCCGACAAGCATCTTGTCCATACCACGGGGACCAAGCGTAGTCCTCACTGCGCCGGCGATTGCCTTAGCAGCAGTAATATTCGAGCGCTGGTCTTCTTTGCCGTAATTACGCTCGACATTTTCTCTTAAAATGATAATTTGCTGTCCAGCTAGCATTCTTAATCCTCCGATGCTGTAAAAGATGGAATTGAACTTCTATATAAATTATAGTGTATTGAGGACGTCAAAAAAGGGATGGTCAGTCAATACGTGATATCTTGAAGAGCGCATAGACCGGCACACCCTCAACATCCTTCAGCCCGCGCTTGTCAAAGATCACCCAGATTGCGACCGGAGTAGCGCTGTGCTTTTTGAGATACTTGACGACTTCCTTCATCGTGGTGCCTGACGTGATCACATCGTCAACAATGATGCAGCGCTCGCCATTGACCTGGGCGAAGTTTGCGGAAATTGAACCAATCGGGCGCTCGCTCGTGTTCTGCTTCGCCGGGTGGTAGATCGCAAGTTTTGCATCCTCCTGCACCGCGATCATGGTAGCGAGCGGTATGCCGGAGAGCGCGATCCCCACGATTACCCCGGCATCGCGGGGGGTGTCGTCCTCCGGGATATTTTTATCACGATAATAGTGCCTGAGCAGCATGAGCGCGGTTTCTTCGAGAAGCAGTGCGGAGCTGCTCACCGCGGTCCAGTCGATGTGAACGTCCTTGGGGACAGCAGCTCCCTTCACTTGGGTGAGCAGCCAGGTGACCGTTTCCATGGAGAGCGAGAGTTCATCGGCTATCTGACCGGGGCTGTGACCTTCCGAGAGCAGAAGCTTTGCTCTCCCAATCAGATCATCAAGGGAAGACATGAACAAGAGGTTTCAGGTTTCTATTTAATGGTTCTTTTGATCGGGGAGCCGCAAACAGAGCATTCCCCGGATGCATGGCTGAATCTGCCACACCCGCTGCACCGGAACTTCCAGACCCGTTTTTTCGCGCTGCGCTGCTGGATGGTATGCGTTACAACCCCGATCTCACGGGCAACGTTCTGGACGGCGAAATCGTCTGAGAAGATTGTCGCCCCCAGATCGATGGCAAGGGCGATGATCTCGCAGTCGGTCGTGGAAAGTTTGTCTGCATCACCAGTTTTTCTGGATGCTTTCTGCACCTGCTTCACGCTTATCTGTGTGGGTGCCCGCACCTGCAGGCCCTGTGAAAGCAGGGTTTCATACCGACACTTTGATCTCAGGTCCACAAGCTCATCGACAACTGACGGTGTTGTATAAATGGTACCGGAAAGTGGGTATTCTATAAAAAACAGGGAAGTATCAAGCACCGAACTTTCAGAGACAACCGACTCCTGCACGTCCTACTACCGCCCCAGCGCACCCGCAATCCTCAGTGCAGCGCTGTACTGGCTGCAGCCCCGTTCGATTGTGTCGCTGCAGACAACCTCTTTGATTCCCGCCGCTTTAAGGCGCGCATATGCCCCATTTGTAAAAACACCGTGGACGCATGCGGCATGCACGTCGCGTGCACCCTGTGAAGCGAGCATCCCGGCAGCGGTCGCGATTGTACCCCCTGTTGAGATGATGTCGTCAACGATCACAACCGATCGGTTGGCAGCGCAGAGATTCTTGGGCGCCATGGAGACTTCATCGCCGGAGATCCGGGTTTTGTCAAGGTGATCGCAGTCCCAGTTTCCGACCGCTGCTACCGTTTCTGCAAATGCCGCGGCACCATCATCCGGGGCGACGATGAGGGGGTCGTCAAGGTCCATTGTTTTGATGTGGGCGCCAATATCGGCAGCAAGTGAGACGTCTGTTGCAGAGATGCCGAAATAGGAGTTGACCTTCCTGTCATGGATATTGACAGTAATGCACGCATCGGCACCACGGCTGATCGCCAGTGCAACCGCACGGGCGCTGATCGGCTCTCCGGCTTTAAACCGTTTGTCCTGCCGTGCATACCCCATGTACGGGACGACGAGAATGTTGTGCGAGCCCTCGCAGGCATCGATAAGCAGCAGGAGCTGGACGAGTGAATCGCTGTCCACGATACTCCCTACGATCACCATCTCGTCATCGAGCCCGCCGGCGCACACATAGAGTTCGCCGTCAGGAAATCGCGAGAATTTCACATCAACGACTGCAGTCCCCAGTTCGTCCGCGATCCGGCTTGCAAGGATCTGGGACGCCTCAGTGCCGATTAGCTTCATGATACCCCCGTGAAATACCGGGGCTCCAAAAACCCCGTGGTTTAGAGCGCTCAGGAGCCATTTGAACGTTACAAACGATTTGCCCCGCCGGCAACTAAACCTTGCGCTCTGCAATCAGCTGAAACTACTTAAATGTCTATTACACATTATATGATTACCTAGGGCAACGTGGGGAAAATCCGACTATGGAATCACCAGAACCACCCGCTGTTTCAGAGCAGAAGGCAGCACCGGAAGTGCCCGTTGTGGCATCTTCTCAGATCGAGGTGCCTGCCCGGCTGATCGACCAGGTGATCGGTCAGGAGCACGCGGTCGAGGTGATAAGGAAAGCGGCGATCCAGCGACGTCACGTGATGATGATCGGGAGCCCCGGTACCGGAAAATCCATGCTCGCCAAGGCGATGACGGAGCTGTTGCCCAAAGAGGAGCTGCAGGATATCCTTGTGTACCCCAATTCAGACGACCCCAACAACCCGGTAATCCGGACTGTTGCGGTCGGGCGGGGCAAGCAGATCGTCGGCGCCCACAAAGCTGAAGCAAAGCGCAAGATCCAGTTCCGCAACACCCTGCTCCTGCTCCTCATTATTGGGATCATCGGTTACGCTTTCATTACCTACCAGTGGCTCATGGGCATCCTTGCTGCCGCATTTGTCTTTATGGCGCTGCGGTACAGTACGCCACGCGAAGAGACGATGGTGCCCAAACTGCTCGTCTTCAACGACAATACCAGCACAGCGCCGTTTATTGATGGGACAGGTTCACACGCAGGGGCACTCCTCGGGGATGTCAGGCACGACCCGTTCCAGAGTGGCGGGCTTGAGACACCGGCGCATGACCGCGTCGAAGCGGGGGCAATCCACCGTGCGCATGGCGGGGTGCTCTTTATCGATGAGATCAACACCCTTACCCCCCATTCCCAGCAGAACCTGCTCACAGCCCTGCAGGAGGGGGAGTTCCCCATCACCGGGCAGAGTGAACGCTCAAGCGGTGCGATGGTCCGCACCGAACCAGTCCCCTGCAGGTTCATTATGATCGCAGCGGGGAATCTTGATGCTATTCAGGGTATGCATCCCGCACTTCGCTCGCGCCTCCGGGGGTATGGTTATGAGGTCTATATGTCGGAGAACATGGAGGACACGCCTGAGACCCGGCAGAAATACGTCCGGTTTATCGCGCAGGAAGTAAAAAACGACGGCAAGATCCCGCACTTCGACCAGACCGCCATCGATGAGGTGATTCGGGAGGCTCGCCGGCGTTCAAACCGCAAGGGTCACCTTACCCTGAAGCTGCGCGATATCGGCGGGCTTATCCGTGTCGCCGGCGATATCGCACGCCAGGAGGGTGCGCAGCTTGCCAATGCCGCCCACGTGGTGGCGGCAAAGAAGATCGCCCGCTCAATTGAAGACCAGGTTTCCGATGAAATCACCCGTCACCTGAGAGAGTATGAGATGACTGTGGTAGAGGGCACCCGTGTCGGGAGGGTGAATGGGCTGGCGGTGACGGGAAGTGATGCCGGATCTGTGCTGCCTATCATGGCGGAAGTCACACCGGCACAGGGTGCGAATGGCACCGTGATCGCCACCGGTATGTTAAAAGAGATCGCGCTGGAATCGATCAAGAACGTGAGCGCGATTCTTAAAAAATTTACGGGTAAGGATGTAAAGAATATTGACATCCACATCCAGTTCATTGGCACCTACATGGGTGTCGAGGGAGATTCTGCATCTATCAGTGTGGCGACCGCTGTTATCAGTGCGATCGAGGGTATCCCTGTCAGGCAGGATGTGGCGATGACCGGTTCGCTGTCGGTGCGTGGTGACGTATTACCTGTCGGCGGGGTTACCTTCAAGATCGAAGCAGCGGCAAAGGCGGGCATCAAAACGGTGCTGATCCCGCGGACGAATATGGACGATGTCCTGATCGAGGAGCGGTACCGCCCGCTGGTCACCGTAATCCCCGTTGATACGATCAACGATGTCCTGAAATATGCACTCGTCCCGCAGAATATCGAAGGGTTCCTCTCCAAACTGAAGAAGATGGCGATACGGTCAACTGAAGCGTTTGTCGATGGACCCGCCGTCAACCAGACTGTCGCATGAGCGAACCACCGGCGATCAGGTATTACGACCTGAGGCAAGTGACGGGTCAGGCAACGCTCATCGACATCGACAATGATGTGGTGGAGTCTGCCGGGACTTCTTTTTTCAACAGGGCTATCCTGCGGGTGCTCGGTCCCCGCGGGTGGGGCATCCTTGAAATTGACAATTATACATCCGGTTCAAAGAAAAAATTCAATTCCCTGCTTGCATCTGCATCGCGTCTTGCTTCGATTACGCAGCAGGATGTACACCTTTCTGACGCGCCATACCGAGTTCTCGATGTACCGGCAATGCGGGAAGATCCGAGGGACGTGAGCATCGAGGAGAAGACTGAGATGCTTGCTGCAATTGAACTGGCGGCCCGCAACCCCCACGTGGTAAACAGGCGGGCTAACTACATCGAGCAGTCCGAGCATATCACGTTCTCGGACAGTTCGGGGCACGAGTTCTCGTACGAGATCTGCCGGTCGGGGTTCAACGTGCTCGCGGTGGCGTCGCGCAACGGTACAGTTCAGATGGGGTTCGAACGGCTCCATTCAATCCGTGGGTTTGACCTCCGGCACCGTCAGGAATACGGGGAGCATGCTGCAAAGATAGCCGTTGCACTGCTCGATGCGGGGCATGCGAAGGGGGGCAGGATGCGGGCGGTACTTGACCCGGAGCTCGCCGGGGTATTTGCCCATGAAGCTGTCGGGCACGCGAGCGAAGGCGATCTTGTGCAGGAGGGCAGTTCGATCCTTGCAGGAAAGACTGGCAATCAGATTGGCAATGACCGGCTGACCATTGTCGATGACCCTTCGCTTCCCGAGTTCGGGTTTGAACCTTTTGATGCGGAAGGGGTGGCTGTCCAGCGCACCGAGATCATCAGAAACGGTGTCGTGAATGCGTTCCTGCACAGCCGGGAGACGCTCGCTGCTGTTGGCAATGGTGTGGCCGGGCATGCACGGGCGATGGGGGCTGAGCCACCGCTTGTCCGTATGAGCAACACGTTCATCGAAAACGGCGACGCACCATTTGAAGAGATCATGGAGGCGTGCAACAACGGTATCCTGCTCAAAGGCTCCCGCGGCGGGCAGGTTGACCCCGGACGGGGCATTTTCCAGTTCAACGCGGAATACGGCTATTTGATCGAGCACGGCGAGTGCACGAACATGGTGCGGGACGTCTCGCTCTCCGGGGAGATCCTCTCGACCCTCCACGACATCCTGCTCTGCGGCAACGACCGTGCGATGCACCCGGGATACTGCGGTAAGGGAGGGCAGAGCGTGCCGGTGAGCGACGGGGCGCCGCATGTCCTGCTTGATAATGCGGTGGTGGGTAGCAGTGGCGTGGATTGATCAACTCTTAAAGGAAGGGGCAAAACGGGTTGATGAGGTTGAGGTCTTCTATGCTGAGGGTGTTGCGATTTCGGCGGACACAAAGCGCCGCAACGTGAATCTTGCGATCCGGTCCGATGAATGCGGTCTGGGCATCCGGACCATCGATAAGGGGCGGATCGGCACGTCAAGTACCCACAACCCGAAGCAGTGGCGGGAGTGCCTCGAAGCTGCGATCGCAAGCGGAAGGCTTGCCACCCCGCAGCAGTGGAATGGTCTCCCGGAACAGGCTGTGCCTGACACCGACATATTGTGCTATGATCCATCGCTTACCCCCGACCCGCAGGCAGCCTACGGGCTGCTCGAACAAATGCTTGAGGGCGCCGCACAGCACCCTGCACAGGTCACATCGGGTTCGGCAACACTCTCATCCGCAACTGATGTTATCGCCAACAGCAGCGGTCTGCGATCCATCAGCCGGCATACGGGGCTCTCCATCTCCCTGGAGGCGATTCAGGGTCAGTCCACAGGCTCTGAATTCGCCCACTCCTGCTTTTTTGATGTTGACCCCCCCGCCGTGGGCGAGCGGGCAGCATTTCTTGCCTCACAGTCGGCAGGGGGAAAGGACATTGCGAGCGGTAACTACGATATTCTGCTCTCCCCGATTGCCTACGCTGAGCTCCTCGCGTCAGCCTTCATTCCCGCGCTCTCCGCAAGGAATGTACATGCGGGACGTTCTTGTCTTGCCAATCACCTTGGTGATGATATCATGGACCCGCGGCTCTCCTTCTATGACGATCCACACCGGAAAAAAGGACTCGCGAGTGGATTATGGGACGGCGAAGGTATGCCAACAAAAAGGATTGATTTTATCCGGGATGGTAGCCTCTTATCATTTGCCTACGACCTCCGCACCGCATACCGGTATGGTAAAGAGAGCACCGCGAGCGCGATCAGGAACGGGGTCTCCGGCGGAACAATGATCGGGCACCACAACTTCACTGTTACCGGATCCAGGACCGATGTCGAGGACGAACGCGTGATCTATATCAACAGCGTTGTGGGCGCCCACACGGCAAACCCGATGAACGGGGACTTCTCGGTTGAGATTTCGAATGCGTTCTGGATGGAGGATGGTGAACTCCAGACACCAATCCGCAGTGCGATGCTGGTGGGAAATGTCTTTACGATGCACAAAGAAATCGGCGGGATTTCAGATGAGGTGCGGCAGATAGGACCGATGGTGCTGCCGTCGATAAGGTTAATTTCCCAGCGGATTATTGGTAAATGAATATGAGTGTACTTCTTGTCACTATCATGATCGTTGTTGCGGTAGTTGCCATCGCGTACTATCTCGTCAAAAAGTTCAGTGTGCTGTTGATCAACGCGATCCTGGGATTGCTTTTGTTAGTCATCCTGAACTTTTTCCATATGATGAACTGGATCGGCAAACCCGACCTTGGCTACAGCCTTGCCACCATTTTGATCTGTGGTGTTGGCGGGCTCCCTGGAGTAGGGATCCTTGTGCTGTTATTGATTCTGGGGATTACGATATAATTTTTTTTAAAAAAAAATATTTCCGGAACCGGAGGATATACGGAGCCGGAGCGCTCAGGAGCGTCACATACTTTAGATAGTAATTTTGAAAAGGAAAAAAAGTGTTAAAATACATTCGCTTCCGAGTACACGAGCACCTTGTCATGCTGGATCTCGTAGGGCTTGATCTCGCGGGAGTGTGCTGACATCCGCATCTTGACCACTTCGAGCGCGAGGTGCACATCGGTGAGGTCGGAGGGTCGAACGTACCGCAGCAGGATCACGGTGTCGGCAAGGTACTCGATGAGTGCGTGGCGGCTCGAGAACGCGTTGTCCTTGTCAGTCTCTGAGGTCATCATGATCGTACACTTCTGGTCCCGCATCCCCTCGACGAACCGGAACATCTCCTGCCGGCGCACCGAATCGGCGTCAAAGAGGTCTTCGAACAGGGAGATGGGGTCGATAACGACCCGGCGTGCGTTCACCTGCTTGATTAACCGGGGGAGTTCATTTTTTATCCGGTTGTTGGCGAGATTGAAATCGGTCGGGTCGAGCTTGATCACAAAGAGCGATTTGTTCAAAAATGGTTTGACATCCCAGCCCTTCTGCATCATGTACTCGAGGATCCGCTCCTCCCGCTCTTCGAGGCTGATGTAGATGATGTGCTCGCCTTTTTTTAACCCCTCCCAGATGAACTGGAGTGAGAACGTCGTCTTGCCGGTACCATACGTCCCGATGATGGCGCAGATGCTCCCCGAAATTAATCCACCGCCCAGCATGTCATCCAGCCCGATGATCCCCACTTTCATCCGTTCTTCGTTCATATGACCACCCTTATGTTGCTCACCTCAAAGCCGCCGGACGTGGAGATCCGGACAGCGAATTTCACGAGATCGCGCTCTTCGAGGTGCGGCATGACGCCGCGGAACTTCTCGAAATACATCACCCGCTGCCGTCGCGCCCCGCTCGACTCCTCCCAGCGGAAGAGCAGCACAGCATCCACGATGTCGCCGATTTCCCGCTCCTCTTCCTCTTTCAGGATCCCTCGGGTGAGCAGCAGGTAGACGGTGAGGTTCCGCTGCTTGGATATCCTCTGCAACCCCCGCAGGAGCCCCGTGAGGTTGAGCCAGACACTAGAGCTGGTGCACTGGGTGGCGATGTCGGTGATGGAATCGATGATAATCAGGCTGTTGGGCTCTGCAGCATTCAATGCAATGGCAAGCTGGGCAAGGATTCCCGCATGATCGGCACGCTTCTGGAGTCGTGAGATGATATCCCCGTGGCTATACCAGTCATCCGGCACGACACTGTTATCAAAATAGAGCTCGGAAAGGTCGTCAAACCGCATCTTCTCCTTGAGTCTGGTTACATCCTCCATCGGGAACGACTTCGCGATCTCCTGCTTCACGTCCTCATTTGTGCGGGTGAATGTTATGTAGCGGAGCTGAGGAGCACCGGTATCAGCGGAGGGCGGTGCAGCCTTGAGGGTGTTGACGATTGAACTGTATATAAATTCGAAGTGGCCCCCACCGACATCGCCGAGCAGGAGGATCACAGAACCTGAGGGAACCCCTCCATCGAGAATAGGATCCAGTGAGGATATACCCGTAGGAATCCGCTGTACCGTCTGTTGTGCCATAAAAACTCCGCTTCAGTCCATTTACTCTGACAATTCAACTCTCTTGACGATTTATGATAAAGATATCTGTCAGATGGGCAAATACCCAATAAAACCGATCCTTTGCAATAATAAACCAATAAAATGTCGGCGCTGACCACATAATTATATAGAATCTGCTGTCCTACAGTAATTCGATAGTAATACAGGGGATAATCCAGTGGAGCGTTATTGATATGGAAATGAAGGAGCTGATCAGTAAATTGAGCAAACCCCGGCAACCGGAATCGGCTGGACAACAAAAGCCCGACGCTCTTTCCCATGAACTCCGGCCAGAGGAACAACCAATCCCCGCCACCCCGGTTACCCAGAAAAAGGCGCTCCCTGCAATCCCCCTCTTCAAGCACAAGGAACAACAGCCCATCGTGGAGTATGACGTCATCAAGCACGGTCCCCTCGTAGAGGTGCATGTCCCCGACTGGTACGAGCTCCTCGAACAGTACTGGGTGAAAACGGGAATGGCTCTCGTCTATATCACCCTGAACCGGAAGACCAACCAGAATGAGTACCTGCTGTTCGAACCCGCCCTGTCTGAATTTGAGTACGAGCTGCTTGAACGGATTCATGAAGACCTCCGCGATGTCCTGATCCTCTCCACTGATGAGATCACAAAGGACCGGAAAAAAATCATTCTCGAAAAGATGTTCGGGCTCCTGGACGACTACGGGCTTGCCCTTGAGGAGACAACGCTTTTCAAGCTCCAGTATTACCTGATACGCAACTTTATCGGCTGGTCGCGGATCGATGCCCTGATGAATGATCCCAATCTCGAAGATATCTCCTGCGACGGGACAGGGATTCCCTTATTCCTCTATCACCGCAAATACCGCAATATTAAGACGAATATCACATTCGAATCCGATGTCCTCAATTCGCTTGCTATCACCCTCGCCCAGCGATCCGGCAAGCACATCTCTACGGGCTCACCCATGCTTGACGCCACACTCCCTGAAGGCTCGCGGCTCCAGCTCACGCTGGGAACCGAAGTTACCACACGCGGCACGTCCTTTACCATCCGCAAATTCCGGGAAGACCCCTATTCACCGATTGAACTGCTGGACTACGGGACGTTCAACGTCGATGCGCTTGTCTACTTCTGGCTTGCGATTGAGAACAACAAAAGCCTGCTTTTCATTGGCGGCACGGCATCGGGCAAGACTACCTCGCTCAACGCAGTCTCCATGTTCATCCCACCGGTTGCAAAAGTGGTCAGTATCGAGGACACTCGCGAGATTACACTCTATCATGAGAACTGGATTGCGAGCGTAACCCGACCAGCGCTGATGGAAGGGGGAACCGCAATCAACATGTTCGACCTTTTGCGGGCTGCGATGCGCCAGCGCCCCGAGTACATCATTGTCGGGGAGGTCAGGGGGCAGGAGGCTCAGACGCTCTTCCAGGCAATGAACACCGGGCACACGACGTTTTCCACTATGCACGCGGGGAGTGTGGACGCCGCTATCCACCGGCTCGAGTCAGAACCGTTAAACGTGCCCCGCAACATGGTTCAGGCACTTAACATCATCAGCGTGCAGGCGCTCATCTACCGTGGGACTGAGCGGGTACGCCGCGTGCAGGAGATTGTCGAGATCGCCGGACTTGATCCGGCGACGGGGAACCTGCGGGTGAATAATGTCTTTATCTATGACCCGATCTATGACCGGTATACCTACACGGGCAGGTCCCAGATCTATGCCGAGATCACAGAACGACGGGGGTGGTCCCGGGACCAGCTTGATTCCGAAGTCAAAACCAGGAAGCAGATCCTCGAAGCAATGCAGAAACAGGGAATCTTTGATTATATATCGGTTGCATCGCTTTTCCACCTCTTCCATATCGACCGGCAGAGGGTTTTTGATAACATCTCTGACCTGCGCAAGGTACTCCAATGAACCTGCGCAGCTTCCTTCGTGAACGAATCCGAAAAGATCCTATCAGGTACCACACTCTGCACGCTGACCTGATCTCCGCCCGTATGGGGATGACGGTCGAGCAGTACATCTGGCGGTCTGTGAAGATCTCGCTTCTCTTCGGGATCCTGCTTGCACTTTTTGGCTATTTCTTCGGCAACCTGATCCTGCTTGCGCTCAAGGTAAACCAGAGCGGTTTCTACAATGTCTTCAACATCGAGGTCCCCCGGTTCTTCTACACCCCGGCTTTCGGGCAGTATATACAGGTCCTCACCGTTGTCATCTGCTTTGCCATCGGTACCTATGTTTCCTATGCAAGCCTGCTGAAGTTCCCTAGCATCGAGAAGAGGAACCGCACCATCCGGATCAACCTGACACTCCACAACGCGGTCGCGTACATGTATGCAATGCGGCGTGGCGGCGCCCAGCTGATGACAATCTTCCGTTCACTCTCAGACTATTCCAACATTTATGGGGAGGTCGCACTGGAGTTCCGCTCGATCGTGCGGGACGCCGACTTCTTCGGCTATGATATGATATCCGCCATTCGGCATCTTGCCGAGACCACTCCCTCGGAAAAGATGAAGGATTTTTTAGAAGACCTCCTCTCGGTGATTGAGAGTGGCGGGAACATGTCCGAGTTCCTCTCCATGCGGGTCCGGCTTTACCAGGAAGAGGCCCGGTTCGAACAGAAGCAGTTTTTGAACTTCCTCTCCATCGTCGCTGAGTCCTATGTCACGCTCTTTGTCGCAGGCCCCCTCTTTTTAATCATCATCATGGTGGTAATGGGCATGATGGGCGGCTCTGCAGTTATCCAGCTTACCATGGTCACCTACGCGATCATCCCCGTTGGTTCGCTCATCTTCATCCTCCTCCTTGACCTCATCTCTGTCAAGGGGGAAAAGACCGAGCGGTACGTGAAGACGACGGTGCTGAACGAGTACGCTGATGTGCGGATCGCAAAGCGTGGCAATGAGGAGTCGCTTTTCGCCCAGCTCAAACGGTATGACAAGATCCGGAACATCACCAACCACATCAAAAACCCGTTCGAGAGTTTTGTCAGAAATATCGACCACACCTTTTACATCACGATACCTGTCGCCCTGATCTATATCATCGCGACATTCTGGAGTACCCCCCACTACACCAACATCGAGACGTTTATTGACGTGGTTGACGACCATATCGTGATCGGGTTGTTGGTTGTACTGGTCCCGTATGCGATATTCTACGAAGTCTGGGCTCGAAAGGTGATGGGCATCGAATCGCTTATTCCGGATTTTCTGGAACGGATGGCGGGAATCAACCAGGTGGGATTGACCATTGCGCAGGCAATCTCGATCATGGTGAACACCAACCTCGGGCTGCTCAGCTATGAGATCCGCCGGATCAAGCGGGACATGGACTGGGGGGCAAACTTTACCGAGGCGCTGATGCGCTTTGAAGAGCGGGTCAGGACGCCATCCATTGCCCGTACGGTCACGCTGATCACCAAGGCATCTGAGATGAGCGGGTCGATCGGCGAAGTGCTCTCGATCGCATCCTCTGATGCTAAGATGAACGAGGTGTTAAAAAGGGAGCGGTCCGCGGAGATGTTCGTCTACACGGCAATTGTTTACCTCTCGTTCTTCGTCTTCATGTTCGTTGTCGCCGTTCTGACGACCCAGTTTTTACCGGTCCTCGGTAGCATCTCCTCTTCGGGGATCCCGAAAGTAGGGGCGCTCGCGGGCATTGGTTCGATCCCGATTATGACATTTGACCGGCTGCTCTACCATACCTGCCTTGTGCAAGCAATCTTCTCAGGGCTGATTGCCGGACAGATGGGGGAGGGTACAATGGGCGCCGGTGTCAAGCATTCTTGTATCCTCATTTTAATCTCGCTTATCACGTTCAACTTTGTCATCTGAACAGGAGCTCTTCTGGCGGGGCATGTCCGGGTTTAGATACCATTAAATAGATTTATGAAGATGTTGTGGTGAGGTGATTAAAGGTGTGTACTGTTGGGGGGCCTGTGGATATCGACATTCCGCCGGATCGTGTAAGGGGAAAGGATTACCGCTGCAAGGATTGCGGCGAACGGTTCAAGGGCATCGGTAAAAATCCCATCTGTCCCAGCTGCCAGTCAGACAACATTGCCGAGGCATGATCTCCCTCCTGCCCGATGAATTCCTGCATATCAGCAAAGGATCTTCTTTTTTAATCGTTGCACACGCCAACGGACGTTTTGCACTCTGTATCGAGGATCAAACCGGCGAGTGCTGCCAGACGATCGAACCGACCGACATCATCGCTGTCTCCGCTCCGGAAGGCGGGGAGCCTGAAGCTTGTGTGATGCTCATCGAACTTGTACGGCGTTACCGGACGCCGCTCGTTGTGCTTCCCCATAATCACCCAGGTTCCCGCAGGTTCCGGTATGTTGTGTCAGCGGGTCCGGTGATTGAGACCAACTGCAGGATCCGGCGCGGGACCCACCCGGAGCAGCACCTGATCTGCGCTTCTGAGGCGCTTTCGGGCATGGCGCTGCGGGGCGTAAAAGGAGGAATCGAAATCAGCAACCTGCCCCCCGGTGCCGGGCTCACGCATTTCTTATATCGGACAAACATCGAAATTTTATAAAAACAACCTCTGATTTTTTTTAAAAAAAACTTTATCCGGGCAACCGGCTCTTCGGCGGTGTAAAATAACAATTTATATATGGTTTTTTTCCCAAATATTGTAATGCCGTGAAAGGAGGGTTGGATGAGAACCGAGGTCTTACGAGACATCAAAAAGACTGAAGAAGAGTACCAGACCGTGATCCGTGCAGCTCAGGACGAGCGTAAGCTCAAAC